>DOUE01000016.1 GCA_003520745.1 Erysipelotrichaceae bacterium
CACGCCGTAGGTCGAACCCCAGCCGACCAACAGGTTCTTTGCGTCTTGATTACCGAAAACAAGGGGTTCGACCTCGTCCTTCTTCATCAAGTTGAACTTATTCAAACGTTTCTCATGCATTCTCACACGCATGTCGAACGACTCGGTGATCATGCCTTCTTCATCGTGCTCGTCGCTGTCGACTTTCACGAAGCCTTTCCCGAAACCCGGGATCCCGCGCGGGGAAAGACCGGAGGGGTCGAAGGCGTAGCGTTTATAGTCCGCATCGGTTTCGACGACGAACCGTTCAAGGTATGTCTGAGGGATGACGGGATTCGCGGGGATCATCGATTCCAGCCAATATTGGTCGGAGAGGATGAACGCGGGGATCTGGTACTTGTCCGCCATCCAGAACGCGCGTGCGGCGAGTTCGACCCCGTCTTCGATGGTTCCCGGGGCATAGACGACGCGCGGGAATTCACCGTGTCCGGCATAGACGACCAAATTCAAGTCGCCCTGTTCGGTACGGGTCGGAAGACCGGTCGCCGGACCCGGACGCTGTGCGACATGGATGACCGCGGGGGTTTCCGTGATCCCGGCCAAACTGACGGCTTCGGTCATCAGCGCGAACCCACCGCCGGAGGTCGTGGTCATGGCTCTCGCCCCGGCATACCAGGCACCCTGGACCATGTTTAAGGCGGCGATTTCATCTTCGGCTTGTTCGACCAACACCCCGTGTTCCCTGCCTTTTTCCGACAAGGACATCATCAGGCTGGTTCCCGGCGACATCGGATAGGCCGCGAGATAGTTCACGCCGCCCGCCAAGGCACCGATGACCAACGCATCGTTCCCCGTAAAGACTTTCTGCGGTGTGAATGTGGTCGGTTTCGATCGTACAGGTTTCTTCGGGTCGTTGACGCCAAGATCATACCCCAATTCGAAAGCACGGATGTTTCCTGCGACGGTTTCTTCTCCGCGTTTGATGAAGCGGTTGCGAATCAAGTCGCGTGCGTTCTCGGTGTGGATGTCCAGCAAGCCTGCGATGAATCCGAAAAGCACCGTATTGATGTAGAGGCGGTTTCCCGACTGTTTCGCCAGTTCGGTCAATGCGATTTCATGATAGGACAACTTTTCTTTATCCTCATCGGTAATGAAACCCGCTTCGCCGTAGACGACGGTCGAATCCTGCAGACGCGGACGTAAACGGTCCAACGCATGGTTGTTCAATAGAAACAACGCATCGATCGTATACCGTAGAGCGTGGATGGGTTGGTCGCTGATCCTGATTTCGACGGAGTTGTTTCCACCCCTTACCCGGCTCATGACCTCTTTTGACGTAAAGACATAGGTTTCGCGTGAGAGGGTTTCGACCAGGAATTCTTCGATGATCTGTAATCCTTGTCCGGCTTCACCCGATAAGACAATGGTAATCGAATTGTGCATAAAGCTCCTTTCAATGATTTCATAGAAAAAGGGGTCACCTTTGACATGATCGTTTATCCTTTTTATGAGTATCTACAGTATATCAAATCGACGGAATCCTACAATTTCCATGCCCATTTCATTCCCAAACCCCGTTTTTATCCCGTATAATGGATGAAAACGGGAGAGAATATGGAACGAGTCACGAAGCGATTGCGATTGCGCGAGTTTACGATCGAAGATCTGGATACGACTCACGTCTATGCGGGGGACCCCGCATGCGTCGAATTCATGCTTTGGGGTCCCAACACGTTTGATGAAACGACGCGGTTTTTGTATGACGTCATCGAAAACCAGACGGTTCTACCTCGTCGGAAATACGACTTCGCACTGATCGACAACGAGGGCCGCCACATCGGAGGATGCGGGATTTATCTTGACGATACGATGGAAAAGGCGGAGGTCGGATGGATCCTACGTAAAGAGGAATGGAATCAAGGATACGGCGGGGAAGCGGCGCAAGAGTTGATCCGCTTCGGATTCGAGGAACTGGGGATCGATGAAATCACGGCGACGTGCGATGCCCGCAACCTGGGTTCGGCCAAAGTGATGCTGAAGTGCGGGATGACGTTGGGACACATCCGCAGACACCATCGAAGGGATAGATATGACCCCGATGTGTTCCACGATCAATTTGAATATCGAATTAAACGGTAGAAACCCACTGATTTGACTATTTTAAGTGTTGTGGGTCTGTGTGAACTATGAGAAAATGAAAATAGTATTTATGATGGGGAAATGCCATGGATCAACTTACACTGGTTAAGCTTATCAACAATGCGGCGCTCCTTTTGTCGCTGAGTCTGTTTAATCATCTCGGACACCTCATGTTTGAAAAGCGTGGTCGGTTTGCGGAAATCGTCGACGGCCTTTTGATCGGGACGATATGCATCGTCGTCATGTCGGTCCCGATGACCTTCACCAACGGCCTGGTCTTCGATACCCGGTCGATCTTGTTGAGTCTGAGCGCATTGGTCTTCGGTGCGATCCCAACCATCCTCGCGGCGTCGATGGCGATCGCATTCCGATTATCGATGGGCGGAGTCGGTTCTCTTCCGGGAGTCTTGGTGATCCTCAGCGTATCGGCGTTCGGCTTGTTCTGGCGCCATTTCATCTTCCCGAAGACTCAGAAACATAAAGTGATCTATCTATATCTCTTCGGATTCATCACGCACTTGATCATGCTATTGTGCATGCTCGCTTTGCCCAAGGAATTGGCCTGGTATACGATCGAATCCCTCTCCTTTGAAATCATGACCATCTATCCGATCGCGACCCTGATGTTGGGTTTGCTTTTACTGTCTCAAAACGAACGGCAGGAAATGCAGATCCGGGTGATGGAAGCCGATCTTCAATATCGCAATCTCTTCGAAAACAACCACGCGGTCATGCTGATCCTCGACCCGGTCAGTGGAAAGATCATCGATGCGAATCCGGCGGCCGAGCAATTTTACGGTTGGAATCGGGAACAACTATCGGAAATGAACATCAGCGAAATCAATACCTTATCTTTGGAAGAAATCAAAGTTGAAATGGAACGATCGATCACCTTCAAGCACAACCATTTCGAATTCAGACATCGCAGAGCCGATGGATCGATCGCGGATGTGGAAGTCTATTCCGGACCGATCCATAAATCCGGGAACCGTTTACTCTATTCCATCATCCATGACGTGACCTTGCGTAAGACGGCTCAGCGTGAACTTGAGGCAAGTGAAAACCGGTTTAGAACATTGGTGGATAATGCGCCTTATGCGATTTTCATCCAATCGGACGGTAATTTCGCATACTTGAATCAAACCGCCTGTCATCTCTTTCGCATCGACTCGCAAGAACGTCTCATCGGATCGCCGGTTCTGGATCGTATCCATCCCGATTTTCATCAAGATGTCAGAGACAGGATCGATGCATTGAACGAGAAAATCGAGATGGTGCCTCCGGTCGATGAAGTATTCACGGATGTGTTCGGGAATGCATTCGATGTGAACGTCCTCGCCGTACCGTTTGAATACGAGGGGAAACATGGCGCGTTGGTATTCGCATTGGACATCAGTAAACTCAAATCGTTTGATCGGTTGAAGCAGGAATTGGAAGTACAGCTTCGCCAACAACAGAAACTTGAAGCGATCGGTACGTTGGCGGGCGGGGTCGCCCATGAAATCAACAATCCCCTCAACGGGATCATGAATTACGCCCAGTTGATCTATGATCAAATCCAACGGGACAGCGATGCTTCCGAGTATGCGAAAGAAATCATCCGCGAAACCGATCGGATCTCCGATATCGTCAAGAGCCTTCTACAGTTCTCCAGGATGGAAAAGCAATCGCATAGTTATGCCAGCATGTACGACGTGGTGTCGAGGACGACTTCCTTGATTAAAACCATCATCAAGAAAGACAACATCGATCTGGATATCCAATTGGATGAAAACCTACCGGATTTCAAATGCCGGTCCCAACAGATCCAACAAGTCTTGATGAACCTCTTGACCAATGCGCGGGACGCGTTGAATGAACGCTTCCCCGGGGTGGACCCGATGAAGCGGATCGAGGTACGGTGTTCGTTGGAAGTGATGGATCATCGAAGATGGCTGATGCTGAGCGTGAAGGATTATGGATGCGGGATTCCTGAAGAAAACCTGAATCGGATCTTCGAACCTTTCTATTCGACCAAACCGAAAGATAAAGGGACCGGATTAGGATTATCCATCAGTTACGGGATCGTCAAAGATCATCATGGGGAGATCTATGTCGATTCGAAAGTTGGGGAGACATGTTTCACCGTGAAATTACCGGTCGATAACGGGTGGGAACATCCAGGGGAGGTCGCATGAGCAGAATCTTGATCGTCGATGATGAACCATCGATACGCATTACTTTATCCGCTTTTTTGAAATCTGAAGGATACGACGTCCATAGCGTCCCCGATGCGCTGAAGGCGCTTGAGTTTCTGAAAGAACATCCGGTCGACATCCTGGTAACCGACATCATCATGCCGGGGATGACTGGGATCGAGTTGATCGATAAACTTCGTAAATTTCAGAAAGAAGTCCGCGTCATCATCATGACGGGGGAACCGACCGTGGAGACGGCGGTCACCGCGGTTCAAAACGGGGCGAGCGATTATTTGGCCAAACCCATAAGGAAAGAAGATTTTCTACGGGTCGTCCGAAACACTGCGCAAACGAAGGCATTGATGGATGAGAAAAAAGACTTGGAAGAGCGCAACATCGAGTACCAGCGCAATCTGGAATACATGGTGGCGTCACGGACCCATGCCTTGCATAAAGCCATGGAAAGCATCATCACGCTGCTTTCCCAAGTCGTCGAATTCAGAGACCCCTATACCGCAGGGCATCAACGAAGGGTCGGCAATCTCGCGGCATCGATCGCCGAGAAACTCAACCTATCCAACGAACAAACCGAATTGATCCGTATCATCGGCTATATCCATGATATCGGAAAAATCACGATCCCCTCGGAGATCCTCTCCAAGCCCGGGAAACTCTCCCGTGCGGAATTCGAACTCTTGAAGGGGCATTCGTATAGCGGATATGAAATGCTTTCCAGGGTCGACCTTCCCCCGCTGATCGCCGAAGCCATTTACCAGCATCACGAACGCTTCGACGGATCGGGATATCCCCGCGCCCTGGCGAACTCCCAGATCATGGTCGAAGCCCACATCTTGATGGTCGCCGACGTCGTGGAAGCGATGATGTCGCATCGACCCTATCGCCCATCGTTGGGAAGAGATGTCGCTTTGCTTGAAATCAAAGAGAAAAGCGGACGTCTATATCGCCCGGATGTCGTGAACGCTTGTCTGGATCTCTTTAAAAACGGATATGAAATCGACGACGAAGCCCACGAAGTCATGATTCCCGTCTAACGCAATCCGAAACGATTGCGTTTTTTCTTGACCTAAACCATACTTCATGTACTATCATAAGGATATAAAGCGAGGGTACCATGGAAAAAAGAGAATTCAAGAACAGCGGTTTCAAACCATCCTTATTGGGGTTCGGGTGTATGCGATTCCCCACCTTGCCCGACGGGACGATCAACGAAATCGAAGCCGAAAAGATGTTGGACACGGCGATCGCCAACGGGGTGACCTACATCGATACGGCGTATCCGTATCATAACGGCGACAGCGAGCCGTTTGTCGGGAGAGCGCTTAATAAATATGATCGTTCTTCGTTCTACCTGGCGACCAAACTCCCGATCTGGGAACTAAAAGCCAAAGAAGACGTGAAACGCATTTTCGAAGATCAACTGAAACGATTGGATGTGGACTATGTCGATTTCTACTTGCTGCATGCCTTGGATCAGGAGAAGTGGCAGAAAGTCCTCGATTTCAACATCGTCGACTACTGTCTCGACCTCAAAAAAGAAGGGAAGATCCGCAATCTTGGATTTTCCTTCCACGACGACTATCCGGTTTTCGAAACGATTTTGAATCATCATGACTGGGATTTCTGTCAGATCCAATTCAATTATGTGGATACGGAAATCCAGGCCGGGATCAAAGGCTATGAGTTGGCGACATCCAAAGGGATCCCCGTCGTCGTCATGGAACCTATCAAAGGGGGGACGTTGGCGAATCTTCCTTCCGATATCGCGTCGATCTTCAAGAACCATGACCCCGAGAAGAGTCTATCCTCTTGGGCATTGCGTTGGGTCGCTTCCTTCTCGAACGTGAAGGTGATTCTAAGCGGGATGTCGACGATGGGCCATGTGTCCGATAACCTGGCGACCTTCAATGAAGCCAAAGCGATGACGCAAGAAGAAATCACGTTGGTCGAGGAAGTCGCAAAAACGATGAAAGCCAGGGTAAAGAACGGATGTACCGGGTGCGCCTACTGCATGCCTTGTCCGTACGGTGTCGATATCCCGCGTAATTTCAGGATTTGGAACGACTATTCGGTCTATCAAAACAAAGAGGCGACGATCCGTCGCTACTTCAAGTCGATGGAAACCTCCCAACGTGCCGACCAATGCCAACTCTGCGGCGCATGCGAAACGATGTGCCCCCAACAGATCCAAATACGTTCGGATCTCAAACGCGTCCACGAAGACCTTTCGGGTCTACAATGAAAACATCCCGGGGGACCGGGATGTTTACTTCTTGCGTTTGAGATAGTTGGCTTTGATCCAATTGAAATTCAGGTAGACGTGGACGGCGATCAGAAACGCGAAAGTGAAACCGGTCAAGGGATGCAACTTTGAGAAGACCGCATAGGGAATCAAGTCGTGGAAGAGTCCGGAAAACACGAGGCCTAGGACAAGGAAAGCGATCGAGGCATTGACGATACGTAGGGCTTTAAGACGGTTCATGGTTCTTTCTCCTTTCAACCAATGTATCATGGAACGCTTCACTTCGAAAGGTTCATGCTTACGAAAGTAAAGCGATATGAGTGGATCTAGAGAAGCGCTTCGATCTCTTTGACCATCGCTTCATTCAACATTCCCAATGTCAGGGTGAAGTCAAGCAAGGCTTTGGCGGAAGAGGGGACGCGGTCGATGCCTTGGACAAACGATGGAAGAAGGTTGGCGAGGGTTGGAAAGCGAAACTCGACCCTTCGTTCCAAATTGTAGGCATCGACGAAGTCGTTCTCCTCGTCGGCGAAGTGATGGTAGATCGATAACAAGCGGTTCACCGCATGGTATTCGATCAAACGTTGGGCCGCAAGCCTCTCACCCCGACGATAACGCTGCATTCCGACCAAGAGGTTGGTCAGTAGTTCGTTGAGGGCGAAATCGATGTTGTCTTCCTTGATTTCACGGATTTCGACGACCGGTTGCTCACTGACATGACAACCATCCTTCCTAAAAATGAAACGACCTTCGCTATAACCGATCGCATTCATTTCACGCTCTTCAAAGACGGCGAACTCGCCGTAGACCCCGTCGTTAAACAAGACCTTGTACCCGTCGACGGTATTTCGGAAGGAATAGACCAGGGGTTTGACTTCATTCAACCAGTCAAGATCGTTGAGATAATCCATCTTCGACCCTTCGCGTACGATGACGAAAAAGTCGAGGTCCGAATATTCGTCGCATCGCTTCAGTTCCTTACCGACGGAACCTAGTCCCAACAACGCAAGGCAACTTTCCCGTTTCGCCAAGGATACACCCAATTCTTCGATCCGTTCCAACGCTTTCGCAGTCATCCGTTTCACCCTCATCGAACTTTCTTGTATAATGACATTGTAACATGCAACACAGGAGGAGCACCATGCCACAATTAACCGATGTGTATACCTTGTATAACGGAGTGAATATTCCGAAAATCGGATACGGGACCTGGCAGATTCCCGACGAAGTCGCCTACGAGTCGACCCTGGCGGCACTGCGTAGCGGGTATCGCCACGTCGATACCGCCAAAGCCTACCGCAACGAAAGCGCGGTCGGACGTGCCGTGAAAGACTCGGGCATCCCGCGCAGCGAAATTTTCGTCACAAGCAAGCTGCCCGCCCAAACCAAAGGCTACCAAGAAACTTTGGACGCCTTTGAGTCGACGATGAAGGCGTTGGACTTGGATGTGTTGGATCTCTATCTGATCCACGCCCCCTGGCCATGGGATCAGATCGGTAAGGACTGCACCGAAGGTAACATCCAATCCTGGAAGGCCATGGAGAAACTGTACAAAGACGGACGCATCCGCTCCATCGGGGTCAGTAACTTTTCACCCAAGGACATCCAAGCCCTGATCGATACCTGCGAAATCCTACCGATGGTCAACCAGATTTCATTCTTCGTCGGACACTCGCAGAAAGAAACCAAGGCGTTCTGCGATGAAAAAGGGATTTTGGTCGAAGCCTATTCCCCCTTGGCGACGGGTCGGGTTTTCAATGAAACCGTGCTGAAGGACATCGCCGACGACAATAACGTGACGGTCGCCCAGCTTTGCATCCGCTATTGCCTCCAAAAAGGAACCTTGCCTTTGCCTAAGACGACCAAGGAATTCAGAATGGTCGAAAACGCCCGGGTCGATTTCACGATCAATGAAAAAGACATGGCGAAACTCGACGCCCTCGATAAAGGGAAATAACTAAGAGAAAAGATTCTTCACCGCGAAGAATCTTTTTGATTTCATGCCGCGTTTACTATACAATAGGTACAACATTGAAGCGAGGTCCCTATGATAACGAATTTCAACGGCGTAATGGTTCCCGAAGGCTATGATTCCTCCTTGGATATCCGGGAAACCGAACATGCGATCAAATTGATCAAAGACTATTTCGAACACGATCTCTCCTCCCAACTGAACCTGACCCGTGTGTCGGCCCCTTTGTTCGTGCGTCCGCAAACCGGACTCAACGACAATCTCAACGGAATCGAGCGTCCGGTGGCGTTCGGGGTGAAGTGTATCGACGAGGAAATCGTCGAAGTCGTCCACTCGTTGGCGAAATGGAAACGTAACGCCTTGAAACGCTATGGGTTCACTGTCGGCGAAGGGCTTTACACGGACATGAACGCGATCCGCAGGGACGAAGAGACCGACAATCTCCACTCGATCTACGTCGACCAGTGGGATTGGGAACTCAACATCAAAAAGGAAGATCGTACGATGGAGACCTTGAAGGAAACGGTACGCAAGATCTATAAGGTGTTGAAAGATACCGAGTTGTTGGTGAAGACGCGCTATCCCAAACTTCAACCGATCCTTCCCCAAGACATTTTCTTCATCACGTCGCAGGAACTTGAAGATCGATATCCCGACCTGACACCGAAGGAAAGAGAAGACAAGATCTGTGAAGATAAGAAAGCCGTATTCATCCTACAGATCGGTGGGTTGTTGAAATCCGGTCAAAAACATGACGGACGCGCCCCCGACTACGACGATTGGCAGCTCAACGGCGACATCGTCGTGTGGAATCCCGTGCTTGAACGTTCGTTTGAACTTTCTTCGATGGGCATCCGGGTCGACGAGGAAGCGTTGGATCGTCAATTGACCCTGGCGGGATGCGACGATCGCCGGTCGATGCCTTTCCATAAGGCGCTGTTGGCGGGTGAACTCCCGTATTCGATGGGGGGCGGGATCGGTCAATCCCGACTCTGCATGTTCTTCCTTCATAAAGCGCATATCGGTGAAGTCCAGGCTTCCGTATGGCCGGACGAGACCGAAGAACTCTGCCGCCGATATAACATCCAACTTCTTTAGCCGACGCAAGTCGGTTTTTTCTTAATCTTGGCTTAACTTGAAGTTTGTTAAACTTGCAGGGTAGCGCGAGAAACCTCGCTGGAATGGAGCGTATTCATGAAGAAAATTCTACTCTTGGTTTTAGGTCTTGGTTTGATCTTGGGAGGTTGTGCCGGGTCGTCGAAATTCACAAAGGCCGACATGGACAAAGCGGTCGCCGCCGTAAAAGCGGAATACGGGGAAAACTACATCCCGTCCAATCCGATCAATGCGACGCAGTTGGAAGAAGTGATGAAGGTCAAAGCGGCGGATGTGGAAGCCTTCTATGCGGAAGGTCCGATGATGAGTTTGAACGTCGATACCTTCATCGCCGTGTTGGCGAAAGACGGGAAGGTCGAAGACGTCAAGAAGGCGTTGGAAGACTATCGCGACTATCTGATCAACGACGGGTTCAATTATCCCATGAACATGGACAAGGTCAAAGCGACACAGGTCCTTGTCAAGGGCAATCTCGTGTTCTTGTTGCTGTTGGGGAAATACGATGATCGCACCGAGGCGACCGATGCGGAGCGCACGGAATTCGCCGAAGCCGAAGTTCAACGCGGGGTCGATGCGATCCTGGAAGCGTTGAAGTAGAAGAAGGGAGTAAGGCATGGTTTTCTCCAGTGTTCTCTTTGTGTTCAAATTCCTACCCATCGCCTTACTCCTCCTTTTTTTAACCCCGAAAAAGTATCGTAACGCGGTTTTATTGGGATTAAGTCTGGTTTTCTACGCCTGGGGTGAAGTGAAATACATCTCGATTATGTTCGCCTCGATCTTCATCGATTACTTCTGTTCAAACGGAATCGAGAATCACAGGGACGATAAAAACCGTACACGGATGTATCTATCGATTTCGATCCTGATGAATCTCGGTTTATTGTTTTTCTTCAAATATTCCGACTTCGTCATCCGCTCGATCAATCTTCTGTTTCAATCCGACCTTCCTTTACTGAACCTAACCTTGCCGTTGGGGATCAGTTTCTATACCTTTCAAACCATGTCCTATACCTTCGATGTCTATCGCGGAAACCTGAAAGCGGAGACAAACATCATCGATTTCGGCGCCTTCGTTTGTCTTTTCCCGCAATTGATCGCGGGGCCGATCGTCACCTACAGTCAGATCGCCAAGGAACTGAAGGAACGGGTCGTGACCTGGGCGAAGTTCAACGACGGTGTGATGCTGTTCCTCGCGGGGCTTGCGTCGAAGGTGCTACTCGCAAACAACATCGGGATGCTTTGGGACGATGTGCTCTTGTTGGGACCGGAGCGCATTTCAACCCTTGGGGCGTGGCTGGGTCTTGTGGCCTTCGGGATGCAGATCTACTTCGACTTCAGCGGTTATTCGCTGATGGCGATCGGCATGGGGAAGATGATGGGCTTCGAATTCCCCCAGAACTTCAATTATCCTTACATCTCGAAAAGCATGACGGAATTCTGGAGTCGTTGGCATATGACCCTTGGAGCCTGGTTTCGCGATTATGTCTATATCCCTTTGGGCGGTAACCGAAAGGGCATCAAGACCCAGCTTCGCAACCTGTTCATCGTCTGGTTCCTGACCGGACTCTGGCATGGGGCCGACTATAACTTCGTCCTCTGGGGTATGTACTTCTTCGTCTTGCTGACGCTTGAGAAACTGGTGTTGTTGAAGTACTTCAAAAACCATCCGGCTGTCGCAAGATCGTACTTCATCGTCGGGATCTTGATCGGCTGGGCGATCTTCGCCATCCCCGACCTCTCTCTTCTGGGTTCCTATCTTCTGGTCCTCTTCCGGTTTAGTCCCGGCTTGGACTGGGTCTATTTCCTAAGAAACTACGCCTTGATTCTTATCCTGTGTATCATATTCTCAATGCCGATCATCAATCGGCTGAAGGAAATCCGTTGGATGAATCCTCTTCTGAATCTCGGGATGTCGATCGCGTTTCTCATCGTGGTCGCCTATCTTGTGGATTCGACGTATAATCCCTTCTTGTATTTCCGCTTCTAGAAAGGAGCCGCGATGAAAAACATACCCTCCAAACTCTTCTTGCTTGTCCTCGCCGCTCTTTTCATTGCGGACACGATCAAACCTGTCCGCGCCTTTTCCGACTTCGAGAAACGCGCCTTGGCGCAGTTTCCCCGCTTCGATCTTTCCTCCCTCATCGACAACGACTACACGAAAGACCTCGAATCCTACATCAACGACCAATTCTTCGGCCGAGATTTCTGGGTCTCGCTGAAATCTACAATCGAAGACGGACTTGGAAAAACCGAAAACAACGGGATTCTGATCGGATCCGACAAGTATCTTTTCGAAAAGAAATTCACCCTCTCCCGACAAGCGATCCTGAATATCGGATATTTGAATGAATTCAAAGAACTGTATGCGGACTTCCCGTTGACGATCATGCTGGCGCCGAATTCGGATGCGGTCTATCCTGAAAAACTTCCGATCGGCACGCCGCAGTTCGACCAAATCTCTCAAATCAAGCAATGGGAAGATGAACTTGGCTTATTGAATGTTTCGGATAAACTGCTTACTCACAAAGAATCGTCGCTGTATTATCTCAGCGACCATCACTGGACCCTCGATGGCGCCTACCTTGCCTATCAAGCCGTGATGGAATCGTGGGGGCTCATCCCGATGGATCTGGACTCCTTCGATGTGAAGGAAGTCGAGGGGTTCCTTGGCACCTACTACAATAAAGCAAGACCGAAGGATTATCCCCCTGAAATTCTGAAGTACATCGATCCGCAGATCCTAAGTTATCTCACAGGGGATAAATTCAACGACTCATTGATCGATAAGGAAGCGCTTGGTTCTTCCGATAAATACGGTGCGTTTCTTCATGGCAACCACGGCTATGCCCAAATCATCGTAAGGGAGACCTTGATCCCCAACCGCATCCTGGTCATCAAAGATTCCTATGCGAACAGTCTGATCCCCTTTCTTACCTCCCATTTCGACGTCATCGATGTCGTGGACTTGCGTCACTTCAACGGTTCGCTCAAGACCTTGATCAGTGGATCCGACTACAAGCAGATTCTCTTTCTTCAGAATTTCAATCAATTCAGCCTCGATGTCAACGTGGCGAAACTCAGATACTAGTGCTTTCATCGTCTCTGACCGTACTCCCTATGATAGAATGGACGAGTACGGAGAGCAACGATGAACAAAAAGACAAAGAAATTTCTTATCCAGGTATTCGGACTCGCGGGGATCGGATTCCTGCTCTATTCATCCTATGGTTATTTTATCGATGGACTTTATTTCGATCTCTTCGTGAATCTCGAATTGATCGTCTTGATGGTCGTCGTGATTTCCAACCATGAGAACCAATACAAACTCTACGATGCGATGTCGTTGATGGCGATGATCCACCTCGGCGCCACGGCGCTTGCGGGGGCGTTGGAAGCGAATTGGATCCGTGCTGGATCGGCGTTTACGGCGTTCATCGGATTTGGCTATTTCAAGTATGTCTATAGCCGTAAAACCCGTTTGATTCTGAGTTCAAAGTACCGGGTGAAGAAATAATCCGAGCTCACTTCATCATAATGAGGATTGGCTAAGAAAGTAGTTTACGATCTAGGTTGAACGAAAAGTGCGACAGCACTTTTTTGTTGATACATATCGAGTATCGATATATAATTGAAATAGAGGGATCCGATGGCTCGTCAACAATTACAGAATCTAACCGAACCGATGTACTACGTATTGTTGAGCCTGGTCGAACCGCGACACGGCTATGGCATCATGCTTTTCGTTCGCGAGATGTCGCAGGG
Organism: Erysipelotrichaceae bacterium; assembly: GCA_003520745.1. Classification (GTDB taxonomy): domain Bacteria; phylum Bacillota_I; class Bacilli_A; order Erysipelotrichales; family Erysipelotrichaceae; genus GWE2-51-13. Next base: position 13,406 of record DOUE01000016.1, read on the forward strand.
CAGGGTGCAGATCGGAGCCGGGACGCTTTACGCATTGTTGAGTCGATTCGAATCCGAACAATTGATCGACCTTGTGAGTAATGTTGAAAACAAGAAAACCTATCGGTTGAGTCAAGAAGGCAAAGAAGTGTTGTTGAAGGAAGTCAGGCGTCTGCAAACCTTGGTCGGGGATGGCCAAAAAATCCTGGGGGAACTATGAAACAGAAAATCACATTATCTTATCTGAACCCGTTATTCTTACCAAACATCGAGCATGAATTTTCAAAACAAGCCGCAAAAGGGTGGTTGATCGACGAAATTTATGAGTTGACGATGAAATTCAAGAGAACAGAACCGCAAAACCTGAGGTTCAACATCATCCTACATCCAGCTCAAACAATGGAGAACCGGAATTACGAGGAGTTAAGCGAATATGAAAACTTCTGTGTCCAAAGCGGTTGGAAACTACGAACGCGTCATAAAGAATACTCGGTTTTTTCGACCGGGAAGCTAGATGCCGTTCCTCTTCACTTCGAATCTTTGGACCATGAGAAAAGCGTAAAAAAGAAGATCGATCGATTCCGTAACGGGAATGTCGCAATCATCCTCTTGACCCTTCTCTTGCTTTATCTTTTCATCGGATCTTATGATTATCTGGATGATCTCTCGTATTACTCGTTAGGACAAACCCTATCCTTTGCTTTGGTTACGTGCGGCCTGTTCATCAACCTCGTACTCGTTTGGACTTGGACGAAGCGAAACGCAGCCAGTCGTCACGATGTAGGTTTCGAATTCAGCGACATGATTTATCACTGGTCGAAAGCCGTCACACTATTGTTTGTTGTCGGTTTCCTCTTACATTTGGCATTCACGGAGCGATTTCAAATGTTCGGAGGATACTATCTTGTGGTCTATGTGATCTACACCAACATTAAAACGTACCGGCATTCACGAACGACGAAGCGAAAATATTCGGCATCGCTTGAAGATGTCGTGATTTTATCGACATCGGTTCTATTGATCCTATTGAATTATTCCGGGGGTGTTAATCTTCTTTACAGAGATCGTTTTACCTCGGATCGCGCGTTGAAACTTGGCGATTTCATCAACAATCCCATGCCCGAAGAAATCACGGATCATCCGCAAGCCGGACCGCATATCCTGACGATCACCGATTATTTTGAGCAGGACGGGACACATTATGTCCAAACGAAAATCATGAAATTCGACTCGCAAAAGAAACTTCAATCCTTCTGGAATGAACTACTCAAGCATCATCGCCGTGGGGGTGAAACGATTGTTGAATGGGGAGTGATCGGTTACTACGTCGAGGAAACCGATGGGTTGATCTATCGCGATAAGGATGAAATCGTCATTATCTATACAGATTTCGATTTGAGAAGCGAAGCGAATCGGGAAATCGTCAAGAATAGACTTGCTATCGAGTAAATCATGATTAAAGAATCGACTAGAGTAAGAAATACGATCTAGTCGATTTTTCGTTATGAGTACAAACTCGAATCATCATGACTCAACTTTTTTAAATGCATCTTCAACGTCACGGAACCCAATCACATCGCATCCAAGTTCCTCAAGTTTGGATTTAATGTCGTTCCATCGCTTGGAAACATGCTGTTTCAGGTCGGAAAGCGAAACATCGTTTTCAAAATCAAGTAAAGGAAGGACCCCGATCCGCATTTCATCCTCCACGATCATCATCTCCTTTTGAAGATGCGCCGTCGCAAGATAAGCCCATCGTGAATCATCCGCATCGCAAGCGGCGAGGATTTTATGGTAGGTCGAGATGGCTTCCTGATAAAACGCCGTCAGGTCGTCGACTTTCGGAGTCTTGGAAACCGGAGGTTCACTTGAGATAAAAGAAGTTGCGATTCGCATTCCCTCGAATACAAGAGACAAACAGATCGAAGGAACTTTTTGGTGGGGCAGTGCATCGAGAATGTCGGTCAATCCGGTCGGGAAGTCATGAACTTGCGCAATGTCATGACTGAAGTTGCGGATTCCGTTGAGGTGTACGATTCCCCGTGAGAGTAAAACGGCATCGATGCATTCTTCGATCCGACAGATGGCTTCTTGAAGGATGATCGAATGATCTATAAGGAATGACATTTTGCCAAGACGTTGGGTCGTTTCATCGATNNCTCTTCCTTGGGTGACTGCGCATAAAGAACCTTTCCCTTTACAAGGAGAGGAATCAAAAACTCATTGAGACGCGCGATGTTTTCCAAGCGTTCCCAAGAAATCGGAAAGAGGTCGTATCCGACATCCTGGATCAGATAGGTTTTACAGAGTTCCTGACTCCGACTTGTTTTCGGGACATAAAACAAGTCGACATCGGATTTCGCATGGGTGTTCCCGTTCACATACGATCCATACAGAACCAGAAGATCGATGTCGGCGGAGTAATCCGTTTCGATAAGATTCAGGATTTCTTCGAGATAACGTTCGTTTTGTGTTTTCATAATAACCTCGCTTCTAAAATAGTTTAGCATGTTTTTCATTTGGAATGAAATCCGTTATAATACAGAAAAGCGAGGATAGACGTATGGAAAGAACCATCGGGTTTGTGGGATGCGGGAATATGGCGAGTGCGATGATCCAGGGATGGGTGCAGGCCGGGATATCGGGGGATCAGATCATCGTGTCCAACCGTTCGGCGGAGAAACCGTTGAAGATTCAAAAGACGTTCGGCGTTCACATCGGTAGCAACCTTGACGTCGCACGTAGTGCGAAGTGGGTGGTGTTGGCGGTGAAACCCAAAGACATCGAAAACGTATTGGATGAGATTCGCGGTCAATTGACAAGCGAGTCCATCATCGTCAGTTTAGCCGCAGGGATGACGCTTGAAACTTTGGAGAGAAAACTGGATCCTTCGACCAAAATCCTCCGCATGATGCCCAATACCGCGGCGGCTCTGAACCAAGGGGTCATCGCGTGTGTGAAAGGAAGAAACATCACTTCGGTCGACTTCAATGAGACCGAAGAACTATTTAAAAAGCTTGGGTATTTCCTGCCGATCGAGGAGAAGCAAATGCATGGGGAAATCGGATTGAGCGGATCGGCCATCGCGATGTTCTACCTGATGGCGGATGCGATGGGGGATGCGGGGGTGACTCTGGGGTTCGCCAAAGCCGAAGCGATCCGACTTGCCGCTGCGACGATGTCGGGGGCTGGGGCGATGATGCTTCAATCGCAGAAACATCCGATCCAGCTGAAAGACGAAGTGTGTTCACCTGGCGGGACGACGATCGAAATGGTCCGCAGCCTTGAAGCGACGGGGTTTCGGAATACGGTGATCGAAGCGGTTTTGGCGGCGGCGACGAAATCAAAAGCGTTGTCGGAAAAATAAGATGGAATATCGAAAAGCAAGAAGCGAGGAAGTGACGGCGATCATGGAAGTGATCCATGAAGCGATCGCGGCGATGCAATCGCAGGGCATCCACCAATGGGACCAACATTATCCAACAAGCCGGTGGATTCAAAAGGACATCGAGGAAGGCAGTGGGTTCGTCGTGGTGGATCAGACTGAAATCCTCGCCTATGTCTGTGTCAACGAAGACCAGCCGGATGAATATGCGATGATAAAATGGGAAGATGAAGAAGGGAAGTGTTGCGTCATCCATCGTCTGGTCGTCCATCCGAAACATCAGGGGAAGGGGATCGCGAAATTCCTGATCGCATCCTATGAAGACGATGCCCGCGACCATGGCTATACGTCCGTTCGACTGGATACGTTTAGCGAGAATCCGATTTCGATGAAACTCTATCCGAATCTTGGGTATTTACGTCGGGGTGAAGTGAAGTTCACCCATCGGGAATCGATGTTTCCTGTATTCGAGAAAAAACTCTAGCGCCCATGCCGGGTGCTTTTTCATGTTCATCTTTACGCCATGATTGTCCATACTTCGGTCCCGTTGTGAGCGGCGCATGTCCACATTCGATGCGTATACTCTGGGGGTGAGGTGAGTGTATGATCGAATCCTGTTACCGAAACGAGATGAAATACATCGTTTCATCCTCGACCAAACAACTCTTGAGCCGACGTTTGAAGAACGTGCTCAAGATGGACCCGCATGCGGATGAGAACGGCTATCTGGTGAAAAGCGTCTACTTCGATGACTTCTACGACGGGGCGCTGATGGATAACCTGATGGGTTCTCCGTTGCGTGAGAAGTTCCGCATCCGCTACTATAACGACGATACGAAGGTCATCCATCTTGAGAAGAAAGTGAAAGTCATGGATAAGGGATTGAAGCGGATCACACGGATCACCCTGGATGAAGCGATGCGGATGATCAACGGCGAGTACGGGTTCCTAAAGGATAAAGAAGATGAATTACTGAAGGAATTCTATGTGAAAGCGAAACAGAAGGGATTGAGGGCGAAAATCATCGTGGTCTATCGCCGTGAACCCTATGTCTTCCAAGCCGGGAACGTAAGGGTCACTTTGGATGACGAAATCAAGAACAGCACCGACGTGGTACGCTTCTTCGATCCGTCGATCCCCTTGGTTCCACAAAACGGCGGGTGTCTGATGGAAGTGAAGTTCGACCATGTGTTACCCGACCTCGTCCGCGACGTGATCCAAACGCCCGAAACCCGACTAACCGCACACTCGAAGTACGGGATCAGCCGCTTGATCCACCCTTGAAAGGAAATGAGCCATGACATTCGATGAAATCTTCAAGTCCAGTTTTCTGGAAAACCTGACCGCCGTCTCTCTGACGGACTCGATCCTTGCCTTATTCAGCGCCTTCGCCTTAGGCATGTTCATCTACAACGTCTATAAGAAAACGTTCCAGGGGGTCATGTATAGCGAGCCCTTCAATCTGAGTTTACTTCTTTTGACCTTACTTACGACCTTCATCATCCTTGCGGTGACGTCCAACGTCGTCTTGTCGTTGGGCATGGTCGGGGCGTTGTCGATCGTCCGCTTTCGTACCGCCATCAAAGATCCGCTGGATTTGGTGTTTCTGTTCTGGGCGATCGGCGGAGGAATCGTATTGGGTGCGGGCTTGATCCCCTTGGCTTTAATCGGATCCGCCTTGATCGGGACGATTCTTCTATTCAAAGGGAAAGGGAATTCCGGAATCCATCCTTATCTTGTAATCTTATCGATTTCGGATCCTACCATCGAAGAAAAAGCCGTGGCGATCATGAGTGAACGGTCGATGAAAATCCGGTTGAAATCGAAGACTCGCAACCAAAATGACATCGAACTGATCTATGAAACGCAGTTGATTCAAAACGATTCATCATTCATCAACGACATCGCTAAACTCAGTGGCGTCGACAGTGTCCAGTTGGTGAGTTTCAACGGGGACTACGCTGCATAGCGGAAAGGAAGAAACATGAAAACAAGAATGAAAAAAGGATGGGTGGTACTCATCAGTCTACTCCTGGGCGCTTGTTCGACAAGCGCCGTCATAACGGATGAAAACGAAAACAATGAGGAAGGGTCGACGCAAACGACGACGACCCTGGATGTCGCCTGGAGTGACATGGATGGGTTGACGACCTATGACGCCACGACGGTCGTAACGATCGCCTTAAACGAAACCAGCGTCGACGAAACGTCCGAGAATGTGGATGTCGACAACAAAGTCATCACGATCACCTCGGGAGGGGATTACCTGATCCAAGGGAGTCTGGACGACGGACAGTTGGTAGTCGATGCGGGGGACGATGCGAATGTCCATCTCATCTTCGACAACATCGCATTAACCAACGAAGACGGTGCGGCGTTGGTGGTCCTCAATGCGGACGCCGTCGTGATTACACTGGCACAAGGGAGCGAGAATACCCTGAGCGACGGGAGTTTCTACACCTTGAGTGGTGATGATGACCCGGATGCGACGATCTATGCGAAGGATGATTTGACGATCAATGGCGAGGGATCCTTGACGATCAACGGGAATTACAATCATGGGATCCATGGAACCAATGAGGTCAACCTGGTAGGCGGAGAAATCGTCGTCAATGCGTCGGCGGATGGAATCAAAGGGAAAGACAGCGTCAAGATCAAAGAGACCGTCCTAACCATCAACGCAGCGCATGACGGGATCCAATCCACCAATGCGGAAGAAGAAGGAAAAGGCTTCGTTTACATCGAGAGCGGGGAAGTCGACATCGTCGCAGGGTTGGACGGCATCCAGGCAGAGACGCAGGTTCTCGTCTCAGGTGGCGATATCAACATAAAAGCAGGAGCGAAAGCAAGTGAAGACGAGTCCGGGAAAGGGATCAAGGCGGTCCTCGATGTACAGATCGAGGATGGGAAACTCGATGTTTCTTCATTGATCGACGACGCGCTGCATTCCAACGGGACGCTGACCATCGACGGCGGCATCCTGACGTTGAACGCCGGCGACGACGCGATCCATGCGGATCGTACACTTACCCTGAATGGCGGGGAGATCGACATCGAAAGCTCCTATGAAGGGCTTGAAGCGCAGGACATCAACATCACTTCAGGCGATGTTTCGATCGTGGCCGACGATGACGGGATCAATACATCGGCAAGTACGACCGCAGCGGTCGCTGCCGGTCCGGGCGGACAGGGTATGATGCAGGACGATGGATCGACCTTGAACATCGCGGGAGGATACATCCTGATCGATGCGGCCGGGGACGGGGTGGATAGCAACGGGACCATCACGATGAGCGATGGGACCTTGATCGTGTTTGGCCCGAGCACAAACAACGAAGCGTCCATCGACTATAACGGATCTTTCACACTGAGCGGCGGGACGATCTTGGCGGTCGGTTCGTCCGGGATGGCCCAACAAGCTTCCGCCTCGTCCATCCACACCGTCATGATCAATACAAGCACCTTCAGTGAAGGAAATCTGGTGGCGATTCTGGATGACGCCGGTGAACTTGTGGTTGCGTTCGAGGCTCGAAAGTCCGCAAGCAATATCGTATTCGCCTCGGAGTCGTTATCCGACGGATCGTATTCGCTCATGAGCGGGGGGATGCTGAACTCTTCGCTCGATGATTCCGTATCGATGGAGGGAAGCTATACCGGCGGGTCGACCCTGTTGGCATTTACGATCAACTCGGAAATCACGATGGTCGGGACGTCCCAGGGCAAAACGATGCCGGGAGGCGGGCAACCGCGTCCGGGACGGAAGTAGTCTTCGGTCGTCCTCGTTGACACTTTATCCCGGTTCGGATAAAGTGTTTTCATTGAGGTGGAACATGAAAAGAAACTTACTGATCCTAACGATGGTCTTGTTTTTGGGAGCTTGTTCGACGACTGGAGCGAAATCGATGAAAATCAGTGCACAGGATGCCAAGACGAAAATGGATGCAAGCATGGGGTTTGTGCTGTTGGATGTCCGTACACCGGAAGAATTCAACGACGAGCGGATCCCCGGGGCGATCAATTTGCCCTTGGATGAAATCGAGGAAAAAGTAGAATCCGTGGCGAGCGACTTGAATCAAGAAATCTATGTGTACTGTCGAAGCGGAAACCGGTCGGCGCAAGCCGCCAAGATCTTGGTGGAACTCGGGTATACGAAAGTCTACGATTTCGGCGGGATCATCGATTGGCCTTATGAAACCGAATAACGCCTGAACGGCGTTTTTTCGTATGGGGTGAAGGATGACATCAGTGAAAATGACGACCCGCATAGAAAAAAATAAAAATAAGTAAAATAAGTACTTGCAGAAAATAAGAAAAGTAATATAATATAAGAGAAAGAAGGTGACGTTATGTTCGAATGGATCCCGGGGAATGCAGTCCAACTTCTTTTGACGCTCAATCCCGGAAATCTAACGCTTAATGCAGCCGCCGCCCGCTATCTCGACGAGGTCCGCTATGTATCGATCGGTTTGGACAAAGCCCATCAACGCATCGCCATAAAACCCGTGACCAAACGCGAGATCGATCTCCAACTGGTTCCAAACGAGCATCTCCACAAAGTGACCATCGGGAACGGCTATGCGCGCATCACATCCAAATCCGTATGTGATTCGATTTGTGAAATGGCTAAGGTAAAAGCTGACGGAAGTAAGTTTAAAATCGTGTATAATGAAGTGGATAAGATGTTGATCGTCGACTTTAGTCGACCGTCGATTTGAGGTGAACATCATGCTAGACTGGTTATGGATTATCGTCTTCCTAAGCGCGATCCTCGTGGAAGTCGTGACCTTGGGTCAAATGGTTTCCATCTGGTTTGCCATCGGGGCGGCCGGAGCGTTGCTTGTCCAATGGATGGGCGGGGAATTCGTGTTACAAATGTTTACGTTCATCGGTGTTTCCGTATTGGCGATGTTGGCGGTACGTCCTTTGGCTGCGGCTTACCTTCGCGGGAATGTCGTTTCGACCAACGTGGACCGTTTCATCGGACAACAAGTTCATCTCAGTAAAGGGATTAGTGAAGACAATTGGGGCGAAATCAAATTCAACGGTTTGATTTACGCTGCGATCAGCGTTGACAACCGTGCGATCGAGACCGGCGAACTGGTCGAAATCGTGGCGATCGAAGGTGCAAAACTCATCGTTCGTAAAATCGATTCGATAGAAAGGTAGGGAACCATGGATTATCTCATTCCGCTGTTTATTTTCCTCTTCGTCATCCTGTTGGTCATCATCGTATTGACGTATACCGTCAGGATCATCCCGCAATCCAATGCTTATGTCGTTGAACGTTTGGGGGCGTACGACCGTACCCTTCAACGCGGCCTGCATGTCATCATCCCGATCATCGACCGTGTCTCCAGCCGTGTCAGTTTGAAGGAGTTGGTGAAGGATTTCGCTCCGCAACCGGTCATCACGAAGGACAATGTCACCATGATGATCGACACCGTCGTCTATTTCGCGATTTTGGATCCGAAGCTGTACACCTACGGTGTCGTCAATCCGATCAATGCGATCGAGAACCTGACGGCGACGACCTTACGTAACATCATCGGTGAACTGGAGTTGGACGAAACGCTGACTTCGCGTGAAATCATCAATACGAAGATGCGCGTGATTCTGGATGAAGCGACCGACCCTTGGGGAATCAAGGTCAACCGTGTCGAAGTCAAGAACATCATTCCTCCGCGCGACATCCAAGAAGCGATGGAAAAACAGATGCGTGCGGAACGCGATCGTCGTTCGGCCATCCTGAATGCGGAAGGCGAAAAGCGTTCTGCGATCTTGATCGCGGAAGGTGAAAAGGAATCCGTCGTCCTGCGTGCCGAAGCGAAGAAGCAAGCGTTGATTTCCGAAGCCGAAGGGCAGGCGCAGGCGCTTGAGAGAGTCTACCAGGCCCAAGCGAGAGGGATCAAGCTGATCAACGATGCTTCGCCCAATGAAGCCTATATTACCTTACGCGGATACGAGACCTTCGAAAAGGTTGCCAACGGGCAAGCGACGAAGATCATCATCCCTTCCGAATTGCAGAACATGGCCGGATTATTGGCCGGTGCGAAAGCGATGTTGGAAAAGGATGAACCTGCGAAAGTCATCGAACCTGTCAAAGAAGGGTAGCCAAACGGCTACCTTTTTTCTTTTGATCCACGATAACTCGCCATGCAAGGAAAGTATCGACTATAATGAAATGTAAAGATAAGCAAGGAGCGTCTATGAAAACATTGGAAACGAGCAGATTGATATTACGAGGATTCAGCGAATCCGACTTGGAAGACACCTATGCCTATTGCGTCGACCCGGAGGTCGGACCCAACGCAGGGTGGATGCCCCACAAAAACAAGGAAGAGACCTTGACCATCATCCATCACTTCATGTTGAACGAGGAGGTGTGGGCGATCGTCGAGAAGGAGAGTATGAAAGTCATCGGATCGGTGGGTCTGCATGCGGATCGTAAACGGAGCACGCCGGATGTGAAGATGATCGGCTATGTCTTGGCGAAACCGACCTGGGGGCAAGGATATGCGGTCGAAGTGGTGAAGGGCGTGCTGGAATATGCTTTCGAGGAGATGAAACTCAAGATGGTCACCGTCTATCACTATCCATTTAACACCCGGTCGCGACGCGTCATCGAGAAAACCGGTTTCCATTATGAAGGAATGTTGCGATATTCATCAAAACTCCCCGACGGGCGAATCACTGACGATGTTTGTTACTCGATGGACGTGGATGAGTATTATCATTTGCGTGAATCGAAAGGCTGATGTAAGCGAATACGTCAATGAAACGAACGTAAGGTTAATGAGACGGGTACTGAAAACGATCTACCCAAAAGTTGGTAAGGATTTTCAGGTGTTGGAACCAAAAAACCGAAAATTGAACCGAAATATGTAAGACAAACCGATAAAATTAAGATACAATAAGGAAGAAATCACGAAGAACACCGTGACAAAGAACCACCGAGGAGGACGAAGCATGAAAAAGATCGTACTATTATGCGCAGCCGGGATGTCAACCAGCTTATTGGTCAACAAAATGAAAGCTGCAGCCGCTGCTGAAGGTTTTGAATGTGATATCGAAGCGTACCCTGTCGCCGAAGCAAGCCGTGTCGGAAAAGAAGCCGATGTCATTTTGTTAGGTCCGCAAGTCCGTTATAACTTGAATAACGTTAAGAACCAATTGCCCGGCAAACCGGTCGAAGCGATCGACATGGTGGCCTACGGTATGATGGACGGCAAGAAAGTCATCGCCCAAGTCAAGAAAGCGTTGGGACTTTAATCATGGAAGGTATGGAGCTGCTTTCGTTTCAGATCATTTCCGCCGTCGGCACCGCCCGCTCGATGTACATCGAAGCGATCCAGGAAGCCAAGAACGGAAAGTTCGATGAAGCCGAGGCGTTGATCAAGGAAGGTTCCGATATGTTCGTCCAAGGACACCATGCGCATGCCGAATTGATCCAGAAGGAAGCCTGCGGCGAACAAACACCGTTCTCCTTGTTGCTCATGCATGCCGAAGACCAATTGATGAGTGCGGAAGCGTTCAAAATCATCGCTGAAGAACTGATTGCAGTTTACAAGCGTTTAGGTTAAGCGGATGGAATTGGGACTGATATTACTCAATCAGATCGAATTGATGTTCGTTCTGATGGGGATCGGTACCCTGATGTATAAAAAAGGAATCATCAGCGCCCAGGGCTCAAGAGAACTGGGCGCTCTCTTATTGTACGTGGTGACCCCTTTGGTCATGATCAGGGCATATTCGATCGAAGCGACGCCTGAACGGACTTCCGGATTGATCGTTTCGGCACTTTTGGGGGCTGTCGCCTTCGGGGTCAGCCTTCTGGTTGCGAGGGTCTTCTTCCGCAACCATCGCCTGGAACAATTCGGCGTCGCCTTCTCCAACGCCGGGTTCATCGGGATTCCCTTGATCCAGGCATCGTTGGGGACCGAAGCCGTCTTCTACTTATCCGCTTTCCTTATCCTCACTTCCATCGCGATGTGGACCTATGGCATCGCGATCATGACGGGTTCGACCAAGTCGCTGCAGTTCAAGAAACTCATCCGAAACCCCATCATCGTCAGTGCGATCGTCGGATTGATCATCTATGTCTTCCGTCTCCCGATGCCCGCTCTTGCGATATCGACCCTGAACGTCGTGGCCGGTCTGAATTCACCGTTGGCAATGTTCGTCCTGGGTGTGTATATGGCGCAGCTGACCTTGAAAGAGATTTTCCGACCCTCGATCGTCTACCCCACCGCGCTGTTGCGTTTGATCGTCGTACCACTTGCGGTGCTGTTGGCCTTCAAATTCGTACCATCACAGTATGACATGGTCAAAACGACGATTCTGATCGCCATCAGCGCACCGAGCGCGGCCAACGTCGCGATCATGGCGCAACAGTTTCACATGGATTATACCGAAGGGGTGAAAATCGTCATCGTAACGACCCTCCTTTGCATCCTTACGCTACCAAGCATCATCTTCCTTGCCCAATGGGTATGGTGAACGGACTTCGGTCCGTTTTCTTTTGCGGCCCCATCGCCGTATATACTTTCCCCTGAAATTGGTCTAAAATACAAGTAAGAATGCGGGAGGGTAAGATATGCGGATCGGTAAACTGTTGTTGATGATGTGTTTGGTCGGATCGATGCTGGGGGCGTGTGCAACGAAAAAGGAGACGGTCGATTTATTGACGATCGCCATTTCTGAACAACCAAACAGCCTGGTACCGACGCGACTTGAAGGCCGTGAAGCAGGGTTCGTCCAGGCGCAACTCTTCGAAACCCTGATCCAATATAGCGACAAGGAATTCGTTCCGTTATTGGCTGAAGGACTGCCGGTTTGCGATGAAAGCGGGACGAAGTGCGTCGTCAGTTTGAAGAGCGGGATCACGTTCCATGACGGGACGACCTTCGATTCAACATCCGTCGTATATAGTCTGATGCATCTCATCGAAGCGCAAAGCACCGACTGGACCGATTCGATCAAGGAAGTGAAGGCGCTGGATGCGACGCATGTCGAGATTTCGATGAATTATCCCGACGGGACGTTGTTCTCGAAACTGGCGAACCCGATGTTCGCGATGATACCGGCGGACAGCGACGAGAATGCGAAACTCGATGAGTTCCCGATCGGAACTGGACCGTATAAATTCGTTTCCGGCGGGAAGAATAAAACCATAAAACTGACGCGTTATGATAATTATCATGGCGAGAAGGCATTGATCGGCGAAGTGGCGATCGTGAAGACCGAAATCAACGATGCGTTGACGAAACTGCGGGATGGGGAAGTCCAGATCGTATTGGACGTGCCCTTTGACGCCGAAGATGAATTGAATGCGTTGGAAGACGTAAAATGGGTTCAAGGAGATACGTCGGCGACGGCCTATCTGGGTATACGTATGCAAAGCATGGCGAATCCGAAACTGGAGAAAGCAGCGTTTCGAACGGATCTGATGTCGGCGATCGACGTGGATGCCCTGGCATCGACGTTTGGTTCGCGGAAGATCGACAATCTGTTCGGACACGGCGTATTCGGCGATTCAGCGATCGAACTGGACTTTGGAAACACGTCGGATGCCTGGAAGGGCGAAACCATCCTCTTGGTCACGCCGACGTTCCCCTCGGATTTCCCCTTGGGTACCGAGATCAAAGATGCCTTGACGGCGATGGGATATAATAAAGTTACATTGAGCGAAGTGGCGCAAAGCGACTATGCGACGGCCCTGGCTGCGGAAAAATCCTTTGATTTGACGGTATTTGTCTGGGAGTATGCCTTGGCCGACGGAGGGGATTTCCTGGATGCGATGATGGGTGTCGACGCGATCAACCCCTTGCGAATCCAACATCCCGAAATCGATGCGTTGTTGCTGAGCGCCAACCGTAGCGTCGATCCGGCGCTACGAAAGGATGCGCTGATGCGCATCGAGGAAATCTTGGTTGAGGAAGGGGTGCTTCTGCCGTTGACGAAAGTCGTCCGTCATCATGCCCTGTCGGCCCGATTGACCGATCCCTCGTTTTTATCGGACGGAGCGATTCGGATCTCGAATCTCGCCTTTAGCGAATAGATTAGCTTAATCAAGTCGATTCTACACTGAAACAAACATGAAACGGTTCTTTGTTAGCACATTGACAATAGACCGTTTTTTGTTTACACTAATGAGTATAAGAAGTTCATCGTTTCACAAGAAGGGAGAGCGACCTCATGAAGCGTTGTATCATTACCGATCAAGTCAACTCCGACTTCGAAGAAGCGCTCAAGAAATGCCGTAAGCTTGGCTACCCTTATATCGAGATCCATTCGATTTGGGGAAAGACGGTTGAACAGCTCAGCGAAGAGGATGCGCGCCATGCCTATGAACTCATTCAAAAATATGAGATGCAGGTGGTCGTACTGGCCAGCACCTTGTTTTTGATGACACCGTTGAGGGATCAGGATGCGTTAAGAAAATTCGACCCCGCGTATCCTGCGTTTGTCGGTACCTATGCCGAACATGTCGCCGCACTGGAACATACCTTGAAGATCGCGAAAATCATGGGGTGCGCCAATATCCGCGTCTTCTCGTTTCGCTCCCCTGAAAACCGGATCGTCATCGGGGACGACGACGATCAGTTCCTCATCATCGACCGGTTCCGCACCCCGGTTAAAATGGCGGAGAACGCCGGCGTCACCTTGTTGTTGGAGAACTGCCCCTATTGCCATCTGCCCAAAGGGACGATGACCAAGCGGATCACCGATCATTTCCAATCCCCGCACTTTAAGTTGCTTTGGGATCCGGCGAATTCCTATCAATCGGTGAAAGACAGGATTCCACGCAAGTATCTCAATGCGACCCTTGAAGAAGAGATGCGTTCGATTTTCAAGTCGATCGGCCACATCCATATCAAGGATTTGAAATATGTCCTCCATGAGATCAAGCCGTTCAAACCTTCGATTCTCGGTCAAGGGGATGTCGCCTATAAAGAAATCCTTCAGATCCTGAAAGACGGGGATTATCACGGGTTTTGTTCGCTGGAGACCGAACTCAACGTCCCCGACACGATCGTGAGTATGATCGTATTCAATTCGATGTTGGAGAGCATGCATATACGCAGATAAGCGAGGCCGCGGGCGACATACGTCCGCGGTTTATTATTTTCGCCATGGGTGACAGGTGCTATAATGATACAAGAGTCGTTACGATGTGCGAAACAATCAGGATGATCGAAGACTGACCAAGGAAAGTTCGACAGTCAGCGTAAAACGTTTCCTTGAAAGATGCAAAGAAATGAAATTTCTCTTTACATCCGTACATAGGTAATGTATTATCTTAAATGGGTAACACGTTACCTATAAACCTTGGTTTGGGGGAGGAGAAGAACCGATGATCGAAGTAAGAAATCTGACGAAGGAATTCGTGAAGTATGAAAAAGAAAAAGGATTGAAGGGCCTGGTTAAGGGGTTTTTCAATGCGAAGAAAGTGGTCAAGAAGGCGGTCGACAACATTTCCTTTACGATCAACGAAGGGGAAATGGTCGGCTATATCGGAGCCAACGGCGCAGGGAAGTCGACGACCATCAAGATGCTGACGGGGATCCTGACGCCGACCTCCGGAGAAGTGCGGATCGACGGGATCATCCCGTATCAAAACCGGGTGGAGAATGCGAAGAAGATCGGCGTTGTTTTCGGCCAGCGCACGCAACTGTGGTGGGATCTGCCGCTAAGCGAGAGTTTCTTGATTCTAAAGGAAATCTACGAAATGCCCGATGCCTTCTATGAAGAACAGATGAGTTTCTTCAACCGTATCCTGAACCTGGACGAATTCATCAAGTCGCCTGTCCGTACCTTGTCCCTCGGGCAGAGGATGCGGGCGGATATCGCCGCATCGCTGCTGCATAACCCGAAAGTACTCTACCTCGACGAACCGACCATCGGACTTGATGTCAACGCGAAGCAGAGAATGCGCGATGCGATCAAGATGATGAACCAGAAATACAATACGACCGTCATTTTGACGACCCATGACCTGGATGATATCGCCGAACTCTGCAACCGGATTTTGATCATCGACAACGGGAAAGTCATCTATGACGGGTCGTTGCATGAAATCAAAGAAAAGTACGGGACGACCAAGCGCATCGAGTTCGAAGTCCGGGATGAATTGAACGATGAGAGTCTGAACTTGGCTTCGGTGTTCAACGTCCATCCGGATGAGTTGGAAATCACGCGGGAAGATAAGAAACTCTCGATCGTTTTCCCGAAACTCAAGATCAGCGTCGCGCAGATGACGGAAGAGATTCTGCGTCGGTTCGATGTTCAGGACATCAGTATCTTCGACGCAGACATCGAGCGCATCGTCGCCCGGATCTACGACGAAGGGAAGGTGACGCTGTGAAACGCTTCTTACGCAAATACGGCGCCTTCGCCAAAGGGAGTTTCGAGGTCGCCGTCATGTACCGTGTGCACATCCTTCTCTGGGTGTTCGGCGATTTCTTTTCCTTGGGATTGACCATCCTTCTCTGGGTCGCGATCTATGCGAATTCGCCGACGGAAATGATCCGCGGATTCACGTTGATCCAGATGATCTTCTATAACCTCATCATCCATTTGACCGGTTCGATCACCTACATGTCCCCGCTTTCGGATGTGGCGGAAGACTATTACGACGGCAGGATTTCGATGTCGCTGATCAAGCCGGCATCCTATGCCATCCAACTCTTCTTCCGAAACCTGGGAAACAATCTTTTTTCCAATCTCTTCATCACGCTGCCGACCTTCCTTCTGATCGCGGCGGTCTCACTGGCGACCCATCAGACGGAGAGTCTGGCGTGGTTGAGTTTCCCCGTTTTTCTCTTTTCGTCCCTCTTGGGTCTCTTCATCAACTACTTCGCCAACTTCATCTTCTCGAATCTGGTGTTCTACACCGATGCGACCTTCGGGATGTTTCAATTGAACCAAGCGATCGTTCGCATTTTTTCCGGTGCGCTGATCCCGTTGAACTTTTTCCCCGGATGGTTGCGCAGTCTCGCCGGCTTTCTCCCGTATGCGGGTGTTCAATACATCCCCGCGATGATCCTCTTGGGTCGTACGACCGGGAACGATCTTTTGAGCGCGATCGGGGTGCAGGTGTTGTGGGTTGTTTTCCTGGGGGTCGCCGCCCAATTGGTTTGGTCGCATTCCCTCTCCCGCATGAAAGTGATGGGTGGTTGATATGAAGCGTTACTTTAAAATCTATCGCGTCTTCTTCGCGCAGTATCTTAAGCAGTTGATCCAATATCGGGTCGACTTCTCGATCGGGATTCTCTCGTTCCTCTTGATCCAGTTTTCAGGGATCCTTTTCGTCGGCCTGATCTTCGAATCGATCGACTCGCTCAACGGGTGGTCGTTGGACCAAATGGTCTTCCTCTACGGCTTTTTCCAAATCCCGCGCGGGATCGACCATCTCTTCACCGACAACATCTGGTTGATCCCCAGTAAGATCCGCAGAGGGGACATCGACCGCTATCTGGTGCGTCCGATCAACCCCCTGTTCCAATGTGTCGCGGAACGATTCCAACCCGAAGCGTTCGGCGAGTTGATCATCGGATCGATCCTTATCGCCTGGACATCCATGCGCATGGGTTTGAGTTTTGGTTTCACTGAAATCGCCTTGACTGTGGTACTATTGTGTTGTGGATCGATGATCTATACCTCGATCAAATTGTTGGGGGCGACCACCGGGTTCTGGATTATGAATTCGATGCCCTTGATGACCTTCGTTTACGGGATCGCGGATTTCGCGAAATACCCGACGGTCATTTTCCCTCGGTTCATCCAGTTGCTCGTCACCGTCGTTTTCCCCTTCGCTTTCGTGAGTTTCTATCCGGCAAGCTATCTCTTGGGGATGAGCGACCCGTGGTTCGTGGTGCTGGGAAGCGTCGTCGCCTCGTCGATCTTTTCCGTCGTCGCCTATCGTTTCTGGAAGTTCGGCTTAGCCAGCTATAACAGCGCCGGCAGTTAACGGAGGTATCGCATGAATCAAAACCCCAACAGGAACCCCGCAGTCTTGGTGTTGCTGCTTCCATTGCTTTTCATTTTCTTCTTATTCATGCCGTTTGGGAATTCGTTGATCGGCGGCTTCATCTTCACCGTCCTCTTTCAGTTCGCCTTCATCGCGATCTTCATCGCGATCATCGTAAAGGTGGTCAGACGAGGTCAAGTCACACCGCAGAATTTCGCCCAAAACTACCGTCCGATTTCCCAAAATACGGTCAAAGGACAAATCAACCCGGCGTTCTTTCCGGTGATCGGGATTTTCTTCCTGGTTTTCCTTTTCTTCGGCATCGCCAGCGAGAATTTCTTCTTCTTGATTTTCCCGATCCTCTTTGCCTTCATCCTGGTGTTCGCCTATGCCATCAACGCAAGCCGGACCGGGGCGACGGGTTGGACCAAGACCCCCGATGTCTACCAGGACCCGTTTGCGATCCAACGCAAGAATGCGTATGGCGACAAAGCCGACCAGGCGGCCTTCAAGGTCGACAGTAAGTCAAGATATGCGGACAAGGCCGAACAATCGAGTTCCAACGTCATCGAAAAATCACGATATGCGGATAAAGCCGAACAAAGCGCGTTCAGCGTAAACAAGACGTCGGATGCGACACAAAAAGCGGACCACCGTGCGATGACTTTCGATAAGAGCCTGACCGACTTGGTCCGCAAGGATCAAAGCGCCTTTAATTCGACGCGTTCGTCGGATGAGAGAAAGGGCGACGCGGTCCGGAACGCGGGGTATTACGGAATGCGGAAAGTCGGACCCAACAGCACCTGCCTCTCCTGCGGTAAACTTGTGGGGAAAGAAGACATCTACTGTAAGAATTGCGGAAAAGCGCTGTTTTAGTCGAAGAACCCACTATCGATCATGGAGGACATATGAAATCTAAGAAAACTATACTTTGGATGATCTACCTGGTCATTTCGATCGCACTGATCCGGCTTGCGGGCGGATTGGATTATTTGGACACCAAGGAAATCGCATCGTTGAATCTACCGGTCGTGGTTATCGCCGGGGTGATCGCGCTTTTCAGCGTTTTCCGTATTATCCTCGGATTCATGCCGAAAAAAATCGTCGTCGAAGAAGAAGGCATCGATCCCAAAGACCTGCCTGAAATCGACATCACGAATAGCGAAACGGGGAAGGATTTCAAGATCTGCATCCATTGCGGAAAGGCGGAACCCCTTGACGCGGTGTACTGTTCTTCCTGCGGGAATCGGTTTCCCGAGCGATGAACATTAGTTTTCAGAAAGATTTACAGATAAATGTAAAATAATGCGTGACAATTCATCCGAATCGCGTTACACTGGTAAAAACATTGACGAGGACAGGTCGATCGGGCAAGGTCTACACAGCGAGTTGGGAAGGTGCAAGCCAACAGGAATAACCCGAATCGGTAACCCCTTGGAGTGCGACGGCGAAACGTTTGGAGTAGCCCTCGACGCATAGGCAGCGTTAACCGCCGAAGGGTTCATCAGCGACCCGGAAAGCGATCGGGAAAACCGATAATTAGGGTGGTACCACGGAGGCAGCCTTCGTCCCTTAGGGGACAGGGCTGCTTTTTATATTCAACGGAGGTATGAACCATGTGCGGATTTCTGTTTACCGAAGGCGAAATTTCGGAACAAGCGTTTCTTGAAGCATTCGCGACCATTCAACATCGCGGACCCGACCAAAGCAAGGTGATGAAGGAATCCTGGGGGATTTTCGGGTTCCACCGGCTTTCCATCATGGACACCAGCGAACACGGGATGCAACCGTTCGATACAAGCGACGTCCGGGTCGTCTGTAACGGCGAGATCTATAACGAGCATCTTTTCAGGACGATGTTCGCGGAGTATCCGTTCATATCGCATAGCGATTGCGAAGTGCTCATTCCGCTTTATCGTGCCGATGGGGTGGATATGGCGAAGAAGTTGGACGCGGAATTCGCGTTTGTGCTCTATGATAAGGAAAAAGGGGCGGTCCTTGCCGCCCGGGATCCCATCGGGATCCGTCCTCTGTTTTACGGAATCCTCAAAGAAAACCAAAAGATGGCGTTCGCTTCGGAAGCGAAAGCCCTTCATTCCCTTTGCCAGGAAGTTTATCCTTTTCCTCCGGGACATGTCTACCACAACGGCGTCTTCACCGACTATTCCCACATCACCGATGTCGCCGAAGAACTCGTCGACCTGGAAGAAATCGACCGTCGCATCCGTGAAGGATTGACGAGTGCCATCGACAAGCGTTTGATGAGCGATGTCCCGTTGGGATACTTGTTGAGCGGAGGCTTGGACTCGTCCTTGGTTTGCGCGATCGCGCAGAAGGCGACGCCGGTCCCCATCGATACCTTTGCGATCGGGATGGCGAAAGACGCCATCGACTTGAAGTATGCGCGGATCGTGGCCGACCATATCGGCAGTCGCCACCATGAAGTGACCATGAGTATGGAAGATGTCTTGGAAGCGTTGCGATACGTCATCTACCATCTGGAAACCTACGACATCACGACCATCCGCGCAAGCATGGGCATGTACCTGCTATGCCGTTACATCAAGGAAAAAACGGACATCAAAGTCCTGTTGACCGGGGAAATCAGCGACGAGCTCTTCGGATACAAATACACGGACTTCGCGCCTTCGGGGGATGAGTTCCAGAAGGAGAGCGAAAAACGGATTCGCGAATTGTACATGTACGATGTCCTGCGTGCCGATCGATGCATCGCCGCATGGTCGCTGGAAGCCCGCGTCCCCTTCGGAGACCTCGATTTCGTCCGCGATGTCATGTCGATCAAGCCAGAGCTCAAAATGAACACCAACGGACAGGGGAAATATTTGTTACGGAAGGCGTTTGAAGGCACGGGCTTATTGCCGGATGAGATTTTGTGGCGCGAGAAGGCCGCGTTCAGCGATGCGGTCGGGCATTCGATGGTGGAGGAACTGAAGAAGTACGCCGCAAGTCTCTACACCAAAGAAGACGTCCTGTTCGCGCGGGAAAAATACACGCACTGTCCGCCCCATACGCCGGAAGCCCTTCTGTATCGCGTCATCTTCGAAGGTTTCTATCCCGGACGCTCCAACATGATCGACGGATTCTGGATGCCCAACGCCAGTTGGCCGGGGTGCGCGGTCGACGACCCAAGCGCACGTGTGTTAAGTAACTATGGCGCAAGCGGAAAATAGTTGTATAATAAACCTTGCTTGCGTATAATTACCCCATACGAAACGAGGTGTCTATGAAGTTCAACGTATCCCAAATCAAACCCGGCATCTACCATATCAAAGAAACGGCCGTCCACTTCGACTTAATCGTCGGGGAAAAGAAGGCTTTGCTATGGGATACGGGCTATGGTATCGACGAACTGATGCCTTTGATCCGTAGTTTGACGGATAAGGAACTGATCGTATGTAACTCCCACGGCCACATCGACCATGTGGGAGGGAACTATGCGTTTGAGAAGGTGTTGATTCCTTTAGGTGCCGTCGCGGAAGCGGTGATGATGACCTCGCATGCACTACGCAGCCTTGGGGTGAAGCGGATCCTTGACGGCGGCGACGTGCCGCGCCACGACTATTCCAAGGTCATCTACGAGGACCTTAACGAATCGATGGTCTTTGATTTGGGAGGTCGGACCGCACGGTTCATATCCATCCTNNGTGCATACCCGCCATGATTTGGCGTTGTGGATCGAAGAAGACCGCTGCTTGTTTACGGCGGACGCCTTGAACTATGTCATGTGGCTGTACTTCAGCGACGGGATGAAACAGTCCACGGTCGTTTCATCCCTAACGAAACTGGTTGAATTAAAACCTGAATTCATCCTTGCCTCCCACCGCCATTCACCGCTGGATGCACAGTTCCTGACGTTGATGAGAGACAAGATCAAGACGCTTCGAAGAGCCGATTTCAACTCTGCGCATCTCGATGCATTCACCTTGCGTCGCGACGATTTGGTGGAGTATCATACAACCATTCAACACAAACGCGTCAGTATCGTGTTCCGCGACGATGCGTTCGATCTGGAAGAAAAGGAGGGGCGATGAAAACAAGTGTCCCGATGACGTCGGAAGAACCGACCATCCAAAACAATGAAAGAATAAGCTTGGCCGAACCTCGCCTGATTTTCTCCAATGAATCCGAGCGGGTCTATGCCTTCGATAAACCGGAGTCGCATTATGTCAGGATTCTTTTAAGCGAGAGCGGGGAAGTCGTGGAATGTTCATGCACCTGCCCGCATCGAAACTGCGAACATCGCAAAGCCGCATTGCTTGCGATGCGTAGCGAACCGGAAGAAATGGAAGAAGTCGAAGAAGACGAGTTCGATGAAGAAGCGGTCGCCCGTTTGCTTGAACGGATGCAGATGCTGGATATGGGGCAGTTGCTGACGGTGATGTTCGACGCCCTGGCCCAACACCCCGAATGGGTCGAGTATTTCCAGGATGTATTGCCGCCGATCAACGAAGATGAGGAAGAAGAACCTTTGTTTAGCTAAGGTTCTTTTCTTTGATGATTATCCCCGTTTGAAGGAGTTGGCACTTGTTCACTTGAATGGGAAGTGTTATCCTAAAAGCAAGCGAAACACGATGTTTTCACGAGGTCGAATCATGAAAGATGAAGTTCTAGGCATCATTCAAGAAACATTACAAGAAGCGGGGTTGGTCGTGAAACGCGCGGAGAACGCGGATCTGCAGGCCGACGCCGAGTTTTTGGATGCTTCCGTCTCTTCACTGAAAAAACCCGTCGTGTATCATGCCCTGATCAGCGCCGATGTACGCGACCAAGTGATCTATCTTTACGAGACTTTGGACGGGGTGAACGGGGAGTTCGCCGCGAAAAAACTGAAACGGATCGTCAGTAAACCCTTCGGGAAAACGGAAGTCGTCCGCTTGAACGTCGGGTCGATCGTGAAGTCGCTGCGCAACGCCGTATCGGATCCGTGGAAGGTCCGCCTTGTCAATTCGGTGCAGAAAGTCGAATTTGCCAAGGGAGGGTTCGATTTTACCCCTGTGGAAGAACCGGCCGTCGTTTTGGAAGTCGTAATCGAAAACATCGCCGAACCGGAAATCCCGTCCTTCAACGCCTTAAGCGGATCCGCGAAAGAAACAAGCGTGGAAGAACGACTCGAAGAACCGATCCGATCAAATACAGAGAAAACGGAAATCAATCTTTTCTATCTTGCATGGATCGTCATCTTCGTCATCACAGGCATGGTGTTGAATACCTCGCCTTTGGGCTATGTCATCGGTTTTCTCGTTTGGGTCGTCTTTCTCTACCTTAACCGGAAATATATCGACAACCTGGGCTTGCGCATCGGACTATGGCTTGCTTGCGGCGGATTGATGCTGATCATCGCTTACCTTACCCTCATGACACAGGAGACACCATGAACCTACGAGAATCACTTCAGCAACGGATTACCGACTTCCAATTCAATATCGTATCGCATGACTTCGCAGACCTGGCCTTCGATGCCAACTTTTATACAAAAAGCATCTTCTTCGGTGTGAAACGGATCAAATATCAAGCCTTGATCGGAATCGATGAAGAGAATAAAACGGTGTACATGTTTGAGAAAACGGAAGAGTTCGGACTGAAATATTCTTCCTGCTGCACACCCAACGAAAACTTCGTCAGTGAAAGCACGATGAAGCAGATCGTATATTTCAAGCGACCCGACCAGAGTGAAATCAAGATGGATGTGGCATCCATCCGAAAGACGATCGATGCCGAAGTGAAAAAGCAGGGATACAAAGTGGTCGGCGTACTGAATCCTAAGAAAATCCATGAACTCAAGCAAAAATAAAATGTGCGACGATCGCACATTTTCTATAGGATATGGGTGAACAGGATGCGGGTACCGATCAAGATCAGGACGATCCCGCCCAGGATTTCCGCTTTGTTATCAAGCAGTACGGCGAATTTCTTGCCGATCATCACGCCGAGTGCGGATAAGGAGAAGGTGACCGCGGCGATCAGGAGTGAAGATTCTAGGATGTCGACGGAGAGGAAGGCGAAGCTTACCCCGACGGCCAAGGCGTCGATCGACGTGGCGATCGAGAAGTAACACAGATGAAGCCAATCCTTTTCCTGATGGACATCACAGCTTAGGTCTTTGGGTTGCATCCCTTCATAAAACATCTTGCCTCCGATGATCCCCAAAAGGATGAAGGCGACCCAATGGTCGAACGAATTGATCGAAGCGCTGAAGGAAGATCCCAGCATGTAACCTAACCAGGTCATGAATCCCTGGAAGAACCCGAAGAACAAACCGACCCGCACGGCATAGCGGATCCGACTTTGGGAAGCGCAGAGTCCGTTGACCAGGGCGACGGCGAAGGCATCCATCGACAACCCGATGGCGATGAAAAACAGAGTGAAGGTCTCCATGGCTTCTCCTTGATTCATAAGAATACTTACCATTTTACAAAGCCATGACGATAAAGTCAACCCGAGGGACTCGCTTGGGCGAAATAAGTTGAGAAGCGCGGACAACCTATGTAAAATAGAGATGAAATGAGGATATGAAAATGGGACTCTATAAAATAAAACCGGTATTTAAGGAAATGATATGGGGCGGTTCACGCCTGAATGAGAAATTCGGATTCGATACCCCATCCAAGACGACGGGGGAAGCCTGGGTCGTCAGCGCCCATCCTGACGGGGACGGGATCTTACTGAACGGTGAGTTCGAAGGGCAACGCCTCTCCGATGTCTATCGCGAGCACCGCGGATTGTTCGGAAAAGGGGAGAATACGAAGTTCCCCTTGATGGTGAAGATCATCGATGCGAATCAGGATCTGAGCGTCCAAGTGCATCCGGATGATGAATATGGTCGGAAATTCGAGAATTCCTATGGGAAAACGGAAGCCTGGTATGTGTTGGACTGTGAAGAAGACACCCGTATGATCATCGGTCACACCGCAAGCGAAACGCAGGAACTTTTAAATGCGATTCAAACCGGAACGCTCGAGAAGTACTTGAATTCTTTCAAGATCAACCCCGGCGACTTCTATTATATCCCTGCCCGCACCATCCACGCGATCTGTGCCGGAAGCTTGGTCTACGAAGTGCAGCAAAATTCAAACGTGACCTATCGCGTCTATGACTATAACCGGAAAGATGCGCAAGGGAAGAACCGCGACCTCCATATCCGACAAGCCTTGGAAGTCACGCAAGTCCCGCATCGCAGCGTCGCCCCCAGACCGTTGACCGTCACAAGCCAAGGGATGAGCGTCACGACGTATCTCGACGAGGATTATTTCGCCTTGTCGAAAGTCGTGGTACAGGGAAGCGGAAGCTATCTGTTGCGCGGTGAGTTCAGTCTGATCGGCGTCTTGGAAGGGGAAGCGAAAATCAACGGGGTTCAGTTCAAACTCGGAGACCATGCGATCACGACCCATGACGAGAAAACGCTTGAAATCGTCGGCGATTGTGTCGTGATGGTCAGCATCCCCCGCGAGGTTCTCCTATGAAGTTGTGCGGCATCGAAGCGGGCGGGACGAAATTCGTCCTGGGGATCGGCGATGAGAACGGAAACATCCTGATCCGTGAAAGCATTCCGACACTGGATCCGGAAACGACCCTGGAAGCCGTATCCCGATTTATTTTGAAACATCGTCCCGATGCGGTGGGGATCGCTTCGTTCGGTCCGGTCGATTTGAACCCGGACAGTCCGACCTACGGGGAAATCACGTCCACACCGAAACCGCACTGGGCGAACACCCCGATCTTGCGGTACTTATCGTCGCGATACGATGTTCCCTATGGTTTCGACACGGATGTCAACGCCGCCGCTGTCGGAGAGTCATTGTGGGGGAACGGAAGAGGTGTGGATTCGCTGCTCTACCTCACGGTCGGCACGGGGATCGGCGGCGGGTTGGTGATCAACGGACAAACCGTCCATGGTCTGCTTCATCCCGAAATGGGACATATCCTGCTTCAACCTTACCCGGGTGAAACGTTTTTAGGGGTTTGTCCCTTCCATAAAGGTTGTTTTGAAGGATTGGCAAGCGGTCCGGCGATCGAGCGTCGTTGGGGTACCCCGGCGGCCAACCTTAGTTTCGATCACCCGGCATGGGATCTTCAAGCCTTCTATATCGGACAAGCCTTGATGTCCTATATCCTGACGGTATCCCCCCAACGCATCATTCTGGGCGGAGGCGTCATGCATCAGGAACAACTTTTCCCCAAGATCCGCGGCCGGGTCAAAACCCTGCTGAACGGTTACCTTCAGCACCCTTCGATCCTAAAACAGCGGGATGACTATATCATGGCTCCCGGGTTGGGGGATGACGCAGGGCTCTGCGGAGCCCTCGCCTTGGCGATGAGGGCGCTTGAACGATGAACGTCTACGATTTCGATCTCGTCATCCCCTGCATGATGTTTTTCATCGGGTTGTGGATGGATCGCTTCCCACCTAAGACGATCAACGGAATCATGGGGTATCGTACCCGCCGGTCGATGGCGAATCAGAGAAACTGGGACTACGCCAACACGACCACCGGCAAGATCTGGATGATCGAAGCCTTTCTCCTTCTCCCCTTGGTTTTCTTATCCAAAGGATTGGGCTGGAGCGATCCGGACACGGTCTTGCTTGCGAACACGTTCGGAAGTTTCCCTTTTCTGTTCTATCCGGTCTTCTATGTCGAGCGGAAGCTAAAGGATCGAGAGTAAGATCCTGCAATGAGTTAACAAAAACCATGGTACGTTCGATAAAGAGCCATGGTTTTTTCGTTTTCGGTACAAGATTGCAGAAAGTTCATGAATCATCCTGGTGTTTCTTGAAATGCCGGGGAATGATATCCTAAAGGTGTCAACGAAGGAGGAAATGAATATGGTCATCACGAAAAATCTTGTCTGCTTGAATCGACCTGAACGGACGAAAGATGCAATCCTGGATGCCCTTTGTGCAAAAGCGGTTGAAGCCGGCCGAATCGCCGATGTGCAGGGATATCGAGAAGCGGTTGCAAAGCGGGAAGAGGAGTTCTCAACGGCCTTAGGTTATCTCGTCGCTTTACCGCATGGTCAAAGCGATGCGGTGACGACCCCCTTCGTCGCAGTGGCAACGACATCGGAAGCCTTTCGCTGGGATGATCGCAGCGAGAATCTCGTTCGCTTGGTATTCATGATCGGGGTACCTTTGAAGAATCGGGAAAACACGCATCTGCGGATCTTGGCGAACATTAGTCGGAAGCTGATGGAAGACGAGTTTAGGGAGAAGTTGCTGAGCTTGAATGATACCGAGGAAGCGTTCGCTCTCTTGAGTTCCATTGAAGCATAGGGAGGGTCTATGAAAATCGTCGGAGTAACGGCATGTCCAACCGGAATCGCACATACGTATATGGCACAGGCTTCCTTGATGAAAAAAGGGAAAGAACTGGGGCATATCGTCTTGATCGAGACACAGGGAAGCATGGGCATCGAAAGTGAATTGAAGAAGAAGGACATCCAGGAAGCGGATGTCGTGATCTTGGCCGTTGGATGCGCCGTTGAAGGATTGGAGCGTTTCGATGGGAAGAAGATCCTGAAAATCGAAGTCGGGGAAGCGATATCACATCCCCAGGAAGTATTCGACAAAATCGCATCGCTTTAGTAAATGATTGAATAAAACCACTATCAAGAGGAGGAACTATGAAAGAATTTCTAAAAGACATCAAGAATCATGTCATGACCGGTGTGTCTTACATGATCCCCGCGGTTGTCGTCGGGGGCGTCGGAATCGCCCTGGCCTTGGCAACCGGTACGGCAGGTGACACAGGGATGGTTGTCACAAGCCCGTTTTGGAACAACATCCTGACGATTGGTGTCGCAGCCATCGGATTCATGACGCCCTTGCTTGCCGGATACACGGCATACTCGATCGCCGGACGTCCGGGCTTGTTGCCCGGCTTGGTCGCCGGATCCCTCGCGGGAAGCGCCGTGGGGACAGCCGGAGTGAAGACCGGTTTCCTTGGCGCGCTTGTTTTAGGGCTTGCAGCCGGTTATTTGGCAAAATGGATCAAAGGGTGGAAAGTCCCGACGTATTTGAAACCGCTCATGCCGATCTTCGTTATCCCTTTGTTAACATCGATGATCATCGGTTTGGTTTACATCTATGTACTTGCCAATCCGTTGGGATCGGTCGTCACTGGACTTGAAAACTTCTTAGCCAACATGGGAACCGGAAGCACTGTCGCCTTGGCGATCGTCATCGGCTGCATGATCGCCTTCGATATGGGCGGGCCGGTGAACAAAGTCGCTTTCTCGTTTGCCGCCGCGATGATCGCCGCCGGTAAGCCTGAAATCATGGGGATGACCGGTGTCGCCATCTGTGTCCCTCCAATCGGTATGGGATTAGCTACATTTATCGCCAAGCATAAATTCAATGAAGAAGAACGCGAGGCAGGGAAAGCTGCCTTCGCGATGGGCTTCATCGGAATCACCGAAGGTGCGATTCCCTTCGCCGCCGCCGACCCTGCGCGGGTCTTGCCTTCCATCATGACCGGCTCGGCCGTCGGTGCGGTCATCGCCGCGCTAGGTAAAGCAACGGACATGGCGCCGCACGGCGGATTGATCGTTCTCCCGGTCGTCGGGAACGCCCCGATCTATATCCTGGCTGTCGTCGTCGGATCCGTCGTCACCGCCTTGATGGTCAACTTCCTCAAGAAGCCTGTCCAAGCCTAAGAAATCCAAACCGTCGCACGCCTTGTGTGGCGGTTTTTTCATGGATTGAAATTGCAACATCTTTTCTGAAGAACAATGTACTTTAAGAAAGGACGGAATATGTTACACTACCATCATAGGTGAATAACATGCTGAACCTCCGCCAACGTCGATTGCTTCAAGCACTTCTGAATGAGCACGAAAGTCAAACCATTGACTTTTTTGCGCAACGGATCGAAGTGTCGGTGCGTACGTTGCATAAGGACCTTGATGAGATCGAACGGTTCGTAAACGGAAGCGAAGTGAGCCTGCTTCGAAAAGCCGGCGTCGGGATTAAGTTGTCCGGTTCGCATGAAGAGCGTCAACGCGTCCTTAACGAGAGACTGATCGGTGTCGAATCCATCGATCCCCTGTCGACAAGGCTTCGTCGGATGAAAATCACGACAAAGTTGTTGAATTCGAAAGATGGGACGTCGCTGATCAAACTTTCCGAGGAATTTATGGTCGCTCGGACATCGATCGTCGCCGACCTGGAAAAGATCGAAGAGTGGGGACGGGTCTATGCGTTGAGGTTGGTTCGTGACCGGGATGGGACACGGGTGGTTGGAAACGAGAAAGACATCCGTCACGCCCTTGCCGGGTTGATCGGCGAGTTCAACCTCCTCGAAACCGAAGAGATGGATCGATACAATGCTAAGAGTAGAGTCGATATCGCGACGCAATACCGGTTGCGCCACCTTTTTCCGGATGTCGATCCGGAGAGCGTCGAAGAAATCATCTTGGATGCCGAGAAACATTTGAACTATCGGATCAATGATGTTTCGTACACCGTTCTATTGACCCACTTGTTGATTTTGATCCAAAGGGTTCGCTTCGGTGAAACATTGAATCAAGAGGCATTGGCGTCGACCTACGATGAAATCCCAAGTGAAATCGCTAGTCGAACGGCATCCTATATATCACGTGAGATCGAATCACGGTTCCAATGCATGATTCCAGAGACCGAAGTACGTTTCATCGCGATGTATTTGATGTGTCTTGGCATTCAATCCAGCTACACGAATCTTGAGACGCAGGAATATGTCTTGGATATCGACGATACGATAAAGGAGACTACTCGGGACATCATCGAGCGTGTTTCCACAATCGCGCAAATCGACCTTACCAAAGATAAACCTTTGTATTACGGACTGATGACGCACATCAAGCCCATGATGTCGCGTCTGCGATATGGCATCCTTTTACGAAACCCCTTGCTTGAACAAATCAAATCCCAATATTCCCCGATCTTCAGCATCCTCTATCTTCTGACCCCCTATTTTGAAGAAAAATTCGGGACTCCGGTCAATGACGATGAACTGAGCTATATGGCGATCCATCTTCAGGCAGCACTCGAACGATGTGTTTCCAACAAGCGTGTGATCATCGTCTGCCCCGAGGGGATCGGTTTCTCCCGTTTCCTCGCCAACCGGATTTCCCGTTTTGTTTCTTCCATCGAAATCGTGGATATCGTTTCACTAGGGAAGTTAAACAAGATGGATTTCAGGGAAATCGATTTCATCATTTCCACAGTACCGATCAAGCAAGTGCCGATCCCCGTTTTGCGTGTCAGTTCATTGGCGGGGTTCGACGACATTCGGAATGTCAACAATTTCATCATCGAGCAATCGTTTCATAAGCCCAGATTGGTGTTCGAATCGCTTAAAAAGGTGTTGGATGAAAAACTGATCCTGACCGGATTGAACCATCTGGATCGTAATGAAATCTTGAACCTGGCGTGCGATCGTCTGGAGTCTCTGGGGCGCGTCAAGTCTGGATTCCGTAAGTCCGTTTTCCATCGCGAACAAACCATTCCAACGTGTTTAGGGAACGGGATTGCGATCCCCCACGGAAAAGAGGAGTTCGTCCTAACCTCTTCCATCATGATCCTCTGTTGCGACCATGATGTGGACTGGGGGAATGGTAGTGCCAGATTGATGTTTTTGATCGCAGTGAACTTCACGGGGGAAACCGACACCAAAGAAGTGTTGACCGATCTCTACAATGTGATCGATACCCCGATGTTGATCCAACAACTAAAAAACGCCCGTAATGCGGACGAAGTACTCGCGTTATTCGCGTGAGGGAAAGAGAGAGAATATGAAAATCGTCGGAGTCACCGCCTGTCCGACAGGCATTGCACATACCTACATGGCGCAAGCCGCCTTGATCAAGAAGGGGAAAGAACTCGGGCACCAGGTTGCCATCGAGACCCAGGGTAGCATGGGGATCGAAAGCGAATTGAAGCGAAGTGAAATCAGAGATGCTGACATCGTGGTGCTTGCGGTGGGTTGCGCCGTCGAAGGACTGGAGCGATTCGAGGGGAAAAAGATCTTGAAAATCGAAGTTTCCGAGGCGATCGCGCACCCTAACCGGGTCTATGAAAAGATTCTGGAAATCGTCGCAAAAGAATCAAAGTAGATAGTCGTTCGATGCATCCGCGATTTCCATCGTGCGGAGCGTAAACGTTTTATACCCCTCATGGATGAAGGGATCGCTTTGTGCGATCTTTTTTGCTTCGTCCATCGATCCGGCTCTGAACACGACCATCCCTCCGGGTTCGTCGATGAAGGGTCCGCACAGCACCAACAAGCCTTCCTGATCCAATCGTTTCAGGTAGGAAACATGGCGCGCAACGAGAGACGCATCCAACGGTTTCTGATTGACCATTAGCGAAACATAGACGGGCATGGGTTAACCTCCTTAAAAAAACCGCGACGAATCGCGATTAGAGCATATAGACGAAATACACAAACGAAGTCATCATCGGGACCAACAAATTATCCAACCCCCAAGGGCAGATCGCTTCGACCAGCGTGGCGACGGAAGCCACCAAGAGACAGGCGCCGATCGCGACGTTTCCCGTGGCATAAGTCAAATAGGTATAAATGACGATCAAGGAAACCAGAAACATCGTGGCGCTTCCCTCGAAACTCTTTTTCGCCTGGAAAATCTGAAAGGGATGACTCCCCCACTTGCGGCCGATCAGGGATGCAAGTCCGTCCCCATAGCCCATGACCAGGATACCCAAACCGCCGACGGTTTGAAGAGCGCCGGGTTGGAAACTGATGAACGTCAGGAACAATGTGCTGATCGCATAATAGATCGTACCGAAATTCCTTTGCCCGTCCCGCTTGTTGATGGAAGGGATCCATCCGAAGAAATAGGTGACGCTATTGAAGATCACGAAGAAAAACGGGACGATCGAGGCCATCCACGGGGAGCGGAAAGCATAGACCGCGATGAACCACCAATTCGCGGCCAGGATGTGGACGAACTTGCGGCTGAACTCAAAGGGGATTTTTTGAAGTTTCAGTGAGATCAGAAGAATGATTCCCAAATAGGCGAAAGACAACGCCAAACCGACGTATTCATTCATTTGAAGGATCCTTTCATAAAACAGTTGTGCTTGTAAGTGTAATTATAACGAAGTTTATGCGCTTATGCATCTTTTTTTACAATTTTCGTTACACAGAGTATGCGAAACGAAGCCCTGACGTGAAGCGAAGCGAGGGTCTTCAAGCGATCCAGGCTTTCTTTCGGGCTTTTGTGGACATAGGGGGTCATCTGAAGGAGATGAAGCAAGTCTTGATTCGATAGATTCATTTCGAAGGAAACATCGTCGAAGCCGACGGTTTCAAACCCTTCGATCGCCTCGGGAGCTGCGGGGTTTAAGCGAACCACGGGATAGAGCGCTTCCTTCAATTCAAGAAGATGATCCTCGTTCGGTAAGACAAATACGGCGTATCCCGCCGGTCGCATCACTCTTGTGATTTCATCCAAAAACAAAGGGGCGAAAATATTCAGTGTCAGATCGATGCTTGTATCTTGGATGGGCAGGTCGCGGATGCTGGCGGCGAGATAGCGTACGTTATGTGAGCGTTTTCCCGCTTTCTTGAGGGCGTCGACGGAAAGATCCACCCCGGTCCATGACGATTCGGGGAAAGCCTCGGCGATCGCCTGGGTATAATATCCCTCGCCACAGCCCAGATCCAATCCAAGGATGAAGGGAAGAAGCTTCATCCTTTGGATCAACGCATCCAATAAGGGACGATAGTGTCCTTTCCCTAAAAACTCGCTCCGGGCAATGATCATCGCCTTTTCATCGCCGCTTTTGCGCTGTTTCGACCCGATCGTCAGATTCACATATCCGCTTGAGGCTCGGTCGAAACGATGGTTCTTCAGACAGACCATCCCTTGTTCATTCTCGATCATCACATTCTTGCATACCGGGCAACGTAGGATTCCCATCTTCCACCTCTTTCAAAACCCATGACAAACGGCTCTCTATTGATTATACTTGAAGAGACATCCAAAGAGGAGAATCCTTATGAAATTTGTATCCTGGAATGTAAACGGCCTACGTGCGATCGCGCAAAAAGGCTTCGACGAGATTTTCGAAAGTTTCAACGCAGACTTCTTTTGCCTGCAGGAAACCAAGATGCAGGAGGGGCAACACGACTTCAGCCCTCTGGGTTATGTGAAGTATTTCAACTATGCCGAGAAGAAGGGTTATTCCGGAACGGCCATCTATGCCCGCAAAGAACCGTTGTCCGTCGCGTATGGAATAAATAAGTCTGAACACGATACCGAAGGAAGGGTCGTGACCTTGGAATATGAAGATTTCTTCCTCGTCTGTGTCTATACGCCCAACGCACAGGACGAACTCAAGCGTTTGGATTACCGCATGGCCTGGGAAGACGCGTTCAGGGAATATCTGATCGGACTCGACCAGAAGAAACCGGTCATCGTGTGCGGCGACCTCAATGTCGCGCACAATGAAATCGACTTGAAGAACCCCAAGACCAACCGCTTCAGTCCGGGGTTCAGCGACCAGGAACGCGCCAAGTTCAACGAATTCCTGAAAGCGGGATTCGCGGATACCTTCCGTGTCCTGTATCCCGACACCGTGAAGTATTCCTGGTGGTCCTACCGCATGAATGCACGTGCCAAGGGCACTGGGTGGCGTATCGATTATTTCGTCGTCTCCGAGCGTCTGATGCCTCGTGTGATGGATGCGGCGATCCACGACGATGTCTTCGGCAGCGACCATTGCCCGGTCAGCTTGATTTTGGAATAACATGGCTGTCGCGAAACAAGGCGTCTGCCGCAAGATCGATGAAAACGGTAAAGGATGGGTCGAAGGGGTTTCTTTCGATAACGTTTTGCCGTTGGAAGAAATCAAGTTCGATCCCAACACCAAGAAAATCCTCCAGCGTGTCGTCGATGCGCCGACACGCATCAGACCCGTCTGCCCCTACTTCAGCCAATGCGGCTCCTGTCAGTTTCTGCATTGGGAATACGATGCGCAACTCGAATGGAAAACCGATCAAGTCCGCCACCATTTCAAGTCGATCACGAAAATCCCCGTCAAGGACTGCCTTGGCACAGACCGCCAGTTCGGCTATCGATCCAAAAACATCCTGACCTTCAAAGCCGATGGGAAAAACGCCATCGCCGGTTACTATGCGGCCGGGACGCATGCCTTGTTCGATGTCAAGAGCTGCGACGTCACCCATCCCAAAGCGATAGAGATCTTCACGACCCTGAAACAACTGGTGAATTCGTTCCGCGTCGAAATCTATGACGAGAACCGGAAAAAAGGCTTGCTTCGCCATGCATTGATCCGGGTCGCGGAGTCGACCGGGGAGATCCTCGTGGTGCTGGTCGTCGCCCATTCCGATTTTAAAGGGCGCAAGAACTTCGTCGCCTCACTCATCAAGCGTCATCCCGAGATCACCTCGGTCATCGAAAACACCAATAGCCGATCCACAAGCATCGTGCTGGGAAACCAGGAACGTACGCTTTATGGAAAAGGATATATCGTCGACCGACTTGGCGATTACACTTTCAAGATTTCCGCCCGTTCGTTTTACCAAGTCCATCCGACACAGACCGAGATCCTTTACCAAAACGCATTGGATGCGGCGCAACTTCGAAAAACCGATGTTTTGCTGGATGCCTACAGCGGTGTCGGTACTATCGGGATCTACGCCAGCAAGCGCGTCAAGGAAGTGATCTGCGTCGAAAGCAATCCGGATGCGACGGAAGACGCACGCAATAACGGGAAACACAATCAAGTCAGCAATGCGCGGTTCATCTGCGCCGATGCTTCGCAGTGGTTACTGGATACGTCCACATCTTCCGCTAAAATCGACGTGGTCGTCATGGACCCTCCACGTGAAGGTAGCGACAAGAACTTCCTCTTTGCGTTGCGTAAACTTCGACCGCGTACCATCGTCTATATTTCATGCAATCCGGAAACACAAGCCCGCGACGTGAAGGAACTTCTCACGATCTACGATATCCAGTCCATCCAACCGGTCGACATGTTCCCTCAGACTTCCCATATCGAATGCATTGTGTTGCTTCAGAGACGCTGAGTCGATTCCAATCCATGAGATAATGATGAACGGATTGACATGGGACAGGGTATGTTCTACAGTTGAATCTAAATCATGGATGAATCATGCTTCATCCTGGAGGTAGAATGGAAAACAAGAAAACCTTGTCGATTCTTATCCCTCTTGTTTCTGTTTTCTTCGGTGGCGTATTGATCCTTGCGTTGACCTACATCGGCTATGTCGCACTCTATTTTTTCATCGAGGCGAACTTCATCAAAAACCCCCAACACTTCCAAATGGACAAGTTTCGGTCTTCCTACATGATGTTTATGATTCTGATTTATTTCCTGATCGATCGATCGAAGATTCATGACTTATTCAAGGCGGCGGCGTTGGTTTCTCCGTTGAGTATGGTTCTGGTGGTCGTGGTATTGAGGTTCTACGATCGTATCCCCTATGCCTATCTTGGCATCGCCTTTGTTTTAGCCGGGTTACTAGCTTGGCTCATCTTGTCGAAAAAGCCGTGGTACTATTATTTGTCCGCTTTGATCACCCTGGGTGTTTCCATCGCCTATGCCTGGCCATAAGAATGACTTGTGCTTTCGGTTTTATAGCGATAAGTTCAAAGTAATATTCAGAATTCAACATCCATTCGATCTTTACTTCTGAATTAAACAAGAAAGGTACTTCGCTAAGCGTCGTACCTTTCTTTATGTTTCGATGAGTTCAATCTCTGACCGTATTGCTAGACTTTGTAGGTTCCCGGAGTTTGATGTCCTTTGTGGATGTCCGAGAGTAAGTGTAGTTGGTTGTTCATAAACAATGCGAGAGCTTCCATCGCACTGATTTTCATCGCATGGAAGAAGACGACGCCCTCGTTATTTAGCGTCATTACGACGTTCTCGCCGCAGCTTTCGGCGATCGCCGTGTCGATTTTCGTTTCCTTCAACATCGCGATGACCCGCGGTCCGGCTCCTGGTTGATCCGCATTTTTCGTATTGTCGATAAAATCCGTCTTTTTGGTTTCCGTATCATAGATCATGAAGTACGGTGCGCGGGAAAAAGATGCGCTGATGACTCCCGATGTCGTGTTCGAATCAATCGATAGGGCGATTTTCATAAATTCTCCTTTGTTTGGCCGTGGCCGTTTTGAGCGTGTCTTCTACCGCGGCATGGGCCGTAGCCGCACGGGGTATCGCTGTCTTCGCACAGTTTATAGTCCCCGCCTTCGATGCGGATCACTTTATTGTTGACGAAAGATTCGGCGATTTTTTTGCGTGCATCGTTGTAGATTTTCTGTGCCGTGGTTCGTGCAATCTGCATTCTCGCCGCGCATTCTTCCTGATCCAGGTTTTCAAGATCGATGAGTCGTATCGCCTCGTACTCTTCAACCGACATGATGATCGTGTCGAGTTGTCCTTTATTGGCGATATAGGGACCATATTCGGTCATGTTTGGTAGATTGCATACGCGTTTCCATTTGCGTGGTCTGGGCATGGTGGTTATCCTCTCTGGATGTGTTATACGCAGAAAAGCAGGGATTACCCTTGCTGTTTCTGATTTTCATCGATTTGGTTGAGTCGATTCTCGATTTGTGTAGACCGTTGGTTCAACCATTCCTTTTGTTGAAGAAGTGTTTCTTTTTCGTTCGTGTCGCCGCTAACATAGCGACAAAACCCACGACCGCGGCCCATTTTTAGACCTCGTCCTAAACCATTGGCGGTTTGTCTGTTCGTGTTGCACGGACCGGCACCTCTGCCGCTCATCGGACCTAAACCTACAGGACCTGTTCCATCATTTCTTGGCATCATTTCACCTCCTTAGTGGCATATGCCATTTACATGTATATCGTACTCCTATAAATGGCATATGTCAATAACTGTATGGAATATTTTTACATTTCTTCTTTCTTGCTTTTATTGACATATGTCGGATATAAAGTATACTTAATGAGTAAGTGACATATGTCGGATAGGAAAGTGCACGACTCAAACGGAGGAATCATGCCAAGACCAAGAAAATGGAGAAATGTTTGCTGTTTACCTGAGAATGATCGGTTCGGTCCGCTGGAAACCAACGGCGAAGCCCGTCAACCGGTCGTGATGTCGGTGGATGAATATGAAACCATCCGACTGATTGATCTAGAAGGGTTGACGCAAGAAGAATGCGCCGGTCAGATGGGTGTTGCTCGAACGACGATCCAGGGGATTTACAACGATGCCCGCAAAAAACTGGCGGATTCGTTGGTCAATTCGAAACCCCTGTTCATTAAGGGCGGCGATTTTCGACTCTGCGACGGGATGACATGCAACGATCAAGACAACGCACATCATCATCCAAGATGCAGGCGTCGATTCATGGCTGAGATAAATAAACCTGAGGAAAAAGGAGAATGACATGAGAATCTTATTGCCCGTGAATGAACAAGATTTGAAAACGGAACTTAGCCCTTCATTTGGAAGAGCCCTATTTTATATGGTTCATGAAACGGAAACCAATGAAACGACATTTATCGAAAACATGGCCGCAACCAGTCCGGGAGGGGCGGGCATCAAAGCCGCCCAATCCATCGTGGACCTTCATGCCGATGTGGTCATTACGCCGAGATGCGGAGAGAATGCTGCCGATGTTTTGAAGGCGGCGAATATCCGTCTCTATCAATCCATTTCGGAGACGGCACTCAAAAATATCGAAGCCTTCATGAACAACACGCTTGCAGAATTGACGCAAATCAACCCCGGGATGCATGGGCATGGTGGTTGATCGATGAAGATTGCTGTTTTAAGCGGTAAGGGCGGAACGGGAAAGACATTGGTATCGGTGAATCTCGCATCCGTCATTGCGAACTCAGTCTATCTTGATTGCGATGTGGAAGAACCCAATGGACGTCTCTTTTTTAAGCCTGAACATCCAATCGAAGAAGATGTAAACGTCTTGATCCCCATCGTCGACCAAGAACGATGCGACGGATGCCGGGCATGTGTCGAATTTTGTCGTTTCAACGCCTTGGCGATCATTAAAGGCAAGGTGAAAGTCTATGAAGAAATCTGCCATTCATGCGGTGGATGCACCCTCGTTTGCCCTCAAGGCGCCATCCGTGAAATCCCGAAGTCGATCGGTAGAATCGAACGAGGGGTTTCCCATGGGGTGGACGTCCGTACCGGGATTTTGAATGTCGGGAATGAATCCGGCGTGCCCATCATTAAGAAACTGTTGGAGAGTGTCGACGATGACCAACGGAATGTGATCATCGACTGTCCGCCGGGGAGCTCGTGCGTCGTGATGGAAAGCATCAAATCCGCCGATGTTTGTGTTTTGGTGGCTGAACCGACGATCTTCGGTGCACATAATCTCGCCATGGTCTATGAATTGGCGTGTGTATTCGAAAAACCGGTCTTCGCCGTGTTGAATAAGACCTTGGCTGGGGAGAATCCTTCAAAGACCTTCTGTATCGAGAAGAACATTGAAATCGCCATCGATATCCCGTTTGATGAAGAATTAGGAAGAGTGAATTCGAATGCGGGCATCATCGTCGAAGTGGACGAAAATCATCGGGAATTGTTCATGGATCTGTATGATCGTATTCAAAAGGGAGTCGGACATGAAGCAGCTACTCATTCTTAGCGGTAAAGGCGGGACAGGGAAAACAACGGTCGCGAGCGCCCTGATCAAGCTTCATCAGGCAAAGGTCTGCGCGGACTGCGACGTGGATGCGCCCAATCTTCATCTGGTGTTAAGCGCCGGCGGTGAAAGAACGAAATCGGACTACTTCGGTTTACCGAAAGCTCTCATCGATCAAAAGGACTGCATTCAGTGCAACCGATGCATGGAAGTTTGCCGCTTCGATGCCATCACGTTCGACGGGCGATATCGCATCGACCAGAATGCCTGCGAAGGGTGCGGCGTCTGTGAATTCGTCTGCCCGACAAAGGCGGTTGCATTGTATCCTTCGGTGAATGGCGAGCTTATCCTATACCATGGTCGAGAAACGGTTTTCTCGACGGCCACGTTATCGATGGGGAGCGGGAACTCCGGCATGCTGGTTTCTAGCGTAAAGAAACAGATGCTTTCAATCCCGATGGAAACCGATTTGGCAATCATCGACGGTTCCCCCGGCATCGGGTGTCCGGTCATCGCTTCATTGAGCGGGGTTGATTCCGTACTGGTCGTCGCGGAACCCTCCATCTCCGGATTCAGTGATTTCACACGGATTCTGAAGACGGCATCGATCTTTCAAGTCCCGACGCTCGTATGCATCAACAAGCATGATACCAATCCTAACCAAAGCCGGCGGATCAAGGACTACTGCGAAGAAAACGGAATCCCGTTTGTCGGGATGATTCCCTTTGATCCGATGGCGGTTCAGATCGTCAATCAAGGAAAGACGATCGTCGAGATCGATTGTCCAAGCGGTAACGCGACACGTGAGATTTATTTGAAAGTACTTGGTCTTCTATTCAGGAGGGAAAAATCATGATCCTTACGACACTGATTGAGAACACATGCGATCGCCCCGGGCTGGAATGTGAACACGGGCTGAGTTTGCTGATCGAAACTAAAAAACATGTGATTCTGTTCGATACGGGTGCAAGCGGGAATTTCGCGGACAATGCTGAAAAAATGAAGATCGATCTCTCCAAAGTCGACATCGCGATCATTTCCCATGGGCATAGCGATCATGGCGGAGGATTGGAGAAGCTCATCGCCCTTTGTCCCAATGTCAAAATCTACGTACGGAAACCTACGTTTGATCCCCACTACTCCCATCGGCCCCCCAATGCGGCGAAGTTCATCGGATTGGATCAAACATTGATGCGTCAAGGTCATTTCATCTACACCGAAGACTCTTTGAAAATCGACGATGAACTCGAGTTGTTCTCAAATGTGGATGAATTGAAGCATCGGCCAAGTTTGAATCGTTATCTGACGATGATTCAAAATGGACATGAAATGATGGACGACTTCAAACACGAACAACACCTGATCATACGCGAAGACGAGAAGATCGTATTGATCGCAGGCTGTGCCCATCAAGGCATCGTCAACATCATCCAGAAAGCGTCGTCTTATGGGAATGGTTTGACCCATGTCATCGGCGGGTTCCATCTCCATAATCGCACTCAAGGGATGGTCGATGATGTCCAAGAAATCGACGTCATCGCGAAGATCCTTGACAAGTTGCCGATCCATTACTATACCTGTCATTG
This sequence comes from Erysipelotrichaceae bacterium, assembly GCA_003520745.1. Classification (GTDB taxonomy): domain Bacteria; phylum Bacillota_I; class Bacilli_A; order Erysipelotrichales; family Erysipelotrichaceae; genus GWE2-51-13. The sequence goes on from DOUE01000016.1 coordinate 52,979, forward strand.
CACAGGGGTAGAACCTTATCTCAGGCTGAAAGAGACGCTTCATGATCGAATCGACTATTGTTCGACCGGAAGTGTCGTCAGTATATAAAAACGGAGGAAGAAAAAATGATTAAAATCGCTGTCGCCAGTGACCAAGGCCGAGTTACCGAGCATTTCGGCCATTGTGAGAGTTTCGTTGTGTTTGAAGCCGAGGGAACCGATATCCTAAGCGAAACCGTATTGCCCAATCCCGGGCATCGTCCAGGTTTCTTACCGAACTACCTTCATGAACAAGGGGTGCAAGTCATCATTTCCGGAGGGATGGGCGGGGGCGCCATCGACATCTTCAACCAACATGACATCGAAGTCATCGTCGGGGCAAGCGGATTGGCAAAGCGCTCCGTGGCGGCTTATGTCCGGGGCGAACTCAAATCCACCGGGTCGGTATGTCACCAACACGCCCACCACGGCGATTGCTGAAACGAACCAGGATGAAAGCGGCAAATCAATGCCGTTTTCTTTTGGGGATTATACTGTATTTTTTGTGCTGAAACAGGTAAAATGGTAACAACTCGGAGAACTTACCATGAACCTGTTCGATACCATCGCTAGACCCTATGCCTGGTTTTACCAATATCAAGTCCGGGGTTTCGAAAAAAACATCCCGGCGTTTCTTGATTCGTTACCGCAATCGATCGATTCGGTATTGGATGTCGGTTGCGGCACCGGTGCGATGTGCGAAGTCTTCCTTCATCATGGGTTACGGGTCGAGGGATGCGACCAATCTGCGGAAATGCTGAAACAGGCAAGACGTCTGACGAGTCCTGACATCATCTATCGTGTCGGGGATGCCGTGCACGGACTTCCATATCCTGACCAAAGCTTCGATCTTGTGATCGCTTCGTATGTGGCACACGGACTATCCGTTGAGCAACGCAAGAAACTCTACGATGAAATGAATCGGATCGCAAAGAAATATATCGTTCTTTATGATTATAGTCCGAAGCGACACCCGGTTTCCGATGTTCTCGAGCGACTTGAGAACGGCGACTATTTTTCCTTCATCCAAGTCATCGATCAAGAATTGCTTGGACATTTCGGGAACTTGACCAAACTTGCCTGCGGCAGCCGTGCGTTTTGGTATAGAATGGATAAAGAGTGAGGTAAACCATGTTCTTTTTCTTCAGTTATGGACCTAAACAAAAGAACCTCGGAATCGTCAAATCGATTCTTTGCGATGTGTGCGGTCAATTCGGGAAGTATGAAGTGTTTGTCATCTACAACGAGTTTTCACTCTTTTTCATCCCGGTTTATCGCTCTGCACGTAAGTACCTTGTGCGGATGACCTGTTGTCAAACCGTCTTCGAACTCGATGGGGAAGCGGGGCGAAAGATCGAGCGCGATGAAAGGGTCGCCGTCAGAGAAGAAGACTTAACCCTGGTGAAGAGAGGTAAGGGTGTGACGAAATGTCCCTCTTGCCAGTCGGATGTCGAGGATCACTTCCTCTTCTGCCCGACCTGCGGACACCATCTCCATGAAGAACACCGTGAATGACGGTGTTCTTTTGTATTCTGCTTGCATACCGGAAGAAAACGGATATACTTATTATGTGCATATGCCCATAAAGGAGATTCCATGCCGCGCCCACCCAAGGAAAGAAGAATATGTATGCAACCGCGATCGAGGAGATTCCATTCCGAAACCGGGGTTGAAAATGAATCGATCCTCTTGAATCTCGATGAACTGGAAACCATCCGATTGCTTGATCTTGTCGGTTTATCACAGGAAGCGGCCGGGGATCAAATGCAAGTCGGTAGAGCGACCGTCCAGCGAATCTATGAAGAGGCGCGTCGGAAAATCGCCGATGCGTTGATCTACGGAAAGTCGATCGAAATCGAGAATGAAAGAAGGTCTCGACCAAGAGATGAAGATTTGATCGACTTGGATGAAACCACCGAAGATGTCGTTAAGAGTATCACGAAGCTCTGCGTCCCTTTATCGGGGGATGACATTCATCCCCGATTCGGATTGGCATCCCACCTTAAGATATTTGAGATACGCGACCGTACGATCGTCTCATCGACCGTGATCGAAGCCCCTTTGCATCAACACGGGGAACTCCCGGGGATCGTGGCCCGTCTGGGTGTCGATGCCGTCATCGTCCATACCTTAGGCCAAATCGGTATCGATCGTTTCAATCAATTCAACGTTTCGATTTATAGCGGACTAAAAGGGAATGCGGACGAAGCCGTCCAGGAAGTACTTTCGGGAAAAGTCCGACCCAATGCGCGTGCAAGCGGACACTGTCTACACACATCAAAGAGAAAGAGAGACTAATATGGATCAATTGTTTTATGTAGGTGTCGCGATCGCATTGGGGATTTCCTGGAAAAAAGATCGCAAAAAAACCAAGATGGCCTTGAAGAAAGCCTGGAAATCCTTCGAAAACATCCTGCCCCAATTTTTGGCCGTCCTTCTGATTCTTGGCATCATGCTTGCGATTCTCACCCCCCAACAGATTTCATCCGTCATCGGCGGCGAATCCGGTTGGTTGGGCGTGATGGTCGCATCGATGTTGGGGTCGATCACCCTGATCCCCGGATTCATCGCCTTTCCCCTCGCTTCCGCGCTTCTCAAAAACGGGGCCGGATACATGCAGATCGCGGCGTTCGTCTCGACCTTGATGATGGTCGGGATCGTTACGATGCCGGTTGAAATCAAGTTCTTCGGTAAAAAAGCGACCTATCTCCGTAACGGGCTCGCCTTCGTCTTTTCATTGATCGTCGCCTTTGTGATCGGAGGGATCCTCGGATGAAAACCACAGTGAAAAAATATCGTATCTTTCTTCTCTTAGTTCTTGTTTATATTGCACTGTTCTTCCTCAAACCCGACCTTTTCGCAAAATCCACCGAAATCACGTGGAAGAGCCTCTTGGAGATGCTTTCGGTCCTGCCCCCCATCTTCATTCTTCTTGGTCTTTTGGATGTTTGGGTTAAGCGTGAAACCATGGTGAAATACATGGGTGAAGGCAGCGGATGGATCGGGATCGTCTTGGCGTTCTTCCTAGGAAGCGCGGCCGCCGGTCCGCTTTATGCGGCGTTCCCCGTCGCCGTCACCTTATTGAAGAAAGGCGGATCCTTCACCAACGTCCTGATCCTGATCGGTGCCTGGTCGACGACCAAAATCCCGATGTTGCTCTTTGAAGCCTCGTCGATGGGTTTACCCTTCACACTCTTGCGTTTGGGGTTGGACATCCTGGGCATCGCGATCATCGCGATCATTTCAAACAAAGTATTGAACGCCAACGACAAAGCGGAAATCTACGCATTGGTCGAGAAGAACGGATAAAAAAAGAAGCCACCTCATTCGGGGTGGCTTTCGACGATTTGTTGGGAGGCTTTCTGTTCAAGCCTGTAATTCACCCAGTCGCGTAGAAGGGCGTAACAGAGGGAAGCGAAGGGGATGGAGATCAGAACGCCGAGGATGCCCATCAGGCTGGCGCCGATCGTGATCGAGACCAAGATCCAAATGGCCGGGAGGCCTGCGGCTTTTCCGACGACGTAGGGATAGATCAGGTTGCCTTCGATCTGCTGGATGATCTGGAAAAGGACGAAGAACCATAAGGCTTGCACGGGGTCGACGGTTAGAATCAAGAGGACGCCGATGGTTTGCGCAATCATGGCGCCGACGATCGGGACCAAGGCGGTGACCGCGACGATGACGCTGATCAGAAGGGTATAGGGGAAGCGGAAGATCGAGAGGGCGATGAAGAACAGCGTCCCGATGATGAAGGCTTCCAGGACTTGGCCGAAAACGAAATTGGTGAAGATTTCATCCGCCATGTTGGTGATCTTGAAGATCCACATCGCGATTTTCTTCGGGAAAACCGCCAGGCAGAGTTTTTTGACTTGATTCTGCAATGTTTCCTTATTCATCAAGACATAGACCGAGAAGATGAACGATAGGATGAACGTAAGGAAGGCGCTGAAAACCGACTGGACCAGACCCCAGGAAGAGTTCAACCAAGCTTGCCAACTGTTGGTGACCCAGGTGATGATGGTCGATTCCAGTTTTGTCCAATCGAAGTTCGCCCGGACCAAGAGGTCTCCGATGGGCGTGTCCGGACCCAGGTTGGTTTGCGCCCACAGTTGAAGGTTATCGAAGGCGGCCGGGAGGGTGTTGATGAAGGCGATGATCGTCGTGCTCAATTCAGGGATGATGGTTTGAAAGATGAAGATCAGGACCATGACCACAAGCACGAGGGTGACAAGATAACTCAAGATGCGATGATATTTTTTCGTAATGAAGTTCAGAGGGCTTTTCGGAAGGAACAGAAGCTTCTCGATGCGCATCATCGGCGCATTGAGTAGGAACGCGATCGCGAAACCGGTGATGAACGGGGTCAAGATTTCGATCGCCCGATTCAGTCCGCCCAACAACTGCTCGACGTGGTTGCCGATCCATAGCATCGCGACGAAGAACACGATGAGAAACATGCCTTGTTTGATTTGGTTCGATTTATAATTCATACGGATTCCCCGCTTTCAATCTTACTGTATTCATTATACACTAGGATTAGCGAGTTGGGGGAGAAGGAGGTAGCATGGCGACGGATTTGGATTTCGCACGTTATGTTCAGGATCAGTTATCGGACTTGGGGAAGATCGACGTCAACAAGATGTTCGGGGAATACGGGGTATATCTGGATGGGAAAATCATCGCGCTGCTATGCGACAATGTGTTCTATCTGAAACGGACGACGGAAGTGGTTCCTTATCTTCGTGAGATTCTCGAAGCGCCGCCCTATCAAGGCGGAAAGCCGACTTTCGTCATCGAGCAACTCGACGACCGGGAGTATCTTCAGGAAATCGTGAAGGTGACCTACGACGCCCTCCCGCAACCCAAACCGAAAACACCACGGAAATCAAAGCGGAAGACTTGAAAGTCTTCTTCTTTTTCGCTATTATATCAGTATATTTAATTATACTGATATAAGGAGGAAACATGGAAGATCTATTCAAAGCATTCAGCGACAAGAACCGCCTACGACTCTTCTGGGTATTGCTGCAAGGCGAATACTGCGTCTGCGAACTGGAAGTCTTTTTACGGATGAATCAATCCACCGTTTCCTTTCATCTTCAACGCCTGCGTAGTGAAGAAATCCTGAAAGCGTCGAAATCCGCCCAATGGGTCCATTACACGGTGGATCCGAAATTCATCCATGAAAACCAACGCTTGGTCGAATTCATGCAAGAGAAGTTGGCGTCGGACGGCGAATGCATGGAAGACTTGAAGCGGGTCGAACGCTATACAACGCAGGGACTCAACTGCAAGATCATCGCGGATGACCGCGAGCGCGTCGTCGACGCGCTGAGGGGGTAAAATGGAAAAACAAGGGATCGGTTTCTTCGAGCGAAACCTAACGCTTTGGGTATCGGGATGCATGATCATCGGTGTCCTCATCGGTGTCTACCTCCCTCAGTTCCCGGAATTCCTCAGTCGCTTCGAAGTCGCCAGCGTATCCATCCCGGTCGCGATCCTGATCTGGCTGATGATCTACCCCATGATGCTTAAAGTCGACTTCGAGAGCATCCGCCATGTCGGGGAAAACCCGAAAGGCTTGTATGTCACCTGGACCGTCAACTGGCTGATCAAGCCGTTCACGATGTATCTGATCGCCTATTTCTTCCTATACATCGTCTTTGGGACATGGATCACGCCGGATTTGGCGAAAGAATACCTCGCCGGCGCCGTGCTTCTTGGCGCAGCCCCGTGTACAGCGATGGTCTTTGTCTGGAGCCATCTCACCAAAGGGAATCCGGCCTATACCTTGATCCAAGTCGCCACCAACGATTTGATCATCCTGGTGCTGTTCGTCCCCATCGTCGCCTTCCTGCTTGGCATCTCCAATATCGAAATCCCCTGGGAAACGCTGTTCCTCTCGGTCGTCCTGTTTGTGGTGATCCCCTTGACCTTCGGCTGGCTATCCCGTAAAATCATCGTTAGAAACAAAGGCTTGGACTATTTCGAACATTCTTTCATCCCCAAATTCTCCAACGTCACCATCGCCGGTCTCTTGTTGACGCTGATCATCATCTTCTCGTTCCAGGGCCAGGTCATCCTGGACAACCCCTTGCATATCCTCTTGATCGCCGTCCCCTTGGTCCTACAGACCTTCCTGATCTTCTTCATCGCCTATCTGTGGGCGAAATTCTGGAAACTTCCGCATGACGTCGCCGCCCCGGCCGGGATGATCGGCGCTTCGAACTTCTTCGAACTCGCCGTCGCGGTCGCCATTTCGCTCTTCGGACTACAGTCCGGTGCGACCTTGGCCACGGTCGTCGGAGTCCTTACGGAAGTCCCCGTGATGTTGATGCTTGTAAAAATCGCAAACCAAACCACCCATTGGTTTAAAAACTAGGAGGAACCATGTCCCATTTACCGAAAGTCGCCTTTGTCTGCGTCCACAATTCGTGCCGCTCCCAAATCGCCGAAGCGTTATCGAAGAATCTCGCTTCCGACGTTTTTGAAGCCTATTCCGCCGGCACCGAAACCAAACCTCAAATCAACCAGGATGCCGTACGGATCATGAAATCCCGTTTCGGCATCGACATGGAATTGACGCAACGTTCCAAACTGATCGGCGACCTTCCGCGCATCGACATCGTCATCACGATGGGATGCAACGTCGATTGTCCGTATCTACCCTGCAAGTTCAGGGAAGACTGGGGCTTGGATGATCCTTCCGGGAAGGACGACGATGAATTCAACCGCGTCATCGACATCATCGAGTATAAGGTTAAGGAACTTGCAAAACGGATCCAAAACGGGGAAATCAAGGTCTAAGTTCGCAACGCCGGTCAAGTCGCCGGCGTTTTCTTCTGCTAAAATAGAGGCGAGGTGAGACGATGAACGATACAACCCGGGCGGTGATCGCGATGCAGGACTATATCGAAGCCCATTTGAACGAACCGATCACGTTGGTCCAACTGGCCCGTGCGGCAGGGTATTCCCCCTATCATGCGGCGCATCTGTTTTCAAGTGCGCTAGGCATCAGTCCGCTACGCTATATCCGCAGGCTCAGGTTAAGCCAAGCCGCCCAAGCGATCCGTGACCAGGGAGAAGCGATACTGCAGATCGCCTTCGACTTTCAGTTCGACTCGCATGAAGGGTTCACCAAAGCGTTCGCCAAACAGTTCGGGATGAGTCCGCGGGAGTATCGGCGCGATACGCCGGCCATCGCGCTCTTTCGCCCGTATCGTTTGCTTACCCGGAAAGAAGAATCAACAACTATGAAAAACAACACCGTATTTGTCCAATTGGTCCAACGCCCCCGCCGCAAGGCGGTGATCTTGCGCGGTAAGAAGGCCGATGAGTATTTCGCCTACTGTGAAGAAGTAGGCTGCGATGTCTGGGGTGTGTTATGCAGCATCAAAGAAGCTCTGAATGAACCCATGGGGATGTGGTTACCCGAAAAAATGATCAAACCGGGGACGTCGCGTTATGTCCAGGGGGTCGAAGTCCCGATGGAATATCAAAAACCTTTGCCCGAAGGTTTCGAATTCCTCGAGCTTGAACCCTGCACCTACATGGTGTTTCAAGGCGAGCCGTATGACGACGAGAACTTCGAGAGTGAAATCGTCGCCATTCAGGAATCGATCCAACGCTATCATCCCGAAAGCGTCGGGTATCGTTTCGATGATACCGACGCGCCGATGTATCAGCTTGAACCCCGCGGGGAAAGAGGGTACATCGAAGCCCGCCCCGTCACGAAGATATAAAAACGAAACGCCTGTTTCGTTTTTTTTCATCCCATCTTCACAAGCGATATCGCGTGCGACGCCTGTGCCGTGGATACCTATGGTATAATTAAGTCCAGGCAGGGCGAACATGGAAATCGAAGAGCGAATCATCAGCGAAATACCGCTCGATAAAGGGTGGTCAAACGATAAGAAATCGATCGTCACGACACCGGACGGCCGTTTCGTACGTCGGATCATCGACGATTCACGGATCGATTCCACATCGACCTTGTTTTTCCATATCGGGAGTCTGAACCTTGATGACAATCCGTTCAGCCGTCCGATGGAGCTGGACTTTGCCCCTTCGCCGGCCAGGTTCTACACGACCTATGTGGAAGGCGAGGATTTGGAAGAAGTGCTATGCACGTTAAGTCAGAAAGAACAGATACGGCTAGGATATGAAGCCGGATTCGCCCTCAAGAAAATCCATACCCGTGTCCGCGTAAAGGACGACGGGATGTGGGCGATGAAATACAACGCGAAAATCGACCGCAAAATCAAAGCGTATCAAGAATGCGGCATCAAGGTCATGGATGACGGGCACTTGATCGACCGGATCAACTCGTTACGGATCTATCTGGAAGGGCGCCCCCAAACCTTCCAACACGGGGATTACCATGTGGGGAATTTCGTGCTTACGCCGGATCAACATCTCGGCATCCTGGATTTCGATCGGTGGGATATCGGGGATCCGTGGGAAGAATTCAACCGCATCGTGTGGTGCGCCGATCTATGCCCGGTGTTCGCGAGCGCTAGGATCGATGCCTATTTCAATTTCCAAGTCCCCGAATCCTTTTTTCCGCTCCTTTTCCTCTATCAAGCCGTGAATGCCTTGGCATCCTTGCCTTGGGCGATTCCATACGGTGAGAAAGAAGTCGCAGTGATGCTTAAAAATGTGCGGCGGTTCAAAGAAGACACCGATGATTTCGCAAACGTAGTACCGAAATGGTACGTAAGAACGAGGTAACCATGGAATTGCATGAAGTTCTAGTTCAACTTGAAGAAGCGGGGGATGCTTCCACCAGGAAAATCTATCTCAACAACGGTGCGAAAGAACCGTTGTTCGGCGTGAAGATGGGGGATGTTCGCAAACTCGCAAAGAAGATCAAAACGGATCAGTGTCTGGCGGATGAACTCTACGATACCGGGATCCTGGATGCGATGATGTTGGCGGGGATGATCGCCGACAGCGGGAAAATGAGCGTCGACCAATTGGGCCGTTGGGTCGAGAAAGCGTATTGCGCGATGGTTTCAGAGCGTTGCGTCGCACCGTTGGCCGCGCAAAATCCGCAACGGTTTGAAATCGCGGCGAACTGGATCGAGAGTCCGCATGAACAAACCGCTTGCGCCGGGTTCACGGTCTACGGAATGCTTTACTCCCATATCCCGGATGATCGATTGGATCTCGACCAAGTGAAAAGCGTCGTCGATACGATCGAACGACGGATCCAAAGCGAGCCGACCTACCTGCAAAACGCGATGAACAATTGTCTGATCATGATCGGGATCTATGTCTTGCCGCTGACGTCCTATTGTTTGGAAGTTTCGCGTCGGATCGGCTATGTCAAACCGACGGTCAAAATCAACAGTTGCAACATCCAGTCCGCCACCGACTACATCGTGCGCTATGCACCGCGGACGAAAGTGAAGAGTCTCTAGTTTCAAACGAGGTAAGCCATGATCAACCACGGGATTCCCAAGCATGTCTTAGGATGCATCGATCGACTTCAAAATAAGGGGTATCAGGCGTATTTGGTCGGAGGATCGGTACGCGATTTATGCTTGGGGTTCTTCCCCAAGGATTTCGATTTATGCACGGATGCGACCCCCGATCAAATCGAAGAAGTTTTCGCCGGTGAAATCCATAAAACCTATGGGAAGAAACACGGTACCGTCGGCGTTCTTCAGGCTCAGCATTGGATCGAAATCACGACCTTCCGCAAAGACGGCACCTATCGTGACCATCGACGCCCGGACAACGTCGTCTTCACGACCTCGCTTCAAGAGGATCTGGAACGTCGCGACTTTACGATCAATGCGATGGCGATGGACGAGAACGGCAAGATCACGGATTTCTTCCATGGCATGCAGGATTTGAACGACGGAATCCTGCGTTGCGTCGGTTCGGCGAACCAACGCTTCCAAGAAGATGCGCTTCGCATCCTGCGCGCATTGCGCTTCGCATCGCGCTTCGGGTTTACGATCGAAGAAAAAACCGCGGATGCCATCCGCCGCTTCGCCTATCTCTTGAAAGAAATCGCACCGGAGAGGATCCGCGAAGAACTGAAAGGGATTCTGCTTGGCGATCATGCCGGTAAGATCCTGTGCGAATACGACGATGTGATGGGGATGATCATCCCTGAACTTGAAGCGGCCAGAGGCTTCGTGCAGTTCTCGCCCGACCATTATGAAGACGTCTATCGCCATACGATCCGCGTCCTATCCTTCACGGAGAAAGACATTATCTTACGATTGGCCGCATTGTTTCATGATCTCGCCAAACCCCAAGGCTTGACCCTCAACGTCGATCAGATCGCCCTCTATGAACATCATGCGGAAAGCTCGGGTTTGATCGCCCGGAGCATCTTGGAATCGTTTCACTTCGAAAAGAAACTTTCACACGAAGTCGGTGAAATCATCGCCTTGCATGAGACATCCTTTCCCGAACAACTCCCCGAGATGTGCCGTTGGCTCGCGAAGACCGGGGAAAAGGTCTTGTTGGCGGGGATCCGTTTGAAAGAATGCGACCTCTTGGCGATGGTCTCGGGACAGGGGAGGAAACTTGAGAACTGTTCGCGGGCGCGAAGTCTGGTGATGGAAATCAAAAACAGACGCTTACCCTATCAAGTGAAGCATCTAGATATCAACGGGGATGATTTGCTTGAACTCGGGTTCAAAGGCAAACGCATCCAACAGACATTGGAAGAATTGTTGGAATGCGTATTGGACGATAAAGTCGCCAATCGGAACGCGGACTTGCGCAGAATGGCGCTTACCCTTGACACTTCGTGGGAAAAACCCTAAAATAAGTGATGATGTTTCAATGGAGGTAAACTATGACCGAAGACAGTGAAGGGTGCGATCGAAGTATCGACACACAAACCCGAGAGGCGGATGTAAGGTCTCGCACACAGAATAGCGAGGTATCCTTATGATCGCTCAAATCGGATTTCTTATCGTGTTGATTTTCCTGAACGCTTTTTTTGCCGCTTCGGAAATCGCATTGATCTCCCTAAATGACAATAAGATTCGTTTGATGGCCGAGGATGGAAATAAAAAAGCCATCCATCTTCAACGTATCCTATCCCATCCGACCCGCTTCTTGTCGACGATCCAGATCGGCATCACTTTGGCCGGCTTTTTAGCCTCGGCGTTCGCATCTGAGAGTTTTGCGATCCCGCTGGTCAACCTGCTGAAAACCTTCGAACTGGGGATTAGCGACTCGATCCTGAAAACCTTCGCGATGATCTTCATCACGCTCATCCTTTCGTTCTTCACCTTGGTCTTGGGCGAATTGGTCCCCAAACGGATCGCGATGAACGTCGCCGAGCCGGTTTCGTTCGCCGTCGTCGATATCCTGCGTTTCCTCTTCGCCGTCACCAAGCCGATGGTTCTCTTACTGACCTTCGCCACCAACTTCTTCGTCCGCTTGTTCGGTTTCGACCCCAACGCCCAAGGCGACCAGGTCACCGAGGAAGAAATCCGGATGATGGTCGATGTGGGCGAGGAAAAAGGGACGATCCGCGAGACCGAAAAAGAGATGATCAACAACATTTTCGAATTCGACAATAAAATCGTTTCGGACATCATGACCCACCGCACGGAAATCGCCGGTGTCGGATTGGATGCGAAACTGGCGGACGTCCTCAAGATCGTCGCCGCCGAACAATACACCCGTTTCCCGGTCTACCGTGAAAGCATCGACGACATCATCGGCGTCCTCCACGTGAAAGACCTGATCCAATATGTCGAGTTCTCCGAACAAGACAGTTTCGATTTACGCACCATCATCCGTTCCCCCTACTATGTCCCCGAATCCAAACGAATCGATGAACTCTTCCGTGAACTACAATTGACGAAAACCCACATGGCGGTCGTCATCGACGAATACGGAGGGACGGGCGGGATCATCACGATCGAGGATCTGATCGAGGAGATTGTCGGCAACATCTTCGATGAATACGATGAAGACGAGATCGAGATCAAGCAGATCAACGAGTCCACCTTCGATGTGGAAGGCTCGACGACCCTGGATGAATTGGAAGAAGATTTGGACATCAAGTTGCCCATCGAAGAATATGATACGATCAGCGGCTTCATCATCGGTCAGTTGGGGCGGATCCCAAGCGATGGCGAACAACCCGAAGTGACGGTCGACGGCGTCTTGTACCGTGTCTTGAAAGTCGATGAGAAACGCATCACGAAAGTCCAGATCGTCAAACCCGAGATACTAAGCGAGCAGGAGAGTTAACTCCTGCTTTTTCTATGGATGAAAAAAGGCTTACCGTTCACGGTAAGCCCTCGCATAGGACGAGATGAGTCGATCCAACTGATTGTCTTTCGCATACGCTTCAAACATCCAGAACGGGTTACGCAGCAATTCCCTGCCCAGCGCGACCAAATCGGCTTTTCCACTGGATAGGATTTCTTCGACCTGGTCCAGGCTTGTGATCAGTCCGACGGCGATCACGGGCAAGTCCAAACGTTGTTTGATTTCATGGGCGAATTCGACCTGGTATCCCGGTTTCAAGGGGATCGCACGATTGACGTTGCCGCCCGAGGAAACGTGGACCAGATCGATCTTGTTTTTCAATGGCAACAATAAATTTCCGACTTCGTGTACATCCAAGCCGTTCTCATCCCAATCGCTGGCGGAGACGCGGACTTGAAGGACCTTTTCACTCGGCCAGTACTTTTTCACTTCGTCGATTACTTCCGCAAGGAAGCGTCCGCGGTTCTCGGTGGATCCGCCATACGTATCTTTCCGAAGATTCGACAAGGGACTCATGAATTCATGGATCAGATAGCCGTGGGCGCCATGGATCTCGACGATGTCGAATCCTGCCTCATCGGCACGACGCGCGGCTTGGCCGAATGCCTTGATCACTTCGTCGATGTCTTCCTTCGTCATTTCTTCGGGAACGGCATACCGTTCGCTATGCGCGATGGCGCTTGGCGCCAAGCGCCGATAACTTCCGGCTTCGCTCTTTCTCCCCGCATGGATCAACTGGATCCCGATCTTGGAACCGTTGCGATGCACCTCGTCGACGATTTCCTTGAGCGCCGGGATGAACTTGTCGTCCCAAAGACCCAGGTCGCCGTCGGAGATGCGACCGCCCGCCGTCACACCGGTCGCTTCGATGATGATCATTCCGACCTTTCCGAACGCGGTGGTCGTGTAATGGGTGAAATGGAAATTGTCTGCAAAACCGTCTTTCGCCTGATACATGCACATCGGCGGCATGACCAGTCGGTTCGGTAATGTGAGATTCTTCAGTTGATAGGATTCGGTGATTTTCATGCTTCCTCCACGGACGAATTGTCCGTATTCAGTTTATGACATATAATGGGAAGTGTAAAGGGAGGAACTCCGATGAGTACTCAACGTCGTATCGTATCCACCATCGCGGGACAGCGGGCCATCGATGGCGCGGGTGTCCGATTGATCCGTGTCGTCGGTCATTCGGATGTGAAGGAATTCGATCCGTTTCTCTTACTGGATGCGTTTGATTCGAAAGATCCGAAAGACTATACCAAAGGGTTTCCATGGCATCCCCATCGCGGGATCGAGACCTTCACCTATCTGGTGGAAGGCTTGATCGAACACGGGGATAGTCTAGGCAACAAGGGTTTGATTCGAAGCGGGGATGCGCAATGGATGACCGCCGGATCGGGGATCATCCATCAGGAGATGCCCAAGGCGAGCGATCGCATGTTGGGTTTNNGGTCTATCGCGACTTGACGATGGAACACATGGTCGAAATCGACCATGAGGGAAGCCATGTCCGTTTGATCGCCGGGGAATATGCGGGAAGGAAAGTCAACGTGGACCAAGCCAAGGTCGACGTCCGTCTGATGGATCTTCAAATGGATGAGGGGACCACGCTTACGATCGATCTTGAAAAAGACCACACTCTCTTCCTTTATGTCTTTTACGGTCGGCTTCAAATCGAAGGCACCGATGTCCAACAACGTTGCGCCGTGTTGCTTGGGGAAGGGGAGCGAGTCACGATCCACTCCCTCGATGCCAGCAGGTTCATGTGGTTTCAGGGTAAGAAACTGAAAGAACCGATCGCGTGGGGCGGTCCGATCGTCATGAACACGCGGGAGGAACTGGATCTGGCGTTCACCCAACTTAATCAGGGGACGTTCCTGAAAAGATAGGGGTGTTGACAAATGTTGGGGGAAAATGGTATAAATTGAGAAACTTATCCGTCATTTTTGATGGAAAGAAAAGCGAACAGGTGGTTGCCAAGGCAATGCACCGGGCCTTTAGGCAGCGGAGTGATACGACACATCTGCGGGACGACATTGATCCCCCGATGTGTTTTTTAACAGAGGGGAAGAGAAGGGAGAAAACATGGATTCAACGTACAAAAGCATTCAACGCGTTTTATGGATCATCCTCATTGCGAACTTGGCGGTTGCGCTGGCCAAGATTTTCGTGGGGGTGACGATCGATTCGGCATCGGTATTGGCGGATGGTTTCCATTCGGTCACCGACGGGTCGGGCAACATCGTCGGCTTGGTCGGCATCGCCCTCGCCAGTCGCCCCCAGGACGACGACCATCCTTACGGACATGCGAAATTCGAAACCCTGGCCAGCTTGGTCATCGTCGGGATGCTTGTCTTTTTAAGCATCCAGATCGCNNTTGACCTTCGTGATCAACGTGTTCGTGACGACCTATGAACATAAGCAAGGCAAGAAACTCCATTCCTCGATATTGATCAGCGACGCCCTGCATACTCGCAGCGACTTGTTCGTCACCTTGGGGGTCATCGCTTCCTTGGTCGCGGTCAAGTTGGGCATGCCGGTTTGGATCGATCCGTTGGTATCGTTGGTCGTCGCCGGTTTCATCCTGCGTGCAGCCTATGATATCTTTAAAATGGCCAGTGCGATCCTGCTGGATTCCAAAGCCGCCGACGAGAAGGAAATCCGGGAAGCGCTCAGCGTCATCCCCGAAATCAAGGGCATGCACCACATCCGTTCCCGCGGGACCGAACAAAACCTTTTCATCGACATGCATGTTTTGGCGGATAAGGAAATGCTTTTGATGGACGCCCATGCGTTGTCGCATCGGATCGAAAAGACCCTTCAAGCCCATTATCAACCTTCCAAAGTCCAAGTCATCACGCACATGGAGCCTTTCGTCGAAAACTACAAGAAAAAGTGATGCGATCGAATCACTGATCGTATCGTTTGGGTGTATCCAGATCATCCTTTGGGCGATTTTGATTTCGCACCGATCAAGATTCTGTCGATATCATGAGGTATGGAAATGAAACGCTACCGCATCACCCTCCTCTGCAACGACATCGAGACCTATCGCTCCGATCCGGAATGGTTTTCCGTGTGCTTCGATCTCTATCGGACCATCGTGCTAGCGTACGAAAGCGCCGGTTATCGTGTAATGGATTCGAAACAACGAGGGGACGAGGTTTCGGTTACGTTGGAGTTGGGCAATCAACGGCGCGTCGTTTCACTTGAGGAAAACACGTAGAATCACTGTCGTTTTGTCCATATACGGGGACAAGACGAGGAATACGAGGAGTGTCGGGATCGATGTAGAATGGATCCTATTGTTATTTTCATAGGGCATGTCTACACTGAAAGTAAGATCGATACCGGATCGGGGTCGACGATCGATATCCCGTATCGCCAAAGCGATTCACTACGGGTAAGAGGGGGAGACATGCTTAAGTTCCTGATGTTGCTGTCGTATCGGAATCGAAAATGGTTATGGTTGCTTCCGTTCGCCTTCTTTTGGGAAGTAATGGCAGCGCTGTTGAAAGAGTCTGAGCGCCCCAAACATCGTTACTAGCCTTACGTCGACTAAAGTGAATGCGAATGAACTGATGTCGATCGAACCAACACCTGTGAATATTGACAGGTGTTTTATATGTAAAACATCATCGCTTCCCGTTTATGTTTGGAGGTTTCGACAAGCGATGTCAGCGTAATCGATTTGAGAGTCTCATCGAGTGTAGATTGCATCGGGTTAAAAACATGTTCGATAAGGATATGTTGCAGGTCGGTGTTCGACCCGACCGACGTTTCATGTTCAAACAAAGAAGGTTCAAGGACGCATAGAAGATCATAGACCGTGGTTTGGGCCGAACTGATGCGATATCCACCCTGGGGTCCTTTGGTCGATTGAACCAGATTCCCGTTCTTCAGCAAGGAAAGGACTTGTTCCAAATAGAGTTTGGATAAACCGAGCTCTTGGCTCAATTTCGATATTGGAACCCATTGCGTCGGTTCCTCACCCAGTTTCACCATGACGGCGAGTCCGTATCTGCCTTTGGTCGAGATTCGCATGTTTCCTCCTTGCCTCCTGATTGACAGGCGGGATAAAATCCGTCATAATTATAACATACAAAACATAGTTGTATACTATGATAGGAGGAAAGATGAATAAAATCTATACAAGCGTCACCGAAATGGTTGGCAATACACCGTTGTTGGAGGTTGGGAATCTATCTAGAAAACATGGATTGAAAGCGCGTGTCTTGGTGAAACTGGAGTCCAAGAATCCGGGAGGGTCGGTGAAATGCCGCATCGCCAAAAGCATGATCGAGACCGCCGAGCGGGAAGGCAAGTTGAAAGAGGGTTCGATCATCATCGAACCGACCAGCGGGAACACCGGGATCGGTTTGGCGTTCATCGCCGCTGCGAAAGGGTATCGGATCATCTTGACCATGCCCGAAACCATGTCCATCGAACGGCGTAAACTGTTGGCGGCCTACGGGGCGGAATTGGTGTTGACCGAAGGACCCAAAGGAATGAAGGGCGCGATCGCCAAAGCGGAAGAACTGGTGAGAGAAACACCGAATGCGTTCATGCCGTCGCAGTTCGACAATCCAGCCAACCCCCAAATCCACTTCTTGACCACGGGTCCTGAAATCTATAACGACACCGACGGCAAAGTCGACATCTTCGTCGCAGGGATCGGGACGGGTGGAACAATCACGGGTGTGGGCGAATATTTGAAATCGAAGGATAAAAATGTTAAAATCATAGCGGTGGAACCCAAAGATTCACCGATGTTGAGCGAAGGGAAAGCCGGACCCCATAAGATCCAAGGCATCGGAGCCGGATTCGTCCCTTCGATCCTGAATACATCCATCTACGATGAAGTCGTCACCGTGGAAACCGAAGAAGCGTTCGCCGCTTCGCGCGATCTGGCGCGGACGGAGGGTGTCTTGGCCGGAATCTCCTCGGGAGCTGCTTTGCATGTCGCGCTGAATTTGGCACGACGGGATGAAAACGCCGGGAAGACGATCGTCGTCCTGCTCCCCGATAGCGGGGAACGCTATCTCTCGACAGCGCTCTTTGGGACCAACGAATAACGAAAAGAGGATTCCCTATGAACCCTAACCGAAAACGGATTTTGGAGATCACGACGACCGGCCTTTTCATGGCCATCATCATCGTGATGACGTTCATCCCCAACCTAGGCTATATCCAAATCAACGTCCTATCGATCACGACCTTGCATATCCCGGTCATCGTCGGTTCCGTGCTTTTAGGTCCGGTCGGAGGGTTGATCCTCGGCGCGACCTGGGGGATCACCAACTGGATCAACGCCCTGCAATATCCGATCGAAGGCGTCATCTTCATGAACCCTTTGATTTCGGTCGTTCCGCGCATCATCGTCGGTTTGGTCGTCGGCTTCGGATCGGTCTGGCCGGTCTTGAAATCGGATTCCAAAAACAAAATCGCGCGATTCTTCGCGAACACGCATGTACGCGATGTCACCTTGGCGATCGTGGGTACGATGACCAACACGGTCCTTGTTCTTTCCGCCATCGGTTTGTTCGCATCGACGATCGCTTGGCCGTTCAGTCAAACTTTCACGGTGATCGTGCAGGTCGTCCTCAGTTTGAACGGTTCGGTCGAGTTGGTTTCGGCCATCGTCATCGTACCGATCGTACTGGCCGCGCTTCGTCGCATCCGGAAATAAGTCTTCAACATCCTTCGGGATGTTTTTTTATGGTCATCTGGTTATGAGAATGTTTCTCATTATGATAGACTTAAATCATCTTAGGAGGATACAACATGAAATACACCTTACCTGAACTTCCCTATGCCGTCGATGCGCTTGAACCGCATATCGATGCGTTAACAATGACGATTCACCACACCAAACACCACCAGGCTTACATCGACAATCTCAACGCCGCACTACTCAAACATCCGGAACTCGAAAGCGTTCCGCTGGATATCTTGCTGGGGAACCTGGAAAAAGTACCCGAAGACATCCGCGGCGCCGTTCGCAACCATGGCGGAGGCACCTTCAACCACAGTCTGTTCTGGAAGATCCTCGCCCCGGCCAGCGGGCAGTTGCCCGAAGGCGTTCTGCTTGAAGCGATCACGCGCGACTTCGGTAGTTTGGATGCTTTGAAAGAGAGTTTCAACACCGCCGCCAAAACCCGCTTCGGAAGCGGTTGGGCATGGTTGGTCGTTACCCCGGAAAAGACCTTGAAAGTCACTTCCACCCCGAATCAGGATGTTCCCTTCAACGAAGGCAAACCGATCTTAGGATTGGATGTCTGGGAACATGCCTACTACCTTCATTACCAAAACCGTCGTCCGGACTACGTCAGCGCATTCTGGAACATCGTGAATTGGACTGAAGTCGCAAACAACTTCCAGGATTCCCTCTAATCCTTTTGAACCCCTTTCCTTTGGCCCGGTGGCGACCGGGCTTTTTTATTTGCGTCGCTTTTCACAAGACGTGATATAATAAGTGCGAAAAACGGAGAGCCTTATGAAACGAAACACGACCCAACCGGTATATGCGCAAATCGCCTTGGACATCGCAGCCAGGATCGCGCGTGAAGACCTCAAAGAAAACACGCGGATTTCAGGCCGTTCGCTGATGTCGAGCGAATACGGGGTGTCGCCTGAAACGATCCGCCGATCCCTGGGGTTGCTTGAGGAGACGGGCATCGTCGAAGTCCGCCATAACAGCGGGGCGATCATCAAGTCCAAGCAGCAGGCCTTGCTTTATCTTGAACGCTTCAGCGGAAAGAACGACATCCACCAGTTGAAACACGACTTGAAACTCCTGATGGTCGAACGGCAGAAACTCGACGACAAAATCGTCAGTCTGGTGTCGCAGATCGCCGACCGGAGTCAGAAATACAGCCATTCCGATCCGCTGATGAAGTTCGAGATCCCGATCCCCGCAGGGTCGCATATCATCGGGCAATCGATCGGCGAGTCCATGTTCTGGCAGAACACGCAGGCGACGATCATCGCCTTGATCCGCGACGGGAAAATGTTGCTTTCACCGGGGGCCACCGCGGTCTTCCAAGCGAAGGATACCGTCATCGTCGTCGGGGACATCCAATTGGCGGACAACGTCAAAGAATTCGTGAAAATGAAAAAATAGTCCTTCGGGGCTATTTCACGTTGAGGTAACCATGGAACTATTAGCGCCCTCGGGCAGTAAAGAAGCACTGGTCGCCGCCGTCCAAAGCGGGGCGGATGCGGTGTATCTTGGCGGAAAGATGTACGGGGCGCGTGCCAACGCCGCCAATTTCAGTATGGAAGAACTGGCCTGGGTCATGGCATATTGCCGGAAATACGGGGTGAGGGTCTATGTGACCGTCAACACCCTGATTTTCGACGATGAATTCGAAGAATTGTTCGCCTATGTCGACCAATTGGTCGAACTGCACGTGGATGCGCTGATCCTGCAGGATACGGGGGTCGCCGTCGCGTTGAGACAACGCTATCCCGATCTTCCTCTGCATGCGTCGACCCAGATGCACCTGCACAACGTGAAACAGGTCGAATGGGCGAAAACACTCGGTTTCACCCGCGTCGTCGCGGCGCGTGAAACCCCGCTTCACATCGTTACAGCGATGGTTCAAACAGGGATGGAAATCGAAACGTTCGTGCACGGGGCCCTCTGTGTGAGTTATTCCGGTCAATGTCTGATGAGCAGCGTGATCGGGGGAAGAAGCGGGAACCGGGGCGAATGCGCCCAGCCTTGCCGTTTGCCTTATACCTTGGTCGAAGAGAAACAAGGGAAATTCTCAGATATCCAAACCGAGGGGGATTTCTTGATCTCACCCAAGGACCTGAACGTCCTTGAACACATCGACCAACTGAAGAACGCCGGGGTCACCAGTTTGAAGGTCGAAGGACGGATGAAGCGTCCCGAATATGTCGCGCAAGTCGTTTCGTCCTATCGGAAACAACTCGACCACGCCCTATCGAAGAACGAGCTGAAAGAAGAAGACAAGGCGATGGCGCAACTGTTTTCCCGCGGATTCACCCCGGGGTTTCTTTTCGGGGCACTGCCGAAAGACGTATTGAACCCCAAAACCAACAGCCATGTCGGACTCTTGATCGGCGAAGTCACGGGGTCGGATGAGAAATATATCCATCTCAACTTGAGGGACACGCTGCGCCAAGGCGACGGGATCCGCTTGGTGAAGGATGGATTTGAGGAAGGATTCACCGTGAACTTCCTCTACCAGGAAACACGTCTGGTCAACCAGGCGAAGGGGAAAGCGGCCCTCAAGCGCCATGTGGATGTCCCGACGGGGGCATCGATCTATAAAACAACCGATATTCAGCAAATGGATGAACTCAATCGCCAAATCAACGAAAACAAGCGCAAGGTCCCCGTCGACCTCAGACTGCGTTTCGAAGTCGGGAAACCGGCGGTGCTGGAATGCATCAGCGCCGGGGCGTCGGTGACGATGCAAAGCGACGAACTTGTCCAGGCGGCGAAAAATGCGCCGATGGGCGAGGAACAACTCGCCAAAGTATGCTTGAAAGTACAGGATACGATCTTCACCGTTAATCAAATCGAATTCGAGATCATCGGGCAAGGGTTCATGCCCGTGGCGCAGCTCAACGCGCTGCGCAGGAATTGCCTGGAAGCATTGGAAACAAAGCGGTCGATTCATTTCACGCCTTATCAAAAAGCGAAGGAAGAATTCACACCGAATCCAAACAAGACTCGAAACATCGTAACCGTCTGTGTTAAAACCCAAGCCCAGAAAGACATCGCTCTAAAATACGGGGCGAGGGTGTTCAGCGAGAACCGCGATCTGCTGGATGAAACCACGGGATTCATACCGCCGCGTGCGGATCATGAAGGCAAAACATATGATGGCAGCGTCCTGTTGCCCTACTACATCGACCAAGAGACACAGCGCAGCGGGGATTTCGGTCTCAACGTGTCCAATGCCCGAAGCGCCAAATACTACCTTGACCAAGGGCTATCCACCGTCCTGGCCTCGGTCGAACTGCCTTTGCATCGCATCGTCGACATGGCCCTCAAGATGCAGGAAGACTATGGCGGTAGCGAAGGCTTGGAAGTCCTGCTCTACGGGAAGAGGGAACTGATGGTCATGCGTTCCTGCCCGATCAGCGCCCTTTACAACACGATCCCCCTGAAATGCACGCTTTGCCACCAACGTAATTTCTATCTGAAAGACCGCAAAGGGGCGCGTTATCGCATGGAAGGGGATGAAACCTGTGCGATGCGGGTGTATGAATCGCAGGCGTTCGATCGTCTGGATGAGATCCCGTACCTAAAGGAAAACGGCATCACCAACGTCCGCGTCAACCTCGATCAGGAAGGCATCCCGTTGACGGAGAAAATCCTGCACAGGATTTTCTCGGAATTAACCTAATGTTCACAAAAATCCCTTGTACGGGGGATTTTTTGCATTTAAAGAGTGATATAATAAATTCAAACTAAAGGGGTATATTATGAAACTCACAAAAGCTGAACGCAGTTGGGTTCTCTATGACGTTGCGAACTCCGCCTTTATCCTCATCATCACCGCGACCATCCCGATCTATTTCCGTGGTTTGGCGGAAGCACAGGGTGTGACGAGCCAGCAAGTCACTTCGTATTGGGGTTATGCGACGTCGATTTCCGTTCTTGCTTTGGCATTGATCGCTCCGATCCTGGGTGCGATCGCAGACTATAAAGGCATGAAGAAGCGCCTCTTCGTCGCTTCGCTTACGGTCGGCATTCTTGGTGGATTGACCTTCACCGCCGTCAACCAATGGCTGGCTTTCCTGATCCTCTTCATCATCGCCCGCTTAGGGTATTCCGCATGCAACGTCTTCTACGATTCGATGCTTGTCGATGTCAGCTCGGATGAACGAATGGACATGATTTCATCGTTCGGTTACGCGTTTGGCTACATCGGGTCGACCATCCCCTTCATCGTCGGGATCGTCCTGATCCTCAACGCGGAAGCGATCGGCATCACGACCGTATTGGCGACCCAGATCTCCTTCTTGATCACCTTCCTATGGTGGGCGCNNTGGGCGCTGTTGTCCCTGCCGATGCTGAAGAACGTCAAGCAAAAATTCTACCTGGAACCGAAACCGCACATCGTGACCGATTCCTTCAAACGGATCTTGATCACCTTAGGGAAAATCCGTCAAAACAAACGGATGCTGTATTATATCATCGCCTACTTCTGCTACATCGACGGCGTCTATACCATCATCTCGATGGCGACGACCTATGGCGGGGAAGTCGGCATCGGACAAACCGAAATGATCCTGGCGCTTTTGCTGACACAGTTCGTCGCGTTCCCGTTTGCGATCCTCGCCGGGATGTTGGCGAAGAAATTCGGCGCCATCAAGCTCATCAAAGTCTATATCCTCATCTACATGTTCGCCTGCGTCTTCGGCTATCAACTCGACCAAGCGTGGGAATTCTGGTTCCTGGCCATCGTCATCGGCTTGGCGCAGGGCGGGATCCAATCCTTGTCCCGTTCATACTACGGAAAACTTGTCCCGAAGGAAGAATCCAGCGAATATTTCGGTTTCTTCGATATCTTCGGTAAATTCGCGGACTTCCTCGGACCGATCATCCTGGCACTGGCCGCACAGTTCCTCAATTCGTCGAAATACGGCGTCTTGTTCCTGATCGTCCTCTTCATCATCGGGTATTACTTCATCCACAAAGTCGATAAGCTTGAACGGGCGGAATCGAAATAGACGCTTGTTCTGATCCATCATGAAAACGACATCCGCTAACCACGGATGTCGTTTTTTTTAGAGTTTCGTATCGTCGATGCTTTCCAACCAGGCGGCGATCTCCTTGACCACGGACTTCACGCAACCGTCGTCGAAGGGGGAAATCAGATGCGCTTCCTTCACCAAGCCGACGAAGGATTTCGTTCCACCCAAGGAACACAGGTGCAGGTAATCCTTCCAGGTATCGGGGTCGTTGACCTGGGTTCTCTTCCAGAATTGAAGCGCACAGATCTGGGCGAGGGTATAGTCGATGTAGTAGAAGGGACTGGAGAAGATATGGCCCTGCTGGAACCAATAGGCGCCGTTGTCCAGGAAATCGTTGCCTTCATAGTTCTGATGCGGCAGATACATTTTTTCAAGACGACGCCAGGTTTCTTTGCGCTCCTGGGGCGTCATCTGCGGGTTGGCGTAGACTTCATGCTGGAAATGATCGACCAGCACGCCGTAAGGCAAAAACTTGATCGCATCGCCAAGATGGCTGAACTTGTATTTCTGTTGGGCTTCTCCGAAGAATTTCCCCATCCACGGCCAGGCGAGGAATTCCATGCTCATCGAATGGATTTCGCAGGACTCCAGGGTTGGCCACATGCATTCGGGGACGTCGATCCAACGGCTTTGATAGACCTGGAACGCATGACCCGCTTCATGGGTCAGGACATCCACGTCGCCGGCCGTCCCGTTGAAGTTGGAAAAAATGAAGGGGGATTGGTATTCCGGGATGAAGGTGCAGTACCCTCCGCCTTCCTTGCCCGTCTTCGCCACGAGATCCAAAAGATCGCGCGAGGTCATGAAATCGATGAACTCCCCGGTTTCCTTGGACAATTCATGGTACATTTCGACACCGGCCTGGACGATTTCATCCGGCGTCCCGATCGGGGTCGCGTTCCCGTCGTAGAATTCGAACTTGGTATCGAAATAACTCAATTTATCGACGCCGAGTCGTTTCGCCTGGCGGGCATAGAGTTTATCGGCGACCGGTACGATCTCTTCCAAAATCTGGCGACGGTAATTTGCGACCATCTTGGCATCGTAATCCAAGCGTTGCATGCGGATGTATCCCAACTCGATAAAATCGTTGTATCCGAGTTTCTTGGCGATCCGTGTCCGCAGTTGGACAAGCTTATCGTAGATCTCATCGATTTCGGCTTCATGGGCTTTCAGAAACCCCGTCTTCGCATCGATGGCGCGACGACGCATGTCACGGTCGACATTCAATGTGAACGGTGTCAATTGCGAAAGGGTGTAGGTTTTCCCCTCGAACTCGATCTGCGCCGACGCCAAGAGTTTTCCGTACGCCGAAGAGAGTTTGTTTTCTTCCTGCATTTCCTCGATGACCGCCGGGTCGAAGGACTTCAAGGCATAGTCCGCGATCTTGAAGAACGGTTCGGGAAGGGAAGCCTTCAGTTCATCCAGATAGGGCGACTTCAGTAATACTTTATAGAAGTCGACCGTCAACTCTTCATAGAAAGGATTCTGATTGTCCCAGTATTCGTTCTCCGCTTCATAGAACGCATCTTTCGTGTCGATCGAATGGCGGATGCTGGAAAGGGTGCTCATGGTCGAAACATGGTTGCGCACCTTGTTGATCTCTTTGATCAGCAGGATCTGCTGATCCGCGCTTTGCGCGTTGGATAAGTCTTGGGTCAGCGCTTTGAGCGTCGATGAAATCCGATCGAAATCGGGACGCTCGTAGACATAGTCTTGAAATTTCATGTACGTTACCTCTGTAACCATTGTACACAATGTCAGAGGAAAACAAAAGCGTACAAATCCGTACTTTGTGCACAAGGTATGATACAATGGTTACGCCCACAGGAGGATCCCCAACCCATGAAAATCGTTACGGATACCGGATGTCTGATTCCGGTCGAAGAAGCCAAGAAGCATCAGATTACGCTTATCCCCCTACAAATCGCCGTCGGTGAGAAGAATTTCCGCGACTATCTTGAAATCGGATCCGAGGATTTCGTCGAACTGATCAAAAACAAGGCGGCCTATTCATCGCAACCCGCCGTCGGAGAAGTCATGGAAGCGTTTGAATCCTTGGAAGAAACCTTGCATATCGCCATGGCGAAAGGACTGAGCGCCGCCTACGACGCGGCGAGTTCAGTGGTAAAAAGCATGGAGACGCATCATATCACCGTGTTCAATTCGACCACGCTCGCCGGTCCCCAGCAATACCTTGTCTATCTCGCCACGAAGCTGCGCGACGGACAGAAATCCGTCAAGGAAATCGTCGATCGGATGAGCGGATGTCTGCGCGAATGCGACTCGTTCTTGATGCCGGTCGATTTCGATTTCTTGAAACGCGGAGGTCGATTAACCCCCATGGCGGCCGCCATGAGCGGGTTCTTGAAGATGAAACCGGTCTTGACCCAATCCCAAAACCGCGAACGTTTGGAGAAATTCACGGTCGCCCGGACATGGAGCGGTTCGATCGGATCGGTCATCGACGAAATGGTGAAACGCGGTGTTTCCGCGAAGCACAAGATCTACATCTCGCATGCCCTGAACATGGATGCGGCGAAACAGGCGTTCGACGCGGTGGTCGCGAAGATCCAGGACGCGGACATCGAAATCCTGAAACTGACCCCGGCGATGATCACCCAGGGCGGACCCGGTTGTTTGGCCATCCAATATATCCTGAAGGACGAAGCGTAAGCTTCGTTTTCATTTCGCTTCGCCGGGGCATAAGGAATATGATAAAATAGAACCAACAAATCGGGGTGATGTTATGAAACTTACCGCGTTGGTCGACCGCGAAGGAATGCGTTCCGTCAAAAGCAACAGTTCGTCCAAAAGAGAAGGTCAGATCGATCTGAGTCTGGCGGACATGGATTTCATGCCGCCGGTCGAGGTCAAGGAAGCGCTGTACCGACAGATTACAAACGGGGTGTTGGGCTATTGCGAGGCCGACGAAGCATTGAAGCGCGTCATTACGCAATGGTACAAGCGTCGTTATTTCAGCCAGATCAAATCCGAGGAACTGATTTTCGGACCCGGGATGAACACGGTCCTGAGTCTTTGCGTCGAAGCGTTCACCAAAGAACAGGATGAAATCATCGTCATGCCTCCGGTCTATGCGCCGTTCATCCTAAGCGCACTCCATCAGAACCGCAGGGTACGCGAAGTCCCGTTCATCGTCGAAACGGGAAAATATGAAGTCGATTTCACCGGGTTTGAAGAAGCCTGCAAAGTATCGAAGATGTTTTTCCTTTGTTCACCCCACAACCCCATCACGAAAGTCTTCAACCATGAAGAATTGCGTCGTTTGCTTGAGATCGCGAAGAAATACCATGTCTTGGTGGTCGCGGACGAGATCCACTGCGACTGGTCGTTTTTGCCCTATACTTCGGCGTCTTCGATCGACCCCTTGGTCATCACGCTTCTGAGCGCATCCAAGACCTTCAACCTTCAAAGCATGCAGACGTCGCTGATCTACATCCATGACAAGGAACGCTTCGCCGAGTTCACACAGGCGATGAAGCGGCATATGATTTCAAGCCATAACGGGTTGGCTTATGCGGCGTATTTCGCGGCCTATAGCTATGGCGAAGACTGGCTCAACGAAGTCAAGGAAATCGTCAAAGGGAACATCAATTATTTCACGTCCTTCCTAAAGAAGAACGTACCGGATTTCATCGTCTATCCCAATGAAGGGACCTATCTTGTCTGGATGGATGTCAGCCGACGCTTCCCGGATGAGAAGGGCGCGATCGAATTCTTCGAGAAACGCAAGATCGATGTCATCCTGGGCAGCAATTACTTCGCGACCGGGGTTTGGGTTCGCTTGAATCTGGCGACCGGGCGTCAGCAAATCGTGGAAGTCTGCCGTCGTCTCTATGAAAGCGAAGAGGTTCAATGAAAAAAATCATCGTTTTGGTGTTGGTGCTACTCCTTGGAGGATGCGGAGTGATCCGCAATCCTTTCGAGAAATTCGAACCGACGTATCAGGTCGCCGCGACCGATTATCTGGGAGCCGGCATCCTCTTCAATAAAATCCGTCCCGAATCCTACATGAAAGAACGGGAGCTGTTCTCCGTGGGTTCGGAAAGCGAACTTGCGCTTTTAATCGCGAAAAAGCTTGAAGCCGGGGTCACGAAAGTCAACTATCGCAGCGACCATCTGCTTTCGCTGCAAAAGACATTCATGTATCTGGAAAGCATCGTCTTTACGCCCTTTACCTTGGCGATGGGATATACCGAGTACACGCGTTTCGGGAACGCGGTCGACAAAGTCTATTTCGCGGAGGTACAACGCGACGGGGAAGCGGATCTGAAACTCAAGGAAGACACGGATCTTTTCTTGTCGGGCTTGGTGTTGGATGGCAGGACGGATGCGCAACAGTTAAGAAACATCCACGATACCCTCGTCAAGCAAACCAAATACGACACGTCCGTCCTACAACTCAAACTGGAGGAATATAGAGGTCATCCGTCGTTTGAAGCCTACGGCTTGTTTACAAACAAAACCGCTGTCTGCAGCGGTTATAGTAAGGCCTTGATGAGTTTGGCGAGCGCACGGGGCATCCCCACGCTCTATGTCGCGTCCTTGTCGATGGAACACGCCTGGAACCTTGTTTATGACGGTGAAAACTGGCTCTACATCGATGCGACATGGAACGATCCCGTCCCCGATAAAGAAGGAAGGGTCCTGCTGACCTATTTCCTTTTGGATAAGACACGTTTCCTGAAGGATGGGAAACATCACTTCGACCTAAGCAGCGACGCCACGTTATCCGAAGAAGAATACATCGAATTCGCAAAGTATGTCTTCCCTAATACCAAAGACTAAGCGCGATCAGCGTTTGGGCGACATGATAGAGAAACAGGTACGCGACGATGCGTGCCTTTTTTTTCGGTTTGATGAAGTAGACCATGAACAAGATCGAATCGGAAAGAAAGAAAGCCGATGAAGAAACAAGTCGAAGCAGGGTCACGGGATTGGGTTCAAACGAATAGAGACCGGAAGTGAACGATACCATCGCGACCAGTGCGAAATCGTAGAGGATAAGGAAAGGAAGGATTTTATGCGGGAGTTCCAAGACGCCTTTTTGGCTAAACGCCCAGAGGGTTAAAATCTGAAGGGTAAATGCGATGACAAAGACCGGGTGTTGAAACGAAGTCCAGGGATAGATCGAGAGATAGGCGAACTGGGCAAACGTGAAGAAAGCGATCCCCAACATGAAATAATTCTTCGAGCGACGGCGGAGGGCTAAAAACAAATCACCGAGAAACGAAAGAACCAAGCCTAGCAAGATGCCGTATTCACGCATCGTCGGATCGGCGTAGACGAACGCACCGAGACCCAAAACGACGAAATGCGCACAAGCCATCAGCTTGAACCAAAGGCGGTCGGGGGAGTCGTTCAACGTGGCGAAGATCAAAAGGATTGTGAAAACCAAGGAACTCAAAGGGATGAGGACGATCATGGAACACCTCTTATGACTCTATGGTAACAGGTTAAAATGGTCAATGTAAGTGGTTACAAGACAAAAGAAGAAGAAAATCGAAAAAGGAGAAGAATGTCGCAGTAAAACACTTGTAATCGATTTCTAAAAGGATAAAATGGAATTAACAGGACAAAGCAAATCATGAAACGGGGTGTTGCCATATGGTACTTCTCTTGATTGTCCCCCAAAATGGTGAACAAAGTAATGGAGGACACTTGTCCTGCGCCCGTTTTCGTAAATTGAATGATTTTTAAGGTGGATTTATCATGTCCATCTTTTTTTATCAGAAAAATCCCGTTTGAACAAACAAAGGAGGAATATGTTATGGATCAAACAAATCAAGTTTTCTTCGAAGCAGCCGCCGCCGGTGATTTCGCCAAGGTCGTGGCAAACCTGCAAAAAGGTGCCGACGTCAATGTTCGCAATGGTGAACAGAGGACGGCGCTGATGCGCAGTGCGAAGCGCGGACACGAGAAAGTCGTCCGCTACCTGTTGGACAACGGGGCCGATGTGAATGCGCGCGACATCAACGGGAAAACCGCTCTGATGGGTGCGGCGAAGAAGGGGCACGAAGCCATCGTCAAAATGATGCTGGAACTGGCGGCCGAAGTGAACGTGCAGGACGCCAAGGGACGCAACGCGCTGATGCGTGCGAGTTTCCTGGGTCATGACGATGTCGTCGAGATGTTGCTGAAGTATGGCGCGGATGCGAATGCGGCGGATGAAATGGGCCGTACTGCCCTGATGGAAGCCTGCCTGGCGTTTCGGGTCGAGGTCATCAAGAAATTGTTGGCGGCGGGAGCGCAGATCAATGCGCAGGATTCCAATGGATGCACGGCTCTGATGCGTGCGAGTTACTCCGGGTATCAGGAATTGGTCACCTACCTGTTGGATCAGGGGGCCGATAAGGAAATCACGGACAAAGAAGGCAATAAGGCGATTCATTATGTGCGCGAACACAACTTCACGGATTTGAAACCGTTCTTGAAATAGGAGGAACACGACACAATGCGAGATTATCTGGCACATGAAGTGCGGAATATTTGTTTGCTTGGCCATAGCGGTGGCGGAAAGACATCCGTCGTCGAAGCGATGCTTTATTTCACCAAGGCGACCGACCGGATGGGAAAAACCCTTGACGGGACCAGCGTCATGGATTACGATGCGGAAGAAATCAAACGCGGGTTGACGGTGTATGCATCGATCGCGCCCGTCGAATGGAAGGGGACGAAGATCAACTTCATCGACACACCGGGATTCTTGGACTATCAACAGGAAACCGAAGCGGGCTTGGCAGTCGCCGATAACGCCTTGATCGTCGTCAGCGCCAAGGACGGCGTCCAGACCGGAACGATCCGGGCATGGAAATCCACCTCCAAACGTAAACTGCCGACCATTTTCTTCATCAATAAGATGGATGAGGAAAACGCGTCGTTTGAAAAATCATACCAGAGTCTGCGTGATCATTTCGGGAAATCCGTCATACCGTTTGAAATCCCGATCTTCGAAGGCGGGAAATCCATCGGATCGGTCAATATCCTCAAAAACAAGGCATGGTACTACAACGACCGTGAGAACGCCAAGGAAGTGCCGG
The DNA here is from genome assembly GCA_003520745.1 of Erysipelotrichaceae bacterium. Classification (GTDB taxonomy): domain Bacteria; phylum Bacillota_I; class Bacilli_A; order Erysipelotrichales; family Erysipelotrichaceae; genus GWE2-51-13. The sequence goes on from DOUE01000016.1 coordinate 83,056, forward strand.
CGAGTATGATGCCCAGCGTCGAAGAATACATCAACCAGATTTCCGAAGCGGTCGCGATGACCTCGGACGACTTGATGGAAAAATTCTTCTCCGGTGAAGCGTTCAGCGAATCCGAACTGCTTCAAGGTGTCCGTACGGGAGTCCGTAGCGGCGATATCGTCCCGGTCTATTGCGGATCGTCGATCCAACTGACCGGCATCGAACGGTTGATGGACTTGATCGCGGAATACTTCCCGAGCTATGGCGAAAAGGGGACGATCGAAGGGTTCGATCTAAACGGAAAAGCCATCAAACTACACACCAACGAGAATGAAGCGCTGTCGTGCCAAGTGTTTAAAACCATCGTCGACCCCTTCGTCGGTCGGATCTCCTATGTGAAAGTCATGACCGGCGTCCTGACCACCGATGCGCATGTCCACAACATCCAGCAGGACAAACCCGAGAAGATCAACCAGATTTTCATCATCAAAGGCAAACACCAGATCGCCGTCGGGAAACTCTTCACCGGCGACATCGGATGCATCGTCAAACTCCAATACACACGAACCAACGATACTTTGGCCACCAAGGAAAAACCGATCACCTATCCGGAAATCGTCTTCCCGCAACCGATGTTGGCGATGAGCATCTGGCCCAAGAGTAAGAACGACGAAGATAAAATGTCCACCAGTCTACAAAGAGTGGCGGAAGAAGACCCGGGTTGCCGTTTGGATAAAAACGCGGAAACCGGCGAACTGATCCTCTTCGGATTGGGCGACCAGCATCTCGACGTCATCGTCAACAAACTGAAATCGAAATACAAGATCGATGTCGAACTGCACGACCCCAGGATCCCGTATCGTGAAACCATCCGCGGCAAAGTGACCGTCGAAGGGAAACACAAGAAACAATCCGGCGGGGCGGGACAATTCGGCGACGTTTGGATCACCTTCGAACCGACCGACAGCCTCGACATGGTCTTTGAAGAAAAAGTCGTCGGCGGGGCGGTGCCGAAACAATACTTCCCGGCCGTCGAAGCCGGGTTGAGGGAATGCATGCTGAAGGGGATGTTGGCTGGATACAAAGTCGTCGGGGTCAAAGCGACCTTGGTCGACGGGAAATACCACGAAGTCGACTCCAAGGAAGTCGCGTTCAAAGCGGCGGCGCGTCTTGCCTATAAAGCGGGGATGCCTGCGGCGAAACCGATCTTGCTTGAACCGATCGTGAAAGCCGTCGTCACCATTCCTGAAGAATACACCGGAACCGTCATCGGCGATTTCAATAAACGTCGCGGGATGATCTTGGGGATGGAACTCAACAACGACAATGAACAAGTCATCACGGCCGAAGCCCCGATGTCCGAAATGATGCATTATCCGACGGAACTTCGCTCCTTCACCCAAGGACGCGGCGTCTATACGCAAACGTTCGACCGCTATGAAGCGGCGCCTCAACCGATCGCCGATAAAGTCATCGCTGCGGCAGCCAAAGACAAACTCCACGAAGACGACGAAGACTAGACCAAAAACGCGAGAAATCGCGTTTTTTGATTCAATCATTGAATTTCGACTTGAAATGTGAGATTGTAGAAGAAAGAACGGGGTAGTACTATGCGAAGTTTCGATTGGCGAGGGACGTTGGATATGTTGAAATATTTCGGGGTGGTCTTCGGAATCGTCGGAGGACTCGTCCTGATCCTTTACTTTAACTTCAATTTCATCGACTTCACCTACAAAGCCCCCTTCATCACCATGGCATCCCCGGATAAGAGCTACATCGCGAAGATCTACCGTGTCAGCGATCCGAGTCTGAAAGACTCCTATGTCTCCGTCAGCATCTATGACAACCGCAACCGACTCGTCAAGAAGAACCTCTTCAAACAGTATTACTGTAAAAGCATCACGCTCCACTGGAACGCCGACAATACGGTCATCATCAACGAACTGACCTTGAATGTGAAACAGAAAGCGGTGCTGTTCAAGAAAGAGAACCAGCATCCCTGTCCTGCCAACAGCCTCATCTACTAAAAAGCCCCGAGAGGGGCTTTCGTCTATTTCAACTGATATAACGCTGAATATTTATCGATCAAATAATCCACGTAATGCATCGGGTTGAAGGATTCCCCGGTGACTTCCTTGAGAAGTTCATCGGCCTGGCGTTTTCCGCCGTACGTATGGATTTTTTCCATCAACCATTGTTTGATGAGATCCATCCGTCCCTCTTCAAGCAACTGTTCGACGTTCAGATCCTTACGCATCGCAACCATCCATTGGGCGCTATAGGCGCTGCCCAAGGCATAGGTCGGGAAGTATCCGAAACTTGCGGATGACCAATGGATGTCCTGCAAAACGCCTTCGGCGCTGTCTTTTACATTTAATCCCAAGAAATCATGGATCTTTTGGTTCCAGACGGCTTCCACGTTGTCGACCGTGACGCTTCCGTCGAAGAACCCACGCTCGACTTCATAGCGAAGCAGGATATGAAGCGGATAGGTCAGTTCATCGGCTTCGGTCCGGATGAATCCGGGCTCCACGGCGTTGATCGCGGCGACCCATTGGTCCAGCGATACTTCCGACAAATTCTCGGGGAAAAGCGCGACCAGTTTCGGATAGAGGTTCACCCAGAAGGACTTGTTCCTTCCAAGCATGTTCTCCATCATCCGGCTTTGGCTTTCATGCATCCCCATCGACATGTTGTCGAAGAAGACCGTGCCTTCATAGACTTGGTCGACCTGATGGTTATAGGTCGCGTGGCCGACTTCGTGGATCAAGGAGAAGATCGCGGAGGCGACGTTGTCGGCGAGATAGCGGACGGTGATCCGGTTGTCGAACTTACTCAGGGAAGAAGAGAAGGGATGGGCGCTGGTCGCCAGGTAGGAACTCTTGGGATCCACACATAAGGCTTCCTTCAAGATTTCCATGAACTGCTTCTGTTTATCCACCGGATAGACCTTATACAAGAAGGAAGTGTCGGGTTTGACGCCTTCCGTCAAAAGACGATGAAGGAACGGCACCAACTTCTCTTTGACGACCGCAAAGAACCGGTCGTACTCGACCTGCGTCATGTTGGGTTCATAATCGCCAAGCAACACGTCATAGTCGCATTCCGTACGTCGGCGCGTTTTGACGTTGGCTTTTGTCCCTTCGATCAAACGATGCAGGTAAGGTGCGAAACGGCTGAAGTCTTTTTCTTCGCGGGCGAGTTCCCACTCGACTTCCGCATCGTTGCACAACTTGTTGAATTCAACGTACTGTTTCTTGGGGATGAAGCGGATTTTCTCCAAGTCTTTCAGAATCGCTTTCGCCTGATCCTGCGCGAAGCGGTCGTCCGACTGGTCGGCGACCTTCTGTAGAAGCGCGATCGTCGACTTCGACGTCGCATGGGCGAAGGCTTCGCCGCTTAAAATCGATAACAGGTTACTGCGGTAAGCCGCGCCTTTCTTAGGGGCGATGGTCGCCATATCGAAATACATCGTACGCAAAGCCAAAGCATACGCCGCGTCTTTCTGCACATAGGCGGCGAAGCGGCGGGTAAGTGAAATATCTTTCATTTCTAAAGCCCTTTCTTTTAACATTATGATATAACTTCATCACGAAGAATGAAAGACTTTGGTATAATTGTTTGGAGGGAAATCGATGAAAGAAATACTTGTGGTCGGCGGAGCGAACGTCGACTTGGTCGGGATACCCGACAAACCGTTACGGATACGGGATTCCAATCCCGGAAAGATCAGTGTTTCTTTCGGAGGCGTCGGACGAAACATCGCCCACAATGCGGTGTTGGCCGGTGCGAAGGTGGAGTTGGCGACGATTTTCGGAAACGACCTTTTGGGAACCTCCTGCGCCGAGGATTGCCGACGCGTAGGAATCCGACTCACGCATAGTCGCTTCAGTTCCACGCACGCCAGTTCGATGTATCTTGCGGTGTTGGATGCGGGAAGGGATATGCATCTGGCGATCAGCGATATGGAAATCCTGGATGAACTGGATGAGGAACGGTTGGTTCCGGTGATCAGTTCCTTGGATGAACAGGATTTTTGCGTATTGGACACCAACCTGAAACAGGAAGTGATCGAGACCTTGAGCGAAGCCGGCCGATGCCGCTTCGCATTGGATCCGATTTCGACCCGGAAGGCATTGAAGGCAAAGCATCTTCTGCATCGCTTCCATGTATTGAAACCCAACCGCTATGAAGCCGAAGTGCTGTTGGATATGAAAATCGAAACCCTCCAGGATGTCCACACCGCGTTGAACCGGTTCATCGAGATCGGAATCGCCGAGGTGATCATCAGTTTGGGGGAAGACGGGATCGCCGCCTCCAACGGCGTCGATGTCGTTTTATTGAAGATGGTGCCCGAACGGGTCGTCAATGCGACCGGGGCGGGCGACTGTTTCTTGGGGGCGTATTTGGCGGAGCGTTTGCGCAGCGATGATTTCGTCCATTGTCTAAGCTATGCCTTGGCGGCATCCGTGCTTACCATTCAAAAAGAAGAGACCGTCGTTCAGGACTTGAACGACGAGAAGATACGGGCGTTCCTTCTGGAACATCCGGTAGAAAGGAAGAATCTCACATGATCCATATCCATCCGAAGGTCAAGGAAGCGTTGGCGAACAACCAACCGGTCGTCGCTTTGGAATCCACCATCATCTCGCACGGGATGCCATATCCCGAAAACGTAAAAACAGCGATGGAGGTCGAGCGTGTCATCGAAGAAAACGGGGCGATCGCCGCGACCATCGGGATCATCGACGGAGTCGCCGTCATCGGGATGACCCCCCAGCAGATCGAGGCGTTCGGCAGCCGGGGGCACATCGCGAAAGTCAGCCGTCGTGATTTACCGGTCATCTTCGCCCGTAAAGAATGGGGTGCCACCACGGTCGCGACAACCATGATCCTGGCTGCGAAAGCGGGGATCGAAGTCTTCGTAACCGGCGGGATCGGCGGTGTCCACCGCGGGGCGCAAAGCAGTTTCGACATTTCCGCCGACCTTCAGGAGTTGGCGAACACCGATGTCACGGTCGTTTGCGCCGGGGCGAAAGCCATCCTGGATCTACCGTTGACCCTGGAATACCTTGAAACGTTCGGGGTGCCGGTGTTGGGATATCAAAGCGATCAATTGGCGGCGTTCTATAGCCGTGAATCCGGATTGAAAGTCGACGCGAACATGAAGGATTGCGATCAAATCGCCGATGTCGTGTTGGCGAAGAGAAACTTCGGATTACGGGGCGGCGTGTTGATTTCAAACCCCATCCCTAAGGAGTACGACATGGATCCGATCGTCATCAACCAGGCGATCGCGACGGCGTTGGCGCAAATGGACGAGCAGGGTGTCAAAGGCAACGAAGTCACCCCCTTCCTTTTGGCCAAGGTCAAAGAACTGACCGGCGGGGATTCGCTGGAATCCAACATCGCCCTCATAAAGAACAATGCGGTGGTCGGAGCGCAGATCGCGATGAGCCTCTGCGTGAAAAAAGGAGAGAGACATGTTTGATAAATGCATCGAACTCCTGCGCTCAAGGGGCGTCGAACTCGAGGATATCGCGGAATGCGTCGTCTACCTCCAACAGAAGCATCATCCCGATGTCACCATCGAAGAGATTCTGCCGACGGTGGAAAGCATCGTCCGTAAACGTGAAGTCCAACACGCCATCCTGACCGGAATCGCGTTGGATATCGGGGCTGAGCGTAATGAATTATTCGATCGTGAACTCTGTGCTATACTTAACACAGACTATACGTTGTATGGAATCGATGAAGTTCTGGCCTATGGAATCTGTAACTTATACGGTTCGATCGCACTCACCAATTTCGGGTACATCGATCGTGAAAAACCGTGCATCATCGGCCGTCTCAACAGCCATGACAGCACGCAATGCAACTGTTTTTTGGACGATATCGTCGGAGCCATCGCCGCTGCCGCCGCAAGCAAGATCGCCCATGGCCATTCCTCGGAGGTAAAATCATGAAGAAAGCACTACTCATCCTCGCCACGCTGGCGCTGCTCCTCACCGGGTGCAGCAGCGTCGGTCCAAGCCAAGTCGAACCCAAAGAAATCACGAAGATGCTGGACAATAACGAGACGTTGGTTGTCTATGTCGGATATAAGGCGTGTTCGGCCTGCCAATCCTTCAAACCGGTCGTCACCGAACTCATCAAGAACTATGATGTGAAAGTCTATTACGTGGACACCTATGAAAGCGATAAAGAAGATCTCGCCGATTTGCTTGATGCGCATTTGGGCGAAGTGGAATATACCCCCACGACCTTCATTTTCAAAGATGGCATCCTGCTTGACTCCAAAGTCGGCGCCTTGGGTTACCTGGCGCTGAAGAATTGGTTTGTGAAGTATGGCGTTATCCCAGAGTGACGTCATCCAACAAATGCTTACCAAGTCTCAACTCGTCGACGGGTTGAGGCTTTTGGGCGTTAGCGACGGAAGCGTGATCGAAGTCCATTCTTCGCTCTCCTCCTTCGGCTACATCCCCGGCGGGGCGCAGACCGTCGTCGATGCCTTGATCGAAGCGGTCGGGTTCGACGGGACGATCGTCATGCCGGCTCAAACTTACGGAAACAGCGAACCTTCAAGATGGAAGCATCCTCCGATCGAGCCTTCGCTTTTCAACCAACTAAGGATGGAATATCCTGCGTTCGACCCGCGTGTCTCCGAAATCGGATTCATGGGTGCGATTGCCGATAATCTACGCTTACGCGCCGGCACGATGGTATCCAACCATCCCAACGGGGCGTTCATGGCGCATGGGAAATATGCGAAGTGGATCACCCAGACCCATCCCATCCATTTTACGTTTTCAATGGCTTCACCGTTGGGGAAACTGTTGGATTTACGGGCGAGCGTCCTGCTTTTGGGCGTCGGTTATGACAATTGTACCGCCTTGCATTTGGCGGAAGCGCAGACCAACGTCCGTCCGATCATCATCAACGGCGGGGCCGTGGAGTCCGAAGCGGGAAAACAATGGCGGAAATTCCTCGACTATGACTACGATAGCGACGAGTTCGTCGAAATCGGAAAGAAACTGGAAGAATACGAGTTGGTGCGAAAGTTTAAAATACAGAACGCGGAATGCAAACTGTTTAGTTTCCCCGAGGCGCTATCCGTAGCGATCGGCTATTTCAAGGAGAAAATGTAATGAGAACTTCCATCGCGGCGTTCGACCGATATCTTGTCGTGGAAGGGGATCCCCAAAAGATCACCGGGCTTTGGATCTCCGATACGCCTGAAGAAGGCGAAGCGGTCGGGGAACTTGCGAATGCGATCCGACAACTCAAAGAATACGAAGCGGGGACACGTACCACCTTCGAATTGAACCTCGCACCGGCCGGGACGAAGTTTCAGAAATCGGTATGGGATGTCCTATTGTCCATCCCCTACGGTCGGGTTTTGACCTATGGACAGATCGCGGAAAAGATCGGGAACCCCAAAGCCGTGCGGGCGGTCGGCGGGGCATGCCATAACAATCCGATCGGCATCGTCATCCCGTGCCACCGGGTATTGGGGAAAGACGGGAGCCTGACCG
>DOUE01000041.1 GCA_003520745.1 Erysipelotrichaceae bacterium
CTCCTAACTTCAGTATACGAAAAGGAATCCTCATTTCTGAGAATTCCTTTGTCTAATCTTTGACACTTATATCGGGTCAACCCGATATTTGGCATAGGATTCTTAATGCTTAGTTTGCAACTTTTGTAAACAAAGGCATTGAGTAAACGCCACCAGGAGTCGTAAATGTGCAACTAAATTCAGTTACAGCACCACTTGCATAATCAGCAACAATTGTAGCACCATCGAGTGTAGGATCTGCAACAGTTGCTCCAGCAGGGGCTACTGCAACATCAAGCGAATACTGAGTATAAAGCGAACGGCAGTTTGCTTGATTTTTCGCATCCGTAGCCTTTTGGATGTAATTCGTCAAAGCGGGAATCAAAATAGCGGCTAGAATAGCAAGAATGGCGATAACGACGATGAGTTCAATCAGGGTGAAGCCCTTTTTGTTTAAACGTTTTTTCATGTGTAAGTTTCCCTCCTTATGGTAATAATTTTCACACATTAGTAAGATGTTGTCAACAAGCGTTTCATGGCGTCGGGATTATTCGAATACGACATACCCTGTTCCACTGAAATCAGATTTTGACGGATAAGATTAACCAATGAAGCATCCAAGGATAGCATTCCGATGCGCATACCGGTTTGAATCGCGGAATTGATCTGAACGATTTTGTTCTCGCGAATTAGGTTACCGATCGCATCAGTCATAATCATGATCTCGTTAGCCATGACCCGTCCACGGCCTTCGTTGATCGGGATGAGTTCTTGAGAAACGACACCACGCAATGAGCTTGCCAATTGGGTGCGGATTTGCCCTTGTTGATGGGGCGGAAACACGTCGATGATACGGTCGATGGTGCTAGCGGCACCGGTGGTGTGCAACGTAGACAGGACCAAGTGTCCGGTTTCGGCTGCAGTGAGCGCTAAACTAATGGTTTCGTGGTCACGCATTTCCCCGACGAGGATTACGTCCGGGTCTTCGCGAAGTGCAGCGCGTAGGGCTGATGCGAAATCGCGGAAGTCGGCGTGGATCTCACGTTGATGAACCATGGCCATTTTGGGCTCGAATACATATTCAATCGGATCTTCAAGAGTTAGGATGTGACAGCGCTTGTTCGAATTGATTTCATCGATCATGGCTGCCAAAGTGGTGGATTTACCACTTCCAGTAGGCCCGGTGATGAGAACCAATCCGCGGGGAAGCATTGCCAAATCTTTCAAAACAGGCGGAAGTTTCAATTCGTCGATGGTCGGAACGGATCCACGTAGACAACGAATGGCAATCGCGCAATTCCCACGGAAACGATAGACGTTGACACGGTAGCGGTTGCCATATCTGTCGGCAAACGCCATGTCCACATCATACCCGTTTTCATAGATTTCGCGTTGCTGTTCGTTGAGAATCGCATAGGCATAGCCAAGCACTTCGGTGTTTGACATGACTTCGGTTGCGAACGGGACAAGTGCGCCATCAAGACGAACGATTGGGACGGATCCACCGGCAAGGTGGATATCGGAACAAAGTTCCTTTTGAGCATAAGCAAGGATTTTGTCGAACATGGGTCATCCCCCCTTTAATCGACTGAATACAGAATACGGATACCTTCTTCGACGGTCGTCACCCCCTTGTTTATAAGGTCGAGGACTTCATCCCGCAACATCCGCATCCCACGCTCACGGGTGTATCTGCGAAGTTCATCCATCGAAGCTCTTCTAGAAACCAACTCCTCCATTCCCTGATCAATCATCAACACTTCGTGAACCGCCGTTCTTCCGGAATAACCAGTTGAATTGCAGTGTTGGCAGCCTCTTCCAACTTTCGCCGTTCTCAGGCTAGTTTGGAGGAGACGGTTATCAGTCGCACTGATTTCTACTTCAGTCTTACAGTGCGTACAGATCTTCTTGACTAAACGTTGCGAGATAATACATTTCACTGAAGATGCGACGAGATAGGGCTCAATCCCCATATCCACCAACCGGGTGACAGTCGACAGTGCATCGTTGGTATGGATGGTCGACAGGACATAGTGACCGGTGATGGCGGCACGAATCGCGATTTCCGCGGTTTCGCTATCGCGGATTTCCCCGACCATGATGACATCCGGGTCTTGACGCAAGATAGAGCGGAGTCCGCTCGCGAAGGTGAGTCCGGCGCGAGGATTGACTTGAACTTGTGTAATCCCTTCAAAGCGACGTTCAATCGGATCTTCAACTGTAACAAGGTTAACCCGTGGTTTCGACAACTTCGCTAACATCGCATACAATGTTGTCGTTTTTCCACTTCCGGTCGGTCCGGTGACCAAGAGGATTCCATGTGGGAATAACATCGCACGTTCGACTTGTTCCATCGTTTGCGGCGATAACCCCAAAGCAGGCAAGTTGTAGTCGATGTATCGGTTGGCTCCTAAGAGACGCATTACGATTTTCTCTCCATAGGGAGTCGGCAAACTAGAAACACGCATATCGACATGGATGAAGTCGTTGTTGACGGTGAACGATCCGTCTTGAGGAATCCGTTTCTCAGCGATGTTCATACCGCTTATTATTTTAATTCGGGTGGTCAAAAGGCTATGGAAATCATTCGAGAAATCAGTATGTTCCTGCAAGTCACCATCAACACGGAAGCGAACTCGCGTTAAGTGTTCTTGAGGTTCGATATGAATGTCGGAAGCGTTTTGCTGATAGGCTTCAAGGATCAACGAGTTGACCAGTTTTACAACTGGTGCAGAGTCGACACGTTCGACAATCGCAGCTTCTTCCATCGTCGGAGACTGGAAGTTTAGTTCCGAGTATTCTTGCTTGATATCGTCGATAATCTCATCCGCATTGCGTTTAGCATAAACACGGTCGATCGCCTTTTCAATTTCTGTACTTGTGGAAAGAACGGTGGTAATCTCCATACCCGTGATCATCCCGATGTCTTCTAAACACGAGAAGTCAAGCGGATCATTCGTCGCAATTGTCAACATACCTTCTCGAATATTCAATGGAACGATACGATACTTACGAGCCAACACCTCAGGCACGCGTTTGACGACATCTGCCTCAATATTAAAAATCGGATTATCGACATAATCGACATTAAGTCGACGCGACAGAGCTTTTGCGATATCCTTCTCGGACGCAAATCCTAATTCAGTGATCAAGACGCCGATACGTTTCTTTACCGTTTTTTGTAAAGCTAACGCCTGGCTCAATTGATCTTCGGTGATGATTTCTTCTTCAATCAACAATTGTCCTAATGGAATCGCCTTCATTCAATTTCTCCTGTTCTTCTTTCATTTACAGAGTTACTTCTTTATAATGTCAATTATATGGGAGGATTTACTATTATGCCAATTCTTTACGGGTCTTTGCTTCTTGTCTTCGGATTCATCATCGGTTCATTTCTGAATGTCGTGATTTATCGTTTACCAAAACATGAGTCGATCGTCTATGGTCCTTCCCATTGCATGAACTGCAACGAGAAAATCAAACCCTATGATCTCATCCCTGTGCTAAGTTACATCATCTTGGGTGGCAAATGCAGATCTTGCAGTATGAAGATTTCAATACGATATCCTTTGATTGAACTTCTAAATGGACTGCTTTATCTAGGCATCTTCATTCTCAATGAGCTTACTCTTGATAGTATCCTTATGATGGCTTTTAGCTCAACGTTACTCGTCATCGCGATGATCGACTTTGATACCATGGACGTTTATGATGGAACGCTGATCGTTATCCTTCTATTGGGTGTCGTCCGATTGATCTCTGATTTCTCGAACTTCCCTTCCGCAATTCTCGGAGGACTTGTCGTAAGTATCCCCTTATACATCATTGCCATCCTGACTCAAGGAATCGGTGGAGGGGATGTCAAGTTGATGGGTGTCGCCGGATTCTTTCTTGGAGTAAAGATGACGCTTGTAGGTACATTCCTCGGAATTCTCATGGGTGGACTTTGGGGGGTCATTCTCATGGTTTTCTTCAAGAAAGCCGGTAAAGCCATGATNNGTAACCGGCTCTTCTTCATTTGTATTCGGCTGATCTTCAAGTTTCGTGATCGTATAATAGTCGATCGTTACGGTGCCGGTTTGTTGGGCAAAGTCATAGAATGAATGCGTAACGAATGCCGTCGTATCCCAGAATGCAATTTCATCGAGGAAATTACTAAATACGACATACGATGTCTTGAAATTGAACTTTACAACGGTGCGAACCAATTCAGCCTCGGTCGTCGGAATCGTATTCGATTCAGCAATCGTCTGGTTATAGCTATCCACCAACTCACGTACATGATATTGGAAACCAGCGTTTACATACAACGGAACTTCAGGTGTCGAAAGGAATGGGTCTGCGACTTCTAAACTCACCATGATGACACCATTCTTCGTTAAATAGGGTAGCGACCAACGTTCAAATTCAGCGGCAAACAGAGGCGACTCGATTCTGCTGAATTTTTCATTGACTTTGATGACGGCTGCCTTAAGATCTGCCTCAATTTTATTTTCAAGTAGTAACTTCCCTTCCATAATAATCTTCCTGCTTTCAAGTTCTTGAAGCTTTGCGGTATTTTCTTCAATCGATTTATTCAAAGGCATGATTACAAAGACAAATGCCGCAGCAACAATACCCATAGTAGCTAAGATGAAAAGCAATACTTGTTCACGCTTCGTTAATTTCATTTCAGTCACCCACTTTCAGGATCGCGACAACTTTGCCGACATAACGGGTAACCCCATTGACAACTTCGGAAGTATAACCCTGATATATTACTTCTTCAAAGAATTCCGAATCTCTTAGACTCACGGCGAATTGGGAAGGTCCAGAATAGTTGGGACTAATCAATTGAATGGTAAACCACTGCCCGTCAAACGCCAAGGACTTCAAGGATGTCCCGGTTGGCATGTTCGACGTAATTACACGAAGTGACAAGGTGTTGATTCTGGGGAAAACTTCAAACGATGCGTTGAGTTCGTCCAGAATCTGATCGATTTGATTCAAGTCATTGATTTTCGCCTGACTAACCTCAATGGCTGCGATACGTGCTTTCAAAATCGGGTCATTAACATAGGCTTCAGTAACTTTGATTTTATCCTTCAAATTACTATTGTCTAGGTATAACTTAAATGAGAAGGCTCCGACGATGAGAAAGACGGATAGAAACAATGCCATAAAAACGATTACCCGGTCTGATTTTTGGGATCTGCGTTTCTCGATTGCCGAGAAACCTTCCATTAAGTTGATGTTTTGCTTTTTCATGGCTATTTCCTCAACAATGCACCAGCGGCATAGATTTTATAATAGTGAGGCGTGTTGGTTTCGTCGGCGACGAAACTGGGTTGTGGGAAGACCGAAGTCATGATTTGGAGATTTTCGTTGATGCTATCACAGGCTTCATTAAGGAAATCGACTTTCCCGACCAAGAAGATTTTCTTGATTCCGACATGCGACGGACGGGTGAATTGGAATTGAACCATTTTGTTGATGTTGTCTTCGATGACACCAATCAAGGTCTTCTTATCATCCATGGAATAATCCGTAATCTTTGTGTTTCGAGTGAGAACGTACTTCTTTTCTTCAAAGAGGTACAACTTCAGGGTTCCGTCTTCGATATCTGCAATGATCACCGGTTCTCCGTCGTCGACAACACCACTCATGTCGACATACTTGATGACAGAACTGGTACTTGTCTCAACAACCGTTGGTTTAAGTTTAATGGAGTACAAGGTATCCACAAACGATTTCATCGCTGAATCCAATATAGCGGCAGCCAGGATGCGATAGAACGGTTTGTGTTGATCGATATATTCATCGAGTATGATGAAGTCGATGATGTATTCATTCGTTAAGTTTAATGAGCTGATCATTTCGGAACGAACCACAAACGCCAACTTTTTATCATCGACACGCGGTACGACGAGTTCACGGTAGATAATGGAAGGATTATTGATGCAAAGCGTGACTTTCTTCGATTTTACATGATGTAGTTCCAATCCTGATTCAAGGATTCGAGCGAATTGCATGTTGTCGATAATCCCTTTGGCATCCAAAACCCCATCCGGTAGATCGAGTGAGAATGCTTTTTTACAAGTGATTTTGTTATTATTGACAACAGCATCGACGACATGGATTCGATTATTGCGAACTTCAATTGAGACAGCCATATTTCCCCTCCTTGCCCCTAGGCACCAATCGTATCATAAACCGCAAACATCGGTTGCATGATCGAAACGACGATAAACGCTACGATGACACCTAGAACGACAATCATTGCAGGTTCCATCAAGGCGACCATACGGGCGATCGCGGCATCGGATTCGTTGTCGAAATAATCCGCCGTCTTCGATAGAATATCCCCTAGTGCCCCTGCTTCTTCACCTATGAAAATCATTGAACTCAACATCGGGTCAAACGCCATCGTCTGCGCAATGGCCGTTGAAATGAATTCTCCTCGGCTTACCCCGGCGATAACATCGTCGAACATTTTTTCCAGATATTTGTTATTCAAAACTTTGCCTGTGATCATCAACATATCCAATGCAGGAACACCGCTCAAATAAAGCGAAGCGAATGTCCGAGCACAACGAGCGGAATAGATGGTTTGATTCAATTTTCCAACGATCGGCATGAAGAGGATCAGTTTATCGAACCATAGTCTGAATGCAGGCATTCTTAGGAGGTATCGAATCAAGAATATTGAACCTACGATGACGAGAAGAATCACCCACCATTGATGANNATTCACCATTGATGGATAACGAAGCCACTAAATCCAAGCAACATCTTCGTCGTCCAAGGCATCGACTTCTCATCGAACATCTGTGTGATCGTCGGAAGTACGAACGTGACAAGGATCAATACAACCGCAAGTGCAACGACAAGCAAGATGATCGGGTAGGTCATCGCTCCTTTGACTTTATTGTTTAATTTATGTTCTTTATCGAAATGATCCGCCATTCTGGCTACCGAAATATCCAACGTACCACCAGCTTCACCGGCCATGACCATGTTGACTAAAAGGGATGGGAATAACCCTTCCTGTAACTGCATGGCGTGAGAAAGAGAGTTCCCTTTCTGGACCTCCTCATAAACATTCGCAAAAACTTTCTTCGCTTTTTTGGAATCCGCTTTCGATTGGATCATGTCCAATGCCTGGGTCACAGGGATACCGGCTGTCAGCATCGTACCGAGCTGCCTACAGAAAACCACCAAGCTCTTTAATTTGAGCTTGCCGGTTTTCGTTTCCATTTCGGGAATTTCTTCATAACTCACACAATACAAAGATTTCCCCTTGATTTCAGACATGAGTTGCTCTGGCGACTCGACATTCATGACATCCTTTATCTGTTTGCCATTGATGTCGACGGCAACATAACGATAGGTTCTCACTTCTATTCCCCCTTTCAATCAATTACTGTTCAATCGTCGGCTCATATTGGAAGGATGCAAACGGATCTAGAAAATCAAACGGAGGACTCGTGAAGTCCGGATTGAATCGCATGACAGCTTGTCCATTACTCGAATAAGATTCAGCAATCAATGCGCCATCCATGTTAATTGAACCATCGACAGTAACTGTTGCATTGGGAGCATAAAGCAACAACGATGATTTGGGATCTGCATTTCCCGTACCATTCAACTTAACCGCTTCACTGGTTGTGGCGATGAATCCGTAGAAATGTCCATTACCATACAAAGTGATATCCATTGAAACGTTGGTTATAACACTTAGGTAGAAACTTGACTGGTTTTGTCCAGCAGTGAAGTCGATTTCATCAGTCGGATCACCCCGAACAACAAGAATGAATTTATCCGCAACGGTCGGGGTCGCTGTATCTCCTTTAACGCCACAGACCTTGTTCTTACAATTCAGAATCAAGTCATCATAATCCACAAACACAGTCAATGATCCCGTACCGATAACTTTGAACTCACCCGAAAGGTAGAAACTATCCACAACCAATTCAATATCCTTATTCCCAACATCGATCGCAAAATCCGCTACCGTGCTTTCAACTCTGAATGAAGGAACATAGAACTTCGTGTCCGGAGTATTTGCCCCCGCAAGGTCATAGGTTGCTCCAATGGCAGTTGTTGAATTAATCAGAATGTTTCCAGTACTAGAAACCAACGGGCTCTTACCTGAGAAAGTATACGTTTGAAGTTTCAAAGTCGTATTCGGGACTGTAGGAAGAACAATCGGAGGCAACGTATCAACACTGTCGTCATAGAATACCTTGTACTGATACGCACCGGTCTGACAAGTCATATCTTCTAGCGTCCCGATCATCGTACAATTCTCGATGACGTCCACAAAGGTAAGTGGAGGTTCAGGCGTCGGGATATAGACTTCGCTAACTTTTCCTAATTTATCGATACTGACGGAATCTTCTTCTGCTGTCAATGTCTGTACCGGTCCATAGGTTCCGGATGCACCCAAGAAAACATCGGTCGCATTAATACCCAAATATCCTTGAGTCAGTATTGCCTTATCAATAATCAAACCAGGCATACGTAGACGTTTTGTCAATGTACGAGTGACTCCACCAACGGTTCCCGTGGATGAGATATACATGTAGTTCCCGTTGCGAGAAATCGTTGAGTTGAAAGAGCCTGGCATTCCACCTGTGGTTGTGAAAGAGTGGCCGAATTCGGCATCATCGTCAATCATGTCATCGACCGCATCGATGATTTCGGTTGTATCATAATCCGCCGCAACCATCGTTGCGGTTAAATTCTCAAATCGCTTCACCTGATAATTCACTCCGGCTTCCGCGACATAATATGCTTGGCTATGTTCGACGGTCGTTGAGGTTTGGTCGAAATTGGCTACCGCGATGACGATAACCCCTGTGGACAAAATTGAAAGGACAAGCATAACCATGAGCACGGTTA
The DNA here is from genome assembly GCA_003520745.1 of Erysipelotrichaceae bacterium. Classification (GTDB taxonomy): domain Bacteria; phylum Bacillota_I; class Bacilli_A; order Erysipelotrichales; family Erysipelotrichaceae; genus GWE2-51-13. Next base: position 8,863 of record DOUE01000041.1, read on the forward strand.
CCAACGCCATGCCTCGATTATTCAGTCTTGTTTTTAACACTAAGTTGCGCATAGGATCACCTTCCTTGTCTTGCGCTGAATGTCGCATCGAGCGTATTCACCTGACCCATCGAGTCGGGAACACTGGAAATCGTAATCGAAACGGTATAATTGGAATTACTGACATCCACATCGAATACTGAAACACGGTTGATGATCGCACTTCCATTTAAAGTAATGTTCCCACTGGTTAGGCAATAGGTGTCGGTCCTCGTTGAACTACGAATGATCAAACACCCGTCGATATTCTCGTATAGCGGTTGACTTGCATGATTCGCTTTACGGATCTTCTTCTCGATCGAGGTCATGACGGTACGGATCGATTCTTGGTTGGCGACTTGGGTCTGATCTTTGGCGAACATCTTCACTCCGATGTCGAATATGGCAAAGACACCGGACAAGAATAATCCGATGATGGCTACAACGACGATGACTTCAATTAATGTAAAGCCTTTACTCTTTTTCATAGCTACCACCTCACGTCAACATGAATAATAAGATGGTATCGACTTGTTCCGGTAAGGCGTTTTGGGTATTGTGAACCAGTTCGACCAGGACGTTGAATTGGACCATACCCGCAGCGGGGGAACCGTTGGTCATCGTGATCGTCACTTCCACATCCGCATCGGTGCGGGTTAACGTCGTAACGGTATCGACCGTCACGATTGTATAATCATTCGTTACATCCGTAAGCGCCAAGGTTTCGGCGTAGGTATAGTTCCTTGAATAGGCATAGAACCGCTCCGCTTCCAACTGGGCCACGGCGGTTGCATCCACCCCGGATTTGGAAACGACATTGAGGCGTGCGACGAAAATGAATGCGGGTAAAAGGCTCGCAACGACGATTGCGAAAACGGCAAGTGCGACGATGATCTCGACGAGCGTCAATCCTTTTCCTTTCCTTAACATATTTTCGACTTCCTCCCAGGTTATCTACAATTATAATACTCTTTCTCATTTTCAACTACAACTCATTTCAGGCGATGGATATCGCAATTTTCGCCCTAATTCGAAATACTTTTATCTTATCGTACACAATCGTTTGTATGATTTGTGAATATTGGTACGATTTGATTATTGCTTGATGAAGAGGGGCGATCTTGCCTTCTAGACTAAGTTCATTTTATCACTAAAGTAAATAGAGTGTAGGTTAAGATGCAATTTTTTCCCGTGGTGTACCGAAATCTAACCAGAAAATAACTAAAAAAGCGAATTCGACCTAGGTCAATTCGCTTTGGCCTCTTACAAGAGATGCATATCTTCCGTTCTGGCGCATCAATTCCGCATGGTCTCCCCGTTCCAGGATGACTCCGTTCTCCAAAACCAAGATGGCGTTGGCATGACGTACGGTGGAAAGCCGATGGGCGATGACGAAGGTCGTCCTTCCTTCCATGAGGCGGTCCATCCCCTTTTCGATGTTGGATTCGGTACGGGTGTCGATGGACGAGGTCGCTTCGTCCAGGATCAAGATCTTGGGGTCGGCGAGGACGGCCCGCGCGATGTTCAACAATTGTCGTTGGCCTTGGGAAAGTTCGGATCCGTCGAAACGAAGGCGGGTTTGATAACCCTCGGGAAGACGGTGGATGAGNNTTGGGCATAGGCGAGTTTCGCCGCCTCGATGCAAGCTTCGTCGCTGGCGCCGGGTTTACCATAGCGGATATTGTCCAGGATCGTCCCTTCGAAGAGATGGGTGTCCTGCAGGACCATCGCCATTTGTTTCCTTAAGGATGACCGTGTGTATTCTTTGATGTTATGGTTGTCGATGGTGATGTTTCCGTTGGGGATGTCGTAGAAGCGGGAGATGAGGTTGGTGATGGTCGTCTTCCCCGCTCCCGTCGATCCGACGATCGCGATTTTCTGACCGGGTTTCGCATAGAACGAGACTTCATGCAAGACGGGTTTTTGCGGATCATAGGCGAAGTCGACGTTTTCGAAGCGTACGAAACCCTCGGATTCCTTCAGTTCGATCGCAGCGGGTTCATCGGTTTCGATCGGTTGTTTCAAAACGCCGAAGATGCGCTCCGCGGCGGCCAGTCCGGCCTGGATGGATGTGTACTGCATCGCGATTTCATTGAGGGGACGGCTGAACTGTCGGGTGCTATTCACGAAAGCGCCCAGGGTCCCGACGCTTAATCCCGCCGTGACGCTGAGATAGCCGCCGACCGAGGCGATCAGGGCGTAGTTCACCGCGTTGAGGTTCATCATGAAGGGGATCATCAAGCCTGACCACGACTGGGCGCGCATGGCATGCGTGCGATAGTTTTTGTTGAGTCGGTCGAAGGTTTCAAGGGCGTCGTTTTCATGGCCGAAGAGAAGATTGACTTGTTGGCCTTCCATCGTTTCTTCCACGAATCCGTTCAATTTCGAAATCGCTTCTTGTTGACGGCGGAAATACTTACGGCTCATCGAAACGATGCGGTTGATGAGGAAGGTGAAGATCGGAAGCGCGACCAAGGTGATGATCGCCAGTTGCCAGGACAGATAGATCATCATCAGAATCGTCCCCGCCAGCATCGAACTGCTGCTGACCAGCGACGACATCGAATTGGTGATCGAATCGCTGAGCAGGTCGATGTCGTTGGTGAAGTGGCTCATGATTTCCCCNNATCTGGACCATGAGTTGGGATTGCAGCCAACTCATCAGGACCTGGATCAGGTAGATGCCGCCAAGGACACTTAGAAAGACGGCGAGTTGGTTGAAGAAACGCGCGACGCTGATTTCTTGGTTCAGCGTAGCCTCAAGGGCGTTGAGTAAAGGACGGATGGCATAGGTCGAAGCCAATCCGCACAAGGTGCCGATCAAACTCGCACTGAAGACGATCAAGAGATGCTTCTTGCTTTTCCCAAGATAATTCAGGAGTTCGCGCAGGGTCGATTTGACCGATTTCGGCTTGCTTCCCGAGAGGTTGACCCCTCTTCCGGGCATGACGCCTGTATGCCGGGTTCCGTTGACGTTGCTCATGCGAAACCCTCCTTCTGCGCCTGCGACGCCACGATTTCCTGATAGACCGTATTGTTTTCAAGCAAATTGGCATGCGTGTCGTAACCGACGACTTTCCCGTCGTCCATGACCAGGATGCGGTCATAGTCCTTGATGGTCGAGATTTTCTGGGCGATCATCACGATCGTCTTGTGGGAATAATGGGCGTCGAGTTGTGATTTGACCCAGGTTTCGGTCGCCGAATCCAAGGCGCTCATCGAATCGTCGAAGACAAGGATGGGTGAATCCTTCACCAAAGCGCGGGCGATGCAGAACCGTTGTTTCTGCCCGCCGGAGAAATTCGCCCCGCCTTGTTGGATGACCGTATCGAGCTGGTTCTGCGAGTTGCGCACAAACGGCGCGATGCCGGAGGCATTCAAGGCCAGCCACAACGCTTCGTCCTTCGCATCGCGGTTCCCCCATCGCAGGTTCTCGGCGATCGTCCCGCTGAACAGGACGTTCTTTTGCGGAATGACCGAAATCGAACTGCGGAGTTTCTTCAGGTCGAACGCATGGATGGAAACACCATCCAACAGGATCTCGCCTTCGTCGATATCCAAAAGCCGTGTAAGACAGCGGATCAAGGTCGTCTTTCCGCTGCCGGTCGATCCGATGATCCCCACATGCTCGCCGGGGAGGACATCGAAACTGAGGTTCTCCAAGTCGTATTCATTGGAGGCGGATTGATACTTGAACGACACGTTGCGAAACGAAAGTCCGCCGCGGATCTCGACGGGTTCTTTGGTGACCTCGGGATTGCGGATTTCGGGGGTTTTGTCCAGGATCTCGGCGATCCGGACGAAAGAAGCTTTCGAACGCGAGAACATCGTCAGGGTCATCGAAAGCATCATCATCGAATTGAGCGTGAAGACCATATAGTTGATGAACACCAGGAGTTCGCCGAGTTTCAAGGTCCCGTCGATCAAGATCAACTTCGAACCGAACCCCATGACGATGAGCGTCGAGGTTTGTAGGACGACCATCATGGTCGGATTCAACAGCGCCATCAGCGAATTGGCTTTCTTCGCCGCCTTCATCAGCGATTCGTTGGTGATGGCGAAACGGTCGTTTTCACGCTCTTCCGCCACGAACGACTTGATGACCCGTAGGTTGATCAGCCCTTCCTGCAGGTTCTTGTTCATCTTATCCATCGCCTTCTGCATCCCCACGAACAGTGGATAGCCTTTGGATAAGAGGAGATACAGCAGGACGCTTAAAAGGATGACCGCAAAAAAGATGACGATGCTTAAGGTCTTGTTTGTGAAATAAGCCATGACCACGGCCGTCACCAACATCATCGGCGCCCGCACCAACATGCGCAAACTCTGCAGCATCGTGCTTTGGATATAGTTGATGTCGTTGGTCGTCCGCGTGATCAGGGAGGACACGGAAAAGGAGTCCATTTCCTTGGCGGAAAACCGTTGGATCTTTTCCATGACGACGTGACGTAACGTTTCCGCAAATCCGCTGGCGCTGATCGCGGCGCAGACGACACCACCGATGCCAAGAAAAGCGCCGCCCAAGGCCAAGAGCGCCATGCGTACGCCAAGGTCCGTGATCATACCGAGATCTTGGGCCGGAATCGCGACGTCGACGATCCGAGCCATCAGACGGGGTTGCGTGAGTTCGATCAAGACGACCGTACCGGTCAAAAACGTCCCCAAAAGCGCCAAAGGCACTTCTTTCTTAAAGTAGACGAACCATCGTTTCATCGCGGATTCTCCGTGCGGAACGCATGCAGACGATCGCTCATTTTCCGAAACATTTCATCCAAGTGTTCTTTCTCTTCTTCGTTCAACGGCTCGAACATCGCTTCGTTGATGCGGTGGAATTCGTTGTGGATGACATCGGCCGTCGTCTTCCCTTTTTCGCTCAGATACAAAAACTTCTCCCGTTTATCCATCGGGTTGATTTCCTTATGCAGATACCCCGCTTCTTCCAGGCGTTTGACGCTGACGCTGATCGCTTCCTTGGTCTGCCCGGTCTCTTCAACCAGTTGCGACACCGTACATCCCGGTTGCCGGTCGATGAAAAACAACAAGCGGGGTTGCCCCGGATACAAGCCGTACGTTTCCAGATAGGTCGCGATGATCGCGCGATGCAGACGTGTCAAGGTGCGAAACGAGCGACTGAGTTTGTTTTCTTCCATGTTCCCTCCATTACTTAATCGATTAACTAATTATAGAATAAAAACGCTTTAGTCGCAAGACGAAAGCGCGTTTTTCAATAGGATCGCGGCGATCAGGGAAACCAGGACGCAACCGATCCAAAGTCCGGTGAATCCGAAGTTCGCCAACGCCCACCCTCCCGCCAAAGGGGAGATCACGGCGGCGATCCGCCGGATCAAGGGAAACAGGGCGCTGGCACGCCCCCGCTTGGAAGGCTCGGTCAATTCATAGATCATCGGGTTGACCGCGGTACTGACCAGGATCTCGCCCAAGGTCCACACGAAGGTCCCCAACAGAAACAAGAGCGCACCGTCGGCGAATCCGTAGATCCCGAACCCGAAGGCATAAAACAACGTTCCTAAAACCAAGACGTGCTTCGTCTTGTGGCGGCGAAGCAGATGATTCAAAAGAAAGGTAAACAGGACGACCACGACGGCGTTGAGCGACATCAGCGACCCGTAAAGCAGATCTCCGCTTTCAGGCACTGCGGATTTCACGGCCAAAGGTAAGCCGAAATTGTACTGGAAGAAGACGACGAAGACCAGGACGATCGCGATGCTGAAGCCGACCAACGCCCTGTTTTCAAGAAGATCGTCAACAATGAACTTCGCTTTCTTCTCCGTTTTCTTGGCGTAGATTTCAGGGATGTATTTCAGACTCAGAAGGATCGCGACCCCCAGGGTCAACCCGTCGATCGCAAACAAGAGCGGCAGACTGTTCTTGTATAGCGCGGCCGCCAAGAGCGGCCCTACGGAAAAGCCGAGGTTGAGTCCGAAATACTTCAATGCGGATGTATCCCGTTGATGTTGAGCCGGGATGACATCCATCAACAAGGCGTTCAGTGCAGGGTCCAGCGACGCCTGCGCCACTGAATTGAGGGCGAGCAGGGAAAGGACGATCCAGGGGTTGGATGCGAAGAGCGCCATGAGGAGATAGGTAAGGACGGCGGTGGATCCGGCCAGGCGGATCACCGCTTTGCGCGAGAAACGATCGCTGAAGATCCCTCCCGATGCGACCCCGACCATCTGCAGGATCGTTTTCGCGGAAAGAATCGAAGCGGTCAGCGGTAACGAGAAGCCCAGTCGAACCGATAGGATCAGCGTTAAAAAGGGAGCGGTGACGTTCCCTAAATTATTGACGGCGGTCGCCAAGGTCGCGATGTAGGCTTCCTTGGGAAGATTCAGATAACGACGAAACATGGTCCCCTCCCTAGAGTAGATTCTTATTGATTCTTTCGTAGATGACCGGCAAGTCGGCGATCGTGATGATCCCCAACGGTTTTTGATTGAGCGCGCCGTCTTGCGTCAAGATCACCGCGTTGAGTTTCTTACCCAATGAAAGCGCCCGTTCGAACTCGTTGACGATGCTGACAAGGGTCGTATTGACGGGCATGAAGCTGACTTCACGGGATTTATCGTCGGAAGAAAGGACATCCATGACCTTGACGTCCGGGATGCATTTCTCGACTTCCCCGATGTGTTTCGCCAGGTAATAGGTGATCGCGTCGCTGGTCAAGATACCCACGAATTTATTCCCTTCATCGTAAACCGGCAGTTTCGAGAAGTGGTCGTTCATCATCTTCCGCATCGCATCCCCCAATTTCTCGTCTTTCAGCAATACTTTCACGGTGCGTTGAAACACGTCTTTCGCCTTCTCGGGCGAGGTCAGCAGTTTCGCGATCTGTTCGATCTCCAACACCAGCTTCATGTGCGGTTCGGCGATGACTTCCCCGTCGATCCGCTCGTGTACGATCGCATTGCGTAAATCACCGAATTCCTCCAGGTATTTCTGATAGCGCGCATAGGTGCGGTCCATCTTGGCCATGCGGCGTGTCATCTCCGCGTAACTGATGTATCGGTCGGATCGTACGCGTCGCTCCATCTCGTTCTCGATGGTCGAAAACGCCGACAAGAAGCGCTCCGAATTGCTTTTTTCCTCAATCATTTCCTGTTTCCTCTTTCCATTTCTTATTTTCCAGTTTATCCGCCTCGAAAAGATGGCTCAGGATGTTCTTCGCGATCGCCATCAGTTCCCCGTCGTCCGAGTAATCGGCGGGTGCGATGAAATCGACCCGCTCGTGTTTCGCCAGTTCGATCGACGCTTCTTTCGTCTTCTTCGTATAGACGGAGATCGAATGTCCTCCGTTGGTCTTCACCAGTTTCATGCTGGGGACATCCGTCAAACCATCCCCGAAATAAACCATGCGGGTCAGAGGGACGGGACGATCCTTCTCGGGTGTGAACGAGTTGAGGTCGACGTCGTTGAAGATGTCCAAGATCCCTTTATTGACACGGAAGATGAACTGCATCTTGTTGGTATAGTTGATCGATAGTTTCGGCCACACTGCGACCTTGTCTTCGCCATAGAGGAACTCGCAGGCATAGATTGCATTGAATTCATTCGCGATCGGCGTTTTCTCGATGATTTCCTTGAGTCCGGACGACACGATGTAGTGTTCGAGTTCGATGTCTAAAAACGACGCATACGCGTTGATCGAGCTGAACCAGGTCTCGACTCCGGGATACAACACGACGTTCTTCCCGAAATCCGCCAAAAACTCACGCGTCAATGCGACGTCATGAAGTTTCGCCTGTCGTACCATTTCATACAGATACGCCATGATGCGATCCATCTTTTCTTCTTTGGCCGTCTGGTCGACCAACGACCAGAAACGGCCCGCGTCGTCAAACCCGATCGCCTCGATGAACCCGTATTCCTGCATATCCTTGGGCGACAATGTCTTATCGAAATCATAAAGGAAGGCGACCTTCATCGTTTTCACCACTTTCTTTCCTTCATTGTAAAGCAGGTATCGACCAAAGGCAATGGATTGAGTATACTGTAGACAGAGGTGATGCCATGGCGAAGAAGATCGAAGTCGCGATCGGTATCCTGACCAATCCGGAAGGCAAGCTTCTGGTCGGTCGACGGATGTCGGATCCGTATGCGGGAAAATGGGAAATGCCGGGAGGCAAGGTCGAAGACGGTGAAACGGTGTTGCAGGCGCTGCGACGCGAGTTTAAGGAAGAAGGCGGCGTCGAGTTGAGTGAAATCTATCGTTGGACGAGGATCGAATCCGAGGAGCGGATCCTGCATCTTTTCCGCGTGTTCAGCGAACAGGAGTTCGTGCCGAAAATCTATGAAGCCCATGACTATGTCGCCCACGATTCGCTCTTGACCCTGGATTGGATCGAGACCAACCGGGATTTCGTGAAAGATCTTAGCGAGATCCTTGCGCGCGACCGTAAGATCGGGCATATCCGTTTCAATCCGAAAAGTCTGGAAGAGTTGCGCGACACCCTGGATTATCTCGCCAACAGTTTAAAAAGTCGGGGGATGTTCCGCCGCATCTCATGCATCCTTCATTCCGACGCCCTTTTGTTTCCCATGAATAAATCCTTACGCGAGCGCGTCGAAACCCTTCACCACCAAGGCGTCGAGTTCTATGCGCCCCTCAATATCGACATCGGTTTACCGCCGTATATCATCAAGATGAGAAAAGAGGTCACTCATGTCTGATTTTTTACCGTATCTCGTTTTGTTTCTCGCTGTTTCCACCCTGCTCTACTTCTATCTCAAGAAACCGCGCGACTTCAGTGAAGCACCGCGGAAACCTTCGTTTTTCAGTTTCCCGAAACCCCATGGCTGGCGTCTCCACGTCATCAAGACCGACGAGTTCAACAGCGACGGCACCTACCGCCCCTCTCTGATCGAGCACCTCAACGCGACCGATCGGCTCCAACTCGCCTATGACAGCGTCGAGAAGAAGATCGAGGTCCTGACCCCGTTCAACAAGACCGTCGGGTATCTGCCCAAGTCGGCGACCGAGCGGATGAAGAACTATCTTGCCAACCATCGCGTCGGGGACATCACGGTCGCACGGAAACGCGAACGCGGGGACCATACCGAATTGTTGATCGAAATCGAGGTGAAACCATGATCGATCCGGAAAAAGTCGAAGTATCTGTCGTCTTCCATTTAAGTCAGAAAATAAAAGCCGAAATGACCTTCAAGAACATCCTGAACCTCATCGCGGATGAAAGCGTAACGGTATCGCGGGTCGCGTTGGTGATCAACGGACCGGCCATCCTGCTTTGTACGCCGATGAGCGACCATTACGACGATTTGCTTGAACTGATCGCGAAAGACGTGGATGTCACGGCGTGCCGCAACGCGATGAAGTCGCACCACATCGGTGAAGCCGATCTCATCGAGGGCATCCTCTCCGTCGAGTCGGGGGTCGGACAACTTGCGAAACTGCAGACCCTGGGCTACGCCTACATTAAAGCCTAACGAAAACACCTTCCGATTGAACTTATCTCCTAAAACAGACGATAGTAAAAGAGCACTAGCCAAATTGAATTGATTAGTGCTTTTGATTTACCTAATAATGAGGCTTAGTTTTAATATCAAGATGTTTCAAAACACATGGATCGATCACTCAATATGCCCTGTTCTAGTCAAACATGGACGCCAGTTTNNTCGCTCATCTGCAGCATGCTTCCGATTTCCTTATAACTGTAGCCTTCGCTGTGGCGGTTGAAGATGAACCAGCCGTCTTCCCCGAGCTCTTCCTTGATCTTGTCGATGCGTGAAAGGCAAAACCCCAGGTTCGCCATGTAGATCGGATCGTAGTGGTTGTCGGTATTGGCGATGGTATCCATCAGTAATACGTTCTCGTCTTCCGAAACACTCATGGATAAAGAGAGCGAGTGGGAGAGCAGCGCATAGGAAGAACTGCGGTAACGGCGTAAGAGAGAACGGATTTCCCGCTCGATGCAGACGCGGGCGAAGTGTCCGAAGCTGACGCCAAGGTCTTCGCGGAAGTGATGTGCGCTTTCAAGCAGCGCGATGCATCCTTCTTGATAGAGGTCTTCCAGCGACGATTGATGGACGCTGGAGGGTTGACAGGAGTGGATGATTGTCCAGATGGACCATTTATGACAACTGACAAAACTTACGTACTTATAATATATTCTATACTTATTCAGACTCCGCATTTCAATTATGGCAAGGGGGTTGCTGTGAGTTTATCAAAGAGTTCGTTTGGGATTCTAACATGTTCGTATCCTGCCCATCCAAAGTCACTTAGCCAAACACTATCGTCGGACTCACTTTTAAGAACTTCAACTAAATAGTAGATTGAAGGAAACTCTTTTGAATATAATCTTAAATTGTAGCCATGTGCAGGGGAAATGTTGTCATCATATGTAGTATCTGTTTTTAAGTAGAAAATCAAATCGTCAATCAACTTAGAATCAGTCACGCTCTTATACCCTTCAATGACGACTTTTGAACATTCGATTTCTGAAGGGAAATCCATATCAAAATCTTCCTTTACAAAGAGCCCAAGTTGTTTGTCTTGAAATAAATCATGAACTCTATAAAATTTTTCACCACTACTATCCTCTATTTCATAAACTCCATGTTCGAAAGGCGTGTAGAATATGTTCAGGAAACTTAGTTTCGATTCGATGAACCCAATTCTTCTACCAAAAAGATCAGAATTCCAAAAACTATTATTTGTAACATATCTCTCATTGTTTATAACTAAGTATGCATGATTATTAGAATCATACATTTTGAAATTAAGAGTAACCGCATCGAAAGCAAACATCACAACCAATATTCCAAAAATAGCAACTAAACATATTTGAATTATTTTTTTCATTTTTATCTCCTTCTATAATATCTTGAATCAACAGGTAAATCCCTCAGTATAGGTTCAATACCATTATTTCCATCACCGTATTTTTTCAGCTCGCCTTTAGGGTTAACAAGGTAGCTTGTGATTCCAAAAAAATCAGCCCAAAATTTATCACACCCAGAGAACACGTTATTCCCATTACCCAATTTTGGAATATATGCTGCATGCGTATGTACAGTTGCCACCATATTTTGCTTGATAGGTGGTGTTACAGAATCAGATGTCCCGATTTTCGCTTTTGTGTATGAATAAAACTTCTGAATTTCAACTAATAACCGTGATGATGTGAAACGTATCTTAATTTTCCTAACAATATAGATAGTTGATCCATACTCTTTGTTTCTGACAATAGATTCGGCATTATAATACATTCCAAAATCATAGGCAGCATCGTCTTTTGTTTTGAATAAATCTCCAGGCTTATTTCCAAGTTCGTCAACTTTGTTAATCGGATTGTTGATGCAATACTCGAAAATGTTTGTTCCTTGTAGCCCTAAACTTAAATTAAGATCGCCATCCGCATTCATGAATCTCCCCCATTGTGGGTTGTAGTAGCGGCTCTGGAGGTAGTAGAGTCCTGTTTCCGAATCGTAGCGATATCCGCGATAACGGTAGGGATTCTGTTGCCCTACGGTTGAAGCCAAGGTTCCTGTGATGGAGAGTACTTCGCCCCAGGTGGAGTAGGTGTAGGAAACCACTTGAACGCCTGCGCTATTGATCAGTCCGACGATGTCGTTCTGCGCATTGCGGAGATAGGCATATTCCACGTTGTTCAGAATCATCGAGATCAATTGACCCTGGGTATCATAGACATAATAGATCGTATCCGATCCGGTTTGCTCAAAGGTGACTCTGTCTCCGGATAAGCGATAATTCGTGGTAACATCGTTGCCGGTATTGACGGTCTTGGAGGTGCGGATGCCGTTTTCGTTATAGGTATAGGAAACCGCTAGTCCGGTTTTGTCGAAAGAAGTGAGTTTGCGTCCTTCCCAAGCGAAGGTGCC
>DOUE01000011.1 GCA_003520745.1 Erysipelotrichaceae bacterium
TGATCTCATCGAAGTTTTTCTTGGGCAGATAGACTTCCCCTCGCACTTCGATTTCACTCTCGATGTCGAGGGTCGTCGGCAGGGATTTGATGGTTTTTACGTTGTGGGTGACATCTTCGCCGACTTCCCCGTCGCCGCGCGTCACCGCGTAGCTTAGTTTCTTTTCCGCATACCAAACGGACATCGCCAATCCGTCGATTTTCAGTTCGACGACGATGTCTTCGTTCCCTGTTTCTTCTTTGACCCGTTGCACGAACGCAAGCACTTCGTCGCGGTTATAGACGTTCCCCAGGCTCAGCATGGGGCGTTTGTGTTTGATTTTGCGGAAGGAATCCAGGATTGCCCCGCCGACCTTTTGGCTAGGGGATTCGGGGTCGTCGTACTCGGGGAATTGCTTTTCCAATTCCTGCAGTTCATGCATGACCCGATCGTATTCCGCATCCGATACGGAGGGTTGGTCGTAGGCGTAGTATTCGGTGTTGTATTGGCGGATCAAGCGACGCAACGCGTCGATTCTTTCTTTACTCATGCCACGCCTCCTTCTTTACTCAGCGAGGGATGGGCGGCCATGATGCGTTTGACACCGTGGGGGAAATCAAACGCGATGTCGGCAATCCCGTCGGCGCCCAGCTTGATGACGATGCCTTTTCCGTATTGGGGATGGGAAACGAAATCCCCCTTCTTGATTTTAACGCGGGGTTTCTTGACGGTTTCATCCGGGAAACTCGTCGCGAAGACTTTCTCGGTGAACTTGAGTTTGGTTTCTTTCGGTACGGCATATTCGAAGTTGACGCCGATGTGTTCGATGTGGTCCTCGTCGACCTCGTCCACGAAACGCGAACGCGTCCGGGGTTTACCTAAAATCATACTGAAACCCTGACTGTCGGTCAGGTAGAGTTTATTGCGGGCACGGGTATAGGCGACATAAGCCAGACGTCTCTCTTCTTCGATGCCGCGGTGGCCTTCGCTCATGGCACGCTCGTTAGGGAACACACCGTCGCTCAGTCCGACCACGAAGACCGTGTCGAATTCCAGACCTTTGGCCGCATGCACGGTCATGAGTTGGACGAAATCCCCGCCCATGATTTCGGAGCGGTCGCCGTAAAGACTGACCATCTGAAGGTATTCGTCCAATTTCGAATCGGGATAGTTGAGCGAGAAGGTTTCGACGTCGTTGATGAGTTCCTTGATGTTTTCCAAACGGTCGACTTCGTGGTTCTCTTCCAACAGAGCTTTGAGTCCGCTTTCGTTGGCGACCATCTCCAAAAGTTGGATCAAGGTGGACTCCGCGGCCTTGGCACGCCATTTTTCGATCATGACGCAGTATTTATCGAGGGAACTTTGCATCTTCCCGCTAAAGTGCCGCTCGGCCTTCATTTCATCGTACATCGACCGGTTATTGCGCTTCGCGGCCTCGCGAAGGGTGTCCAATGTCTTATCCCCGATGCCTCTTCTGGGCTTATTGATGGAGCGGATCAAGGCGAGGTCGTCGCCATGGGTGATCATGCGCAGATAACTCAGCATGTCTTTGACTTCTTCGCGTTCGAAGAAGCGCGTCCCGCCATAGATGATGTACGGGATATGCGCTTCGATCAAGCCTTTTTCGATCGAACGGGAAAGATAGTTGGAACGGTAGAGGATCGCCATGCTTAAATAGGACTGACCTTGGCTTTTGAGTTGCTTGCATTTCTCCGCGACCCATCGCGCCTCGTGTTCTTCCCCCGGGAAGGTGCTGTGCGTGATCTTCTCAAGGGGGGAACGGTTGGTATACAGGTCTTTCTCGACCCGGTATTTGTTGTTTTTGATCATCGAGTTGGCCCCGTTGAGAATGTCGGGGGTCGAACGGTAGTTCTCGTTCAGGATGATGGTTTCGGTCGGGGTGAATTCCTTTTCGAAGTCCATGATGATGTTGACATCGGCGCCGCGCCAGGTATAGATGGTCTGGTCGGGATCGCCGACCACATAGATTTCGTTCTCCGTCCCCGCCAATTGCTTGATCAGTTTGTATTGGACCTTGTCGATGTCCTGGAACTCGTCCACGTGGATAAAGGAAAAACGGCGCTGCCATTTCCGCTTGATGTCCATGAAGAGGTCGAACATTTTGACCGTCACCAACAGCAAGTCGTCGAAATCCAGCGCATAGAGCGCCTTTTGACGATTGACGTAATATTCATAGACCCGTGCTTTTTCCTTTTCGCCGAAGTGTTCCCCGGCCAGGATCATGGCGCGTTCGACCGTGATTTCCGCACCTTTGTTGTTCCCGATATAATCCAGCATCGAACTGAGGCTGTATTTCTGCCGATCCAGTCCGATCTCCTTATAGGCTTCCTTGAGTATACTCTTTTGATCGTCTTGGTCCAACACGGTGAAATTGCGCGGCAGGTTCATCGCCGGGCAATCTTCCCGCAAAATCCGCACGCAAAGCGAGTGGATGGTGCTGAGGTGGACCCCTGCGGAGACATCCCCCAGCATGCGCTGGATCCGCGCCTTCATTTCATTGGCCGCCTTGTTGGTGAAGGTGATCGCGACGATCGAATTCGCCGCCACGCCCAGGTCTTCCACCAAATGGACGATCCGGGTGGTCAGCACCCTCGTCTTGCCGCTTCCGGCACCCGCGATGACACGAACATAACGGCTTTTCGTCAAAACCGCCTGTTTTTGATTCGCATTCAGATTCTCTAAAAAAGACATGTCATCACCTCCGAAACATTATACCAAACTTCACCCTTTCTTAACAGTACGGGACGCCATCTTCGGCGGATTGGCAACGCTTCGAAGCTTACTTGTCACAGGTTGGATTATTCGACCGGATCACTACGCAAGGCGTTTTCGATCGCCTTGAGGATCGTCTTGCTGCTGTTGGTCGCCCCGCTGACGACATCGACGTCCAACGATTGGGCTTGGATCACTTCGTCGACGATCGCGATGGCCGGTCCGCCCCGGTCGTATTTGTGCGAAGTCAGATCGATCGATTCGATTTTCCCCCCGCTCACCGTCACCTTGACGCTTGCGGAGATCACGTTCGCATCGTAACTTCCGACATAGACGCCGTCTTCGATGTCACAGACATCCAAGGTCTCGATCTCGAGCTTCTTCATCTTCGCCTGATAATCCAAAATTTCTTTCCCTTCCTTCAGACCATACAGAATCGCCACCGCACCTACCATTCCTAACCCGATCTTCACCGCTTTCTTCATTTTGTTTGTCCTCGCTTTCACAAGATCGAGTTTACACGAGGCAGATTGAGATTCCTTTTCTAAAAGATTAACATTCGATTAAAATCCTACGAAAAGCAGTTCTTGATATTCATGCCGCTTGGTCGTAAAATAAGTAAAGACACGGCCCGTTGGAGAAGCGGTTAACTCACATGCCTCTCACGCATGGATTCGCGGGTTCGAACCCCGTACGGGCTACCATCGTACACACGGACGACAGGCACTGTCGTCTTTTCATAAAGGAGGCCCTATGGCGAAATCGAAACTCAGAATCCAGGATGAACCGGCATTGCGTCAGGAATTGGAGACCTTGATCCTTTCAAGTAGCCAGGCTTTGCTTGTGGAATGGTCGATCGAAACGGCGAGAAGGAACCTGAAGGAAGCGCAGTTGAGCGAACTTGAAACGAAGACGATCGATTCCGCGTTTCAGGTCGCCTTGGCGAAGATGAAGGGCGAAGGAAGGGCGTACGATGTCCGGGTCGCCGGGTTCGCCGTCCACCAGCTCGTCGATTCCGTCCAGGATCCAATCAAGATTTCCGTTTTGAGGGTATGCGGACAAGCCGTCGGCGTTGCGCACATGCGCGAACATGCCCAGGTCATGGCCGACTATGCGATCAAGGCGATCAACCAGAAACATCCGGGCGACCTTGAAGCCGTCGCGAAAGAGCGCAGAATGCAGATCGATTCCCTTCAAACCTTCATCCGAAACCAAAAAGAAATAGCGGACTAAAAAGCACGTCGAGGGACGTGCTTACTTTTTTGTGACGGTGACTTCGTCGAAGAGGACTTTGGAATCATTCCAGGTCCGTACGCCGACCGATCCGCTCTTGAAGGTATCGTCGACAAACTCCAACACTTTCTTGCCGTCGACGCTGATCACATGCTTGTCGCCGACGACTTCGATCTTGATGTCGTGCGGTTCGGTGATGTCGAAATCCTTCCCCATCGTGCTTGACATCGTGACACGTTGGATGGTGGCCGATTCTTTCCCGTTGTTGACTTCCCTCACCACGAAGGCGTTGCCCGCCCCGGGATCGTACTGGAAAGCATAGCCGCTGATGGCGGATTCTTCACTCGCACGGTAGTAGATGCCATAGCCGCTTTGCCCCTTGGCCCCCGAGAGATAGACCGCGTTCATTTCCACGGTATAGTCCGTACCCGACGTCCCTTCGAAGATCGCGCGGTTTTCACCGTTCTTGGTCGGTTTCAAAACGCCGTCGACCACTTCCCACGAACCGGTCAACACTTTGATATCGTCCATCGTATCGAACGGACTGTGGAAGAGATAGGTCGCGACCGCGGCTTCCCCTTCGCCGCAGAACACGTCCACCGCGCCGTTGTCATACACGCGCCAGATCATTTTGTTCAAGGTGTCGCTTTGCGCCTGCGCTTCGTTCAGGTACCCTTCGTCCGCTAAAAACCCGACGCCGACCGTATTGTCCGCGACGCTTTTGTTTTCCAGGATCGTGTATCCCGAGTAGATCCGCTTGAGCGTCCCGCGATTGCTGAGACAGACGGATTCCTGGGCTTTGGCGATGTAGCCGGTGATGTTGGGGATCAGAATCATGGCGAGAACCGCCAGAATCGCGATGACGACGATGAGTTCGACAAGTGTGAACCCTGCACTTCTTTTTTTATCCAACATGATTTTCCCCTTGATTCGATTATGTCCATTATAAGTGGAGTATCCTACTGCCGCAAGAACTTCTTTCGCTCGAACTGAAAATCATGAAAAAAGCCCGTTTGACGGGGCTATTTGATTTCTCTGAGTTTATGCAGACCGACTTTCGTACGGTGGATCGCTTCTTCCTTACCCAGGATGTACGGCATTTCAAGCGCACCTCCGGGAGTGAATTGTTTACCGGTCATCGCGGTACGGATCGGCCAGTAGACCTGTCCGTTCTTGAGCCCGAGTTTTTCCGGCAAGGCTTGTATACTCGCCTGAAGTTCATCCACGCTCTCCCAATTCTGGATCGCATGGTAGACCTCCAGCGAAGCTTCCAGCGAACGGATGCAGATTTCCTTATCCGTCTTCATCTTCTTGTGGAAATACATCTCTACGTCATATTCAGGAAGCTCATCGATGAAATCGACCATTTCCGGGATCTCACCCAACACGGAAACCCGTTGCTGAAGGATCTTGGAGACTTCCTTCAAATCGCAGACGCGATGGATGGCTTGATTCAACCAAGGCAGGGCGAGTTCGTGGAATTCGTCCAGACTCAAGGCACGCAGATACATGCCGTTCATCCATTTGAGTTTCTCGATGTCGAAGATCGCCGGCGACTTCGAACAACGCGCGACCGAGAACGCCTTCGTCAGTTCTTCCAAAGTGTAGATTTCCTGTTCGGTCTCCGGACTCCATCCCAAAAGGGCGATGTAGTTGAGGATCGCTTTTCCGAGATAGCCTTTGGAAACCAAATCCTGAAACGACGCATCCCCGTTGCGTTTGGACAACTTGTTCTGTTCATCCTTCATGACCGGGGGCAGATGCACGTAGGTCGGACGCTGCCAGCCGAAACTATCGTAGATCAGGTTGTATTTCGGGGTCGAGGAAAGGTACTCGTTCCCGCGCACGACATGCGTGATGGCCATCAGATGGTCGTCGATGACGTTGGCGAAGTTGTAGGTGGCGAATCCGTCCGACTTCAATAAAATGCTTTCATCGAGGATTTCGCGTTCGACCGTGATTTCGCCGTAGACTTCGTCGTGATAGACGCAGGGTTCCCCCGGTTTGATGGTTTGACGGACGACATACGACGACCCGGCGTCGACCTTGGCTTGCGCCTCGGTGGGCGTATAGCGGTGACAGGGGTCGCGGAATTTAAACGGGGTACCCGCGGCATCCGCGGCTTCGCGTTGTTTCGCGATGTCCTCTTCGCTGCAGAAACAGTAATGCGCCCCGCCGGCCTCGATGAGTTTCACGGCGTATTCTTTATAGATGCCAAGTCTTTCGGATTGGGTATAGGGTCCGAAGTCCCCTCCGACATCCGGTCCTTCGTCATGGATCAACCCGACCGACCTCAACGTATCATAGATGATCTCGATGGCGCCTTCCACATAGCGGTTCTGATCGGTGTCCTCGATGCGTAGGATGAAATCGCCGCCTTGTCCTTTGGCGACCAGATATTCGTACAGCGCGGTACGCAGGTTCCCGATATGCATGTATCCGGTAGGGCTAGGCGCGAAGCGTGTTCTGACGTTGTTCATAGTAAACTCCCTTCTTGCGTTGTAATTATAGTATAGTTTGAAACATACTTCTAGTTTATCGCGAAGTTTCTTGATTTTAAACCCTAAAATGGTTAAAATAAGAGTTGCCATTTCGATATTGGGGTATCGCCAAGCGGTAAGGCATCAGACTCTGACTCTGACATTTCGAAGGTTCGATCCCTTCTACCCCAGCCAGTTCTACGATAACGCCCTCGGGCGTTTTTGCTTTATGATATAATCGCAAGTGAAGGAGATCCACCATGAGACAAATCGCCGACCATTGGAAAGACTACGAATGCATCGATGCCGGGAACGGGGAGAAACTGGAGCGCTGGGGCGAGATCGTCCTGCGCCGGCCCGACCCCCAGGCGGTTTGGCCGATCACCGATGAACACGGGTTGTGGAAAAAGCCGCACGCCCATTATCACCGCAGTAAAGCCGGCGGCGGGGAATGGGAATTCAAGAAGAAATTCCCCGAAGTCTGGACCATCGGTTTCAACGAACTGACGTTCAAAGTTTCCCCGACCGGATTCAAACATACGGGTCTTTTTCCCGAACAAGCTGTGAACTGGGAATGGATGCAGGGGAAGATACGAAGTGCGAAGCGCGAGATCCGGGTGTTGAACCTGTTCGCATATACGGGTGGCGCGACCATGGCCTGCGCCAGCGCCGATGCAGCCGAAGTCGTCCATGTGGACGCCTCCAAAGGGATGATCCAATGGGCGAAGGAAAACCAAGCCCTGTGTCATCTGGAAAACGCGAAGATCCGCTACATCCTGGACGACGTCATGAAGTTCATCGCCCGCGAGGAACGCCGCGGACGGACCTACCATGCGATCATCATGGATCCGCCCAGTTACGGACGGGGTCCCAACGGTGAAATATGGAAGTTGGAAGACCAGTTGTACGAGTTGGTGGAAGCCTGCGCGAAGATCCTGGACCCCGATCCGCTCTTCTTCTGCGTCAATGCCTATACTACCGGGTTTTCCAGCATCGTGTTGGAAAACATCCTGAACCTAAGCTTGAAACCGCGCTTTCCCCAGGCGACCATCGTCGCAGGGGAAATCGGTTTGCCGATTTCCCAGAAGGGTTGGATTTTACCGTGCGGGATCTACGGAAGGATGAGTCTGGAATGAACGTCCTCTATGAAGACAACCACCTCTTGGTGGTCGTGAAAGAGGCGAATCTTCCGATGCAGGAAGACGAGAGCCACGATGTCGACCTGCTGACCTTGGGTAAACGATATTTGCGGGAAAAATACGCGAAGACCGGGAACATCTACCTGGGCTTGGTCCATCGTTTGGATCGGCCGGTCGGCGGTGTCGTCGTGTTGGCGAAGACGTCGAAGGCCGCGGGGAGATTGAGCGAATCGATCCGCAAGCATGAAATCACCAAGGAATACCTGGCTATCGTCGAGGGGAAGCTTTCCGACGAGGGGGTATTGAAGGACACGTTGAAAAAAGACGAGAAGTCGAATACGTCGAAAGTCGTACGGAGCGACGATCCCGAGGGCAAGGATGCGGAACTGTCGTATCGGTTGATCAAGCATGATCTCAACTTGTCGCTTGTGAGGATTCAATTGATCACGGGTCGCTCCCATCAGATCCGGGTCCAGTTCTCATCCAGAGGGAATCCTCTCTGGGGGGATGCCCGCTACAACCGTAACGCGAAACCGGGCCAGCAGATCGCATTATGGGCGGTCAGATTATCCTTTCCCCATCCGGTGACGAAAGAAATCATGGATTTCACGTCGAATCCGCCGCGCAATCTTCCGTGGACCAAATTCAACATAAAATAAGCCGGGCTCGTCGAGTCCGGCTTTATAACGTACGTAGTAGCTTGCGCAGGGTATTCAGACTCTCCATCGTACCTTCGAACCCGACCTCGGGTTCGCAACTCAACGCGCCGGTATAACCGTTGTCGTGAAGGATCCGCAAGAGTTGGGCATAGGGCACTTCCCCTTTGCCTAAAGGGACATGGAGGTAGGGTTTGGTGAGCCCGTCCACGTAGTGATAGTCTTTGATATGGAGATGATCGACCCACGGCAGGATCAGGCGTAATTCTTCGACCAGGGACCCTTCCAGATAGCGGAACGGGATGCGGACGATGTTGGCGCGATAACTGTTGGCGGGATCATAGAGCAGTTTGAAATTCGGGGAATCGATGCGTTTCACCAGGTCGGCCGTCATCTTGCCTTTGGGAAGATGGGAATAAGGACAGTTCTCGACGACCAGGGTGATGTTTTCCCTTTCCGCCAAACGGACGGCCGGAGTCAACAGGATGGCCATCGCTTCGATGTCGAACTTGTCCCCAAGCATCTTGCGGTTCTCCGGCGCGCGGAACGGGAAAACCCGGATCCGCGGACAATCGAGCTTATGCGCGATGTCGATGGCGCGTTGAAGGTATTTCATGTGGGTCGCCAAATCGCCCTTGATGACCTTGAAGGTGGGACTGAAATCGGTCAAAACATCTTCGTCATGCAGCGGCAGCATCATAAACAAGGTCGACGCCAGACACGTGACGCTCATCCCGTAGAAATTCATCAGGTTCTTCACTTTTTCGACGGTAGCGTCGTCCAATTCTTCGATGGTCTTCCCCCAGAGCGAATGGATTTCGATCCGATGGACCCCCTCTTCCGAGATGGCGTTGAGCGCAAACTCAAAATCTTGCGATATTTGGTCCGTGATGATACAAGGGTTCATGGTTTTCCCCCTTTCACAAGATACTCTAGATACTTCTATCATACCCCTTTTTTAACGTTTCGACCATAAAAAAAGCGACTCTGTGAACAGAGACGCCCGGATTTTCTGATTTTAGGAATGTTTGGGTTTCACAAGCAGCCCGGCGACGATGCCAAGGATGGAAACCGTGAGGTAAACGGCGACTTTCGGGCTTTGGAAACCGCCATAGACCGCCGTGGCGGCCCCTAGGATCGCGAGGATCGGGAAGAGTGCGCCGAAGACCCAGGAATCGACTTTCTTCTGAAAGAACTGCTTCAAGACGCCGAAATAGATCAGGATCATGAAGATGTAGATGAGGACGATCGAAATCTCGTCGACCGACATCCCGCTGAACATCGTCCACCCCATGAAAATCGACCCCGTGGTGCTGGCGAAGTGAAGAAGCAGCCAGAACATGCTGACGACGAAGGTGAACACGGCGGAAAAGAACGGGATGTCGAAGCGGAGGTTGAGCTTGGCGAACTTTTCGCTCCAGAACATTTCGTTGCGCAGACCCAAGGCATACGGAAGACGGATATAGCCCAGGATCAACCCGTTGGAAGTACCCAGTACAGACAGGACGACGGCGACCAGCACGACGCGGTATCCGACGTTGCCGAAGAACTTCTGGGCGAACACGCTCACGGCGTTGTTGCCGAGTTCCATGACTTGGCTCGGGCCTAAAACGGCGTTGATACCGACGAAATACGCGATGTAGATCAACATGATCAAAAGCGGCGCGAAGGTCAGCGCCAACGGCAGGTTGCGTTTCGGATTCTTGATTTCATGGGCGATCGAAGGGGCGACCTGCCATCCGTCGAAAGCGAAGGCGATCGGGACCAGGGCGGCGAAGAATCCGCCACCGATCAAACCCGCGTCCGCGAAATGAATGACTTCGACGGGATTCCCGAAGACCAGACCGACGAACGCCAATACGAATAAAGCCGATACTTTCACGATCATCGCGAAACTTTGGAACTTACCGGCCGATTTGGTCGAAAACATATTGAAAACGAACAAGAAAACGATGATGAGCAACGTCACGACCCATTCGGTCAAGGAAAACGGATAGCCCCAGGCCGGAACCCAGGAAAAAGCGACGCCGAAGAAAGTGCCCTCAGCGGTCCATCCGAACAATTCGGAAAGATACATCGCGGCGACCCAGGAAACGACGGCGACCAGCGCCGGATAATAGAACATCGTTTGAAACCAACCCGCGAGATATCCCAAGGTTTTCCCCCAGGTCATTTCGCAATACGTGATCAAACCGCCGACGTTTTCGTCGCGTTTGGCCAAAACGGCGATGGTGAGACCTCCGAAAATGATCCCGATGCCACCGAGAATCCATGCCAATACCCCCAGAAACACCGATCCGTCCACGGCTGCCAGAACGTTATCGGTCTTGAAAAAGATCCCCGAACCGATGACGATCCCGACGATCATGGCCGTGGTCGTCAATAAACCGAACTTCCTCTTTTGAAGATTCTCCATGTACTTCCCTTTCATGAAAACTTGACAAGTTTGTTTCATTCTACTTGATGGAGGATGGAGCGTCAAGTAGAGAATCGATATCTCTAGGATGAAACCTGAAAAAAGTCCGCATCGGACTTTTTTCCATTAGTTGAATGCAGGCAGAAAGTTCAATAGCGCATGGGCGATCCCGTCTTCTAGGTTACTGAGGGTCACATGGTCCGCGATGGCTTTCAACGGTTCGACCGCGTTCCCCATTGCCACCCCGATCCCCGCATAACGGATCATCGAGAGATCGTTCTCCGCATCCCCGAACGCGATCAGATGATGGTGTTCATACCCCAACGAAGTCAGGACATGCTTCAAAGCAAACCCTTTATCGACGTTCTGCGCGGTGAATTCCACATAGAACGGCGCCGTGAACATACAGTTGAGTTCATTGCGAAACGGAGCGTACAGTTCATCGAACACGCTGCGTAGATACTCGGGTTTCCCGCTGGTCAGGATCTTGTTGAGATCACCGTCGAGGTTCGCCTTAAGATCGTCGACCCGTATCAACTCAAGCGAATTGTTCTTGGCCTCCTTCACCACGTTCACCCCGTCCAGGTTCTCCGTAAACATCTTGGATCCGTTGTCGATCATCACGGTGACGTCGAAGTTCTTGACGTGGTTAAGCACCTTCAACGTTTCTTCATGGGTCAACGCTTGATTGTAGAGGACCTTGTCCCCCGGCACTTGGATGACCTTGCTTCCGTTATAGGCCACAAGCAGACCGCCGTAGCGGTCCATCTCCAATTCTTTCCGATAGGATTGAAGCCCGTTTTCCGGTCGGCCGGAAGCCAGGATCAAGGTGTAGCCGGCTTCTTGCGCCTTAAGCAGGGTTTCTTTCGTGAACGGACGGATCTTCTTGTCTTGATCGACCAAGGTGCCGTCCACATCCATGGCGATGAATTTCAATTTCCTCATAGTGAACCTCCGCGGGTTCATTCTATCGAAACGGATCGGACTTTCATAGCGCGTCGGGAAACGATGGAAAGAATGACCGGGTTTTCCATCGTTTCCCTTGGATTTATGAAATCCACATACGAAAAAGAGCGAATGTCCGCTCTTTTTCCCTTACGTTAAGTTCCCGACCCTCTTCTGATACTCGTACAGACGTTGGATCGTATGTTCTTCCTTCGCGTCCATGACGACCTGGGTGATGCTTTCGATGAGGACCAGGCTCGTACCCGTCGGATTGCCATTACCGTCCAACAGGTTCACGTTGACGAACGTCTCATCCAATTTCCCGATCAGACCGCATACATCATAGCGGCGGCTATCCATGATTTCCATGGAGACGACTTTCTGGGCGCTATAGGCTTGTTTCAGAAAGCCCCGCAACAGTTCATTCCCCGAGGATTCATAGACGGTGTTTTCTTCGCCGTTGAGTTTCCACAAGGTCGCGACCCGTTGGATCAGCGGGGTGTCGGCTTCGACACGGTAGATGATGTCGACGGGGAGACAGGCGATCCCATCGTTGGATCCGTAGACGTCGATCCTTGAAAAAACCACACCGGTCTCCGACAAAGCGGCGACGATCCCGCAGGTGAACTGATTGGGATCGAGGTCGTTGGTGAAAAGCGTGATGATTTTATGCGAATCCAAACTCATACGGAGAAACGAAGCGATATCGCCCGGTTGTTCCTTCGGGGCGTTCGCATTTTGAATCCGGTAGTTTTTAACCATGCGTTCCTCCTTTCGGCTCATTTCTCAAGCGCACGTGAAATCGCCTGAAGGATGGCTTGACTGCTGTAGGTCGCCCCTGAGATCACATCCACGTCCAGGGACTGGCTCGAAAGGACATCGTCGATAATGCTTTCCGCCGGTGCGCCTTGTCCGTTCATGTGCTTTATTAGGATGATCGAGGTCATACGATGGTCTTGGATCGTGACTTCGACGCTTACGATGACGGGGAAATGCGAGGATTCACCACGATAGACCCCATCGTCGATCTTGGACAGATCGACATCATTCATTTCGGTCTTGGCGAGTTTCTGTAAATCGGATTGAAGATAGAAATAAGTGGAGACACCGAAAACGACGAGCGCCAACAACGCAATGAATCCGATCCGTACGATTTTCTTCATGTTACTTCGCGAAGAACGCAAGGAGTTCTTCCTTACGGTTCTCACAGTCTTCCTTGGCGAGGTTAAACATGTCGATGATCTGTTGTTCGGTGCCGGAGAAACGCTTGACCCCGCAGTCGCGCGTCGGTTGAAGGAGGATGGCCTTGCCTTCATCCTGCAGGGCGCGCACTTCGTTCATCTCGTCGTAATAGACTTGCGTCCGGGCACGGAAATCCTTAAGCAGAGTCTTGTATTTGAAGTACATCAGATCCAAAACGAACTGAAGGAAAGGGCTGTTGGGTTTTCGGACGAAGCCGGGGTCCTTGGTGACGACGACCAGGAATTTCTTTGCGCCCAGTTCTTTCGCCCGACCGATCGGAACCATGGTGGTGACGCCTCCGTCCAGGTAGTAGGTATCGCCGATCTTGACGTTGCGTCCGGCTAAAGGTAGCGTACACGCGGCCTTTAGGAACCGGATGTCTTCGTCCATGGTGAATTGGTTCTTCCAGATGGTTTTCTGGATGCTTAAGTCATAGACCCCGAATTCGACCGCTTGTTTTTGGGCACGCAGTTTATTCACATCGAATTTCAAGATTTCCTTGATGACCGTTTCGAAAAGGAAGTCGTATCCGACCGGCTGTCCTTCATGCAAAAGCGGATACCATCCGACGTTGTGTCTGTGGGAGGCATATTTCATCGAGGTCAACTTCAAGGCTTCGATGTCTTTCAATACATAGTGGCAGGCATGCATGGCGCCGCTTGAAATCCCGACGACCGTATCCGCTTCGATGCCTTGCTCGATCAACCAAACCAAGACGCCGGCGGTGTAACTTCCGCGTAGGCCGCCGCCTTCCAATACCAATGCGATGTTCATGGGGTTCTCCTTTTATAATAATGCGCTGAAGAGTTTCAGGATCGCGCGTCCCAACTTGACGAAGAAATTCACTTTCAGGCAATCTTCGTAGGTGACTTCGATGCAGTTCTGCAAGGTATCGACGAAATCGCGTTTGACTTCGCGAAGGACGGGATGATCCGTAAAGAGGATCCCGCATTCGAAATGGAGGTAGTAGCTTCTGAAATCCAGGTTTGAGGTCCCGATGATCGCCGCCTTGTCGTCGCTGACCATGACCTTGGAATGCAGGAACCCGGGTTTGTATTCATAGATCTTCACCCCGTTCTTGGTGAATTCCTCATAGCTGCTTTGCGTCACGGCGAACACGTACCATTTGTCGGGGATGTGCGGAACCATGATTTTCACGTCCACCCCGCTCTTGGCGGCCCTGATGAGCGCCTGCGTCATCTCGTGCCCGATGACCAGATACGGGGTCATGATGTAGATGTAGGAACGCGCGGCGTTGATCATGTTGAGATGGGTGGTTTCGCTGACCAACTCGTCGTCGGTCGGACTATCGGTGAAGGGTTGGACATAGCCTTTGCTTACGATCGGATCCGATGAGAAATCCGCCCGATAGAGTTGGTAGTCTTCCGTGGTTTTCGAGAGGTAGTGGTAGAACTGCAGGAACATGACGGTCAGACTGAAGACCGCTTCCCCCTTCAGCATCACGGCGCAATCCTTCCAATGTCCGAAACGAAGTTTCTTGTTGATGTATTCGTCGGCGAGGTTGATGCCGCCCACGAAACCGACCTTCCCGTCGATAACGCAGATCTTGCGGTGGTCGCGGTTGTTCATCTGGATCGCCAGGGTGGCCGACATCGGATTGAACCGATAGGCTTTGATGCCGGAAATCCGCAAACGGTACAGGAATTTCCGCGGGAGTCGGATCGACCCACCGTCGTCGTAGATGACGCGGACATCGACCCCTTCCTTCACTTTTTCCTTCAGGATTTCTTCGATCGAGTCCCACATGAACCCGGTGTTGATGATGAAATATTCGATGAAGATGAATTTCGTCGCCTTCAGCAACTCTTCCTTCATCGCCTTGAACTTCTCTTCCCCGATCGGGAAATACGTCGTCTCGGTGTCGGCGTAGACCGGCATGCCGGTATTGCGCAGGATGTAGTGGATCTGGCGTTCGAAGGCGGGGTCGCCGGCGACGACTTCCTCGAGCACGGCTTCATCCTGCTTCAGGATCGGCTCCCCTTTCGCGTTGTTACGGATCATCCCGGCACGCAGCGCCTTGGGGATTTTCCTCCCCCCGAATAGAAGATAGGTCAATCCACCGAATAAAGGCAGAGCCAGGATGAACACCGCCCAGGAAAGCTTGTAGGACGGATTGTCGTTGCGGTTGATGAGGTAAACGACGATGATGACACTCAGGACGACCAGAAAATTATACAGCGTCACGAAGCGTACGCTGAAGGTATAGACGACATAGTAAAGAAGACCGAGTTCGGCCAGGATCATGAAAAGGATGGTAAACGGTTTACTGACGAAAAAGCCGAAGAAACGACGCATAAGCTCCCCCTCCTCTACCCTAGATCCTAAAATCCGAAATGAAGTTCAATTCCAAATCCTTGATGTCTTCCATGACTTTCACATATCTTTCCTTCTCCATGAAATTCATCGGTTTGTGGGCGTCGACGCCATAGATGACCGGCGCCTGGGTTTCACTGATGATTTCCCAAAACGGACGATACGGATAGGGATACGAAACACGGTCGTCGTAATGTTGCTTCCCGTAACGCAAGCCGTTGAGGTTGAGTTCCAGGGGGATGTTGTATCGAAGCGAAACCGCGCAGATGTCGCGTGCGGCCGTTTCACACGCCGCGCTCCAACCTTTGCGCCCCAACATGAAATAGTCGGGATGGGCGATGATGTCCGCGAAGCCGTGTTCGACGCACTGACGGATCTGCCAGGCATAGTAGAGGACATCCTCGTCGTCGCACCACTTGTCGTATTCCATTGCATCCAGGATACGGTTATGCTGACCGACGATCAGATAATCCGTGACCTTCCTCAATTCGCGGTAGAAGTCTTCCATTTCGGGGAAATACTCGATTTCCAACCCGACCTTCAGTACGATCCTGTCTTTGTATTTCTCGCCCAACCCTTTGATCGAAGCGAGGTATCCGTCCAGTTCGTCCATCCGCATCCGGTCCCCCGGATGGATGACGCCGGGATAGGGCGAATGGTCGCTGAACCCGACGATTTCATATCCGGCCGCGATCGCCGCCTTGACGTATTGTTCATCATCCCCCGCCGCATGTCCGCAACGCAGGGTGTGGGTGTGATAGTTGAATTTCTGCATGTTTTTTCCTCGTACACTCTTATTATATACGAAAAAAGACTGAAACAATGCGTTTCAGTCCGTGCTTTCAACGAGATTCTTGATAAAAATGGCCTTATATCGATCCCCTTGAAGATAAAGCTCGTGATCAAGTGGAACCGGTACGATTTCCTTCAAGGTACACCCGGCCAACTCGCAGGTCCGATAGGACGCCAGGTTGTCGGGATTGCAGGTGATGATCAACTGTTTGACCCCGAAGCCCCGCGCCACGTCGAAGAGCAGTTTGCAGGCCTTGGCCGCCGTATGTTTCCCGCGATAGGGAACATAGACGGTATAACCGATGTTCCCCCCGATATACAACGTCTTCGTATTGCCCAACCGAAGGTCGCAACGCCCGATGATTTTCCCGGTTTTCAGTTCGAGGATGTCATAGAGAAAAGTATTGCCCCATCCTTCCGGATCGGGATCTTTCGATGTACCGGACAAGATCAGTTCGATCTCCCCGTCTGTGATCCTCTTCTTTCGAAACCATTTCCACATCGTACGTTCCCCGTCGTTTTCTCTTTTCATTATTTCATCCACGGAAGAAAATGTACACTAAAATCCGCAATCTCGAATCATCCTTAGTTGGTTGATTTTAGTGCGTAGGTGATTTCCACGAACGGTCCATATTGCTTGCTTTGGATTAGATCAAACGTCATCGGTGTCTTTGGAAACAACGGAATCCCTTTCCCGATCGATTCCGGGATGATCGTCAAGACCAGTTCATCGATCAACCCCGACTCAAACAAGTTATGGGCGAGTTTCGCCCCGCCGACGATCCAGATCGTCTTTCCATCTTTATGCTTTAATTCTTCCACAAGCATGATCGGATCCTTGATGAAAGTTACTTCTTTTCGATTCTCATGATCCCTTGAACTGACCACGTACGCGTCCAGTCCTTCATACGGCCACTCCCCTACACTCAGTTCTTCCGTCAGTTGACGATAGGTCGTATATCCCATCACCACCGTATCGACACCCGTAATAAATTCGTTATATCCGCTGATCGAACTGTCGTACTTGACCAGCCAATCGATCGACCCGTCTTCGGAAGCGATGTATCCGTCCAGACTGGCCGCGATATACAACACGCTTTTTCTAGCCATTGGCCAACGCCGTCTCGAAGACCTTGCGGACATCTTCCTTACTCATCGCGCCTTCATGGAGTTTCTTTCTTCCAAGATAAAAGGTCGGGACATAGTAATAGTCGTAGGTATCGGCCAGCGCCCGCTCTTTGCCTTCGTTGATCCATTGGATTTCGATCTTCTGATATTTCTCTTCCTTTAGTAATTCCTCGATGTATGCTTTCGCCTCGTGGCAATAGGGGCAGAATTTCAAGTAGAACAGGGTTAACGGTTGCATGTTTTCACCTCACGTAGTAACAATAGTATACCGTCTTTACCCCTTTCTTGCATGTTTTCTGCTTGAACCTTGTCGGTTTCGCGATTTGACTTTATAATTTGCCTTGAGGTACCCCCATGAACATCGAACTCTACCAATCCCCTTCCTTCGACCCCTACGTCAATCTTGGCGTCGAGGAACTCCTGCTTGAGACTTGTCCGAGAAACACCTTGCGTTTTTACCTGTGGCAAAACGCCCACACGGTGGTCATCGGAAAAAACCAACACGCCCAAAGCGAAGTCGCGATCACGAAACTGATGGATGACGGAGGAAGACTGGCGCGCCGCTCTTCGGGCGGAGGCGCCGTGTACCACGACCTGGGCAACGTGAACTTCACCTTCATTTTGGAAGAAAAAGACTACGATGTCCAAAAGCAAATGAACGTCATCGCCCGGGCGTTGGGTAAACTGGGGTTTGACGCCCAGGTCAGCGGACGCAACGACATCGAAATCAACGGGGCGAAAGTCTCGGGGAACGCTTTTTTGAAACGAAACGGCTTCGGTCTGCATCACGGAACCATCTTGTTTAATGTGGATAAGGAAAAACTGGGGAAATACTTGACGGTCAGCGAAGCGAAGTTGAAGCGCAAAAGCGTCGAGAGCGTGAAAGCCAGGATCATGAACCTGTGCGATGTGAAACCCGTCGGTTTGGAGGATGTCAAACAGGCCTGTCTCTTGGCCGTGGGGGAAGAATACGGGGAAATCACCCATCGCATGCCTTTCCCGATGGAAGAGGCGAAAGAAAAGATCGCGTTCTTTCAAAGCGAAGATTGGCTCTACGGGGCGCATTTCGATAAACAATTGAAACTGGAAACCTATCTCTCCTTCGGATCGATCCGTTGGGAATTCCAGTCCGAACAGAATAAAATCATCCATGCCCGGATCTATTCCGATGCCATGGATGTGAACTGGATCGAGAAGCTGGAGAAACAAGTTTTGGGGTTAGTTCCGGATCCGCGGATCATCGCGGATGCCTTGGAAGCATCGGATATGAACGACGTCGCCACGGTCGAACTGATCGCCTGGCTGAGGGACTGATATGACAAAGATCATCATCCTGGGGGCCGGTCCGGCGGGGACGGCCGCCGCATTGAAGGCGGCAAGCGAAGGATGGGAAACCCTCCTGGTCGAAAAGGNNCACGCAACCATTATGGACTGACGCAGATCGACGAAAACGCGGTGTATGAACGTAAAGACAAGATCGTCGCGGAGTTGACCGCGACTTTGACCCAACAGATCGCCGCCAAGAAAATCCGTTTGGTCCAAGGGGAAGCGACCTTCGTCGATGACCGTACGATCGAAGTGAGGGGGGAAAGACTGACGGCCGATTTCATTCTGATCGCGACCGGAAGCAAGAACCGGGTCTTCGATTTCCCGGGAAACGCGAAACTGTGGACCAGCGACGACGCGTTGTTTCAACCTTTTTCTTCCAGGAAAAAGATCCTGTTGATCGGTGGCGGGGTCATCGGGATCGAATTGGCCGCGATGTACCATGGCTTGGGACACGAGGTGTCGATCTTCGAGAAAGAAGCGAGGATCTTACCCAACACCCCCAAGGATTTGGTTCAGAGTCTGATGATGGACTACAAAAAAGAGAACATACGCATTATGACGTCGATCGCGATCACCAAGATCACGCAGGATGAGAACTACACCGTCGAATACAACGGTCAGATCGAAACTTTCGACGTGGTCGTCCTCTGTGCGGGACGGATTCCCAACACCGACGGACTTAACCTAAACGCAACGGGAGTGGTCGTGGAGCGCGGTTTGATTCAGGTCGATTCCAACTATCAAACCAGTGTTGGGCACATCTACGGCGTCGGCGATGCGTCCTGTCGCATCCAGTTGGCGCATGTGGCGACCCGCCAAGCGCTCTTGGCGATGGAACATATGATCCACCAGACCCCCTGCCCTCCCTTCATCATCCCCAATGCGATATACACGCCGATACAAGCCGCCTGGATCGGGATGAGCGAAGAGGAACTCAAGGCCAAAGGCATCGCCTACCGTACGTTCAGACAACCCTTGGGAGCGTCGGCCAAGCAGAAGATCAAAGGCGACGGACGACGCTATCTCAGTGTCAACCTCGATGAAAATAACCTTATCCTGGGCGTTTCACTCTACCTCAGCGACGCTTCCGAGTTCCTTCCTTTCTTCACTTTCCTGATGGAAAACAAGATCCCTTTCACCCAAGCCTCCTCCATCCTATTCCCCCACCCGACGTTGAGCGAAGCGATCGGCGAACTCGCCGCGATCCTTGCCGAGAAAAGCAAGACTCTTCATTGAGTTTTCTCGTCATTGAACGTATAATGGGTACAGTAGATCGAATGAAGAATCCGGGAGAGACCATATAGGAGCCGAAGGAGCAAAGCGCAGAAACTCTCAGGCAAAAGGACCGGATTTGGACGAAACTTCGTAGAGCGAGAAATCCACCGAAGAAGCAATCCGCAAGGAGAATCTTTCAGGTAAAAGGAACGAAGGCGCACATTACTTTGTGCGCTTTTTTTGCGCAAGGAGCACCATGGAAAAGAAAACACCGTTGTATGACATGCATGTGGCATTGAAAGGGAACATCGTCCCTTTCGCAGGGTATTTGCTTCCGGTCAACTATCCCGACGGGATTCTCCATGAACACCGTTTGGTAAGGACGAAAGCCGGTTTATTCGACGTGAGCCACATGGGGGAGCTGATCCTGGAGGGGAAGGACGCTTTGGCGAACCTTCAGTATCTGATCACCAACGATTATCGCAGTTTGGAAATCGGATTCGTACGCTACGGGATCTTAGTGAAGGAAGACGGCACGACCGTCGACGATTTATTGGTCTACCGCATGGATGAGAATAAGTATTTGATCGTCGTCAACGCTTCCAACATCGAAAAGGATGAAGAATGGTTCAGGGCGCATCTCTTCGGGGAAGTCACCCTCACCAACATCAGCGAAGACGTCGGCCAGGTCGCGCTTCAGGGACCCATGGCGAAGGAAGTCCTCGCCAAGATCTGCAACGACCTTCCCGAAACCTACTACAGTTTCAAAGACAAGGTTAACGTGGCGGGGATCCCCTGCCTGGTCAGCGCCACGGGGTATACGGGTGAAGCCGGGTATGAGATCTACTGCGATGCGAAGGACACCGAAGTGTTGTTCAGCGCGATCCTGGATGCCGGGAAAGACGAAGGCGTACAAGCCTGCGGCTTGGGGTGTCGCGACACGCTACGGTTGGAAGCGGCCATGCCCCTTTACGGTCATGAGTTAAGCGAAGAGATCACGCCGTTGGAAGCCGGATTGAAGATGTTCGTGAAACTGGATAAAGAAGACTTCATCGCCAAAGATGCGCTGTCACTGGCCCCGAAACGCCGTCGGATCGGGCTTGAACTGATCGACCGCGGGATCGCACGGGAACATACGCCGGTCTGGGTCGATGGCAAGGAAGTCGGGTTCGTGACGTCGGGGACGATGAGTCCCACCTTAGGCAAAGCGATCGCGATGGCGATCGTCGATGCGGAAGCGATCGACGCACCGGAATTCAAATTGGATGTTCGGGGAAGGATACTGACCGCCAAGCGGATCCCGCTCCCCTTCTACAAACGTAAATAAAGGAGAATTACCATGGAAAACACATTTTTCACCGCCTCCCACGAATGGGTCAAATTCCTCGATGACAACCATGCCGAAGTCGGCATCACCGACTACGCCCAACACGCCTTAGGGGACATCGTCTACGTCAATCTGCCGGAAGCCGGCGATAAGGTCATGGAAGCATCGCGTTTCGGGGATGTCGAGTCCGTCAAAGCCGTCAGCGACCTGATTTCGCCCATCAGCGGCACGGTCGTCGAAACCAACGACGTTTTGGTGAATACGCCGGAAAAACTGAATGAAGACGCGATGGGGACCTGGATTTTGAAGGTCGAAGGAAACTTCGATCGTACCGGTCTGCTCACCAAAAAACAATACGAAACACTTTTGGCACAGGGACACTAACATGGCTTCCTACGTCGTCAACACCAAAGAACAACGGGAGAAGATGCTAGCGGAAGCGGGGATCGACGAACAGTCGTTCTATGCCTCGATTCCCCAAGACGTCAAGCTTCAGCGTCCGCTGAATCTTCCAAAGGGAAAGAGCGAACTCGAAGTCCTACGCCATATGAAGCATCTGGCTTCCCTCAACACGGTCTATGATGTCGTCCTACGCGGAGCGGGATCGGAATCCCATTTCATCCCCGCCGTCGTCCGTCAACTTAGCGCCCGTGAAGAATTCGTCACCGCCTATACCCCTTATCAAGCCGAATTATCGCAGGGGATCCTGCAGTCCATTTTCGAATACCAGTCCTCGATCTGCGCCATCACCGGCATGGATGCCTGCAACGCCTCCGTCTATGACGGGGCGTCCGCGGTTGCGGAAGCCGTCAATATGACCGGCGACCGGAAACGCACGGTCGCCCTACTTCCCAAATCGATCCATCCCGAAACCTTGGAAACGGTGAAAACCTATACCCAATGGCTTCCGATCACCGTAAAGGAAGTCGAGATCAAGGATGGTAAAGTGGATGTTGAATCGCTGAAATCATTGTTAACCCAAGAAACCGCCTGCCTTGTCCTCCAACAACCCAATTACTTCGGGATTTTGGAAGATGTGGAAGGATTGGCGAAACTCGCCCACGAAGCGGGAGCGAAAGTCATTGTTTCCGCCAACCCCATGACCTTGGGTGTTCTTAAAACCCCGCGTGAACAAGGCGCTGACATCGCGGTCGGCGAAGCGCAACCCTTGGGACTTCCGATGTCTTTCGGCGGTCCTTACCTTGGCTATATGGCGACGACCACCGACATGGTCCGCCGCTTACCGGGACGCATCGTCGGACAAACCAAGGATTTGGATGGTAAACGCGCTTTCGTGTTGACCCTTCAAGCGCGTGAACAACATATCCGAAGAGAGAAAGCCTCCAGTTCGATCTGCAGTAACCAGGCGCATTGCGCCCTGACCGCAGGCATGTATCTGGCCGCCATGGGTCCACAAGGGCTCAAGGACGTCGCCACCCACTGCACCTCCAAAGCCCATTACCTTTTCAATCAACTATCCACCCTCGGATTCAAACTCCGCTATGATTCATCCTTCTTCCATGAATTCGTCACCGACGGACCTCTTTCTTCACATAAGGTCGAAGACGTCCTCTCGAGCCATGGCATTCTCTCCGGTCTTCCCTTGGATGAAACCGGCATCCTCTGGTGCGTCACGGAAACCAGCACCAAAAACGACTTGGATCGTGTCGTATCCATCCTGAAGGAGGTGCTCGCATGAGTAAGCTAATCTTCGAACTCAGCAGTGTCGGTCGACGCTGCTCGGAACTTCCTCCCCTCGACGTTGAACTCATTGAGTTCGATGAAGCGTTGACCCGTCAAAGCACCCCTTCCATCCCGGAAGTCGCTGAAGTCGATCTCGTCCGCCATTACATGGAACTCTCACGCCAAGCCTTCGGCGTCGACAACGGTTTCTATCCGTTGGGCTCCTGTACGATGAAATACAACCCCAAGATCAACGAAGAAACCTCTTCCTTGGCGGGATTCGCCCAAATCCATCCCTTACAACCCGAATCCACCGTCAACGGTGCGCTCCAGTCGATGGATGAACTCTCTTCCGCATTATGTGAAGTCACCGGCATGGACGCGTTCACGCTCCAGCCTTCCGCCGGCGCCCACGGGGAATTCACCGGACTCTTGCTGATCCATGCCTACCACCAACACCGCAACGATCTTAAACGGACGAAGGTATTGGTTCCCGATTCCGCTCACGGCACCAATCCCGCATCCGCCGCGATGGCCGGCTATTCCGTCATCTCCGTCCCCTCCAACGACAAAGGCGGCGTGGATGTGGATGCCTTGAAGTCGGCGCTCAGCGATGAAGTCGCCGCATTGATGCTGACAAACCCCAATACTCTAGGCCTCTTCGATCCAAACATCCTTGAAATCAGCCGTTTGGTCCATGAAGCCGGAGGCTTGGTCTACTATGACGGCGCGAATCTCAACGCCATCATGGGCATCGCCCGTCCCGGAGACATGGGATTCGACGTCGTCCATCTCAACCTCCATAAAACCTTCTCCACCCCCCACGGCGGCGGCGGACCGGGTAGCGGACCGGTCGGAGTCAAATCCTGCCTCATCCCCTTCCTTCCTAAAGGAACCCTTCATCCCACAGAAAAGAAACTCACTGTTTCCAGCGAGTTCCCCATTGGTCGCATGCGTTCGTTCTATGGCAACTTCCTCACCAACATCCGTGCGCTCACTTATATTTTAAGCCTCGGTGGCGAAGGCCTCAAAGAAGCCAGTGAGAACGCCGTTCTTAACGCCAACTACATGATGGCCAAACTCAGCGATCTCTATCCTGTCGCCTACGTAGGACCCTGTATGCACGAATTCGTGGTCAGTTGCCAGAAACTCAAAGACGAAACCGGCATCACAGCGAAAGATGTATCAAAAGCCCTCCTGGACTACGGAATCCATCCCCCGACCATGTATTTCCCCAACATCGTCCATGAAGCCCTCATGATCGAACCCACGGAAACTGAAAGCAAGGAAACCCTGGACAGAGCGATCGACGTACTCCGAGAAATCCACGCACTCGCGTACTCGAACCCTCAAGTCCTCCTTGACGCCCCTAAGACCATGCCTATCAAACGCGTGGACGATGTCCTGGCAGCCCGTCATCCGATTCTCAAATACACCCCTGAAGGAGCGCAATAGCGCTTCTTCTTTTATGGAAACACAAAAATTAGTTAATAAAAAGCAAGTGTGATTTTTTTGAATTGGGTTCTCAAGTTAACCGCACTAAAAATATCATGTGGGTTGGAATTTTAGTTTGAAGGATTATAATGGTAATGTAAGAGGATTACTTGTAAGCGCAACCCGTCTTACACAGGCCATAAATTATTCGCAGTAATTTATTGGCGCAGGCTATCGACGCAGCTTTCGGACGCATCGCGTTCGATTGGTGCGTCTTTTTTTGATAGAATTGCCGAATGCTTGATTCCTGCGTCTTCACTCTCAAACTACACATCACAGCGAGGTAGAGAAGGCAACGCAGCCGCTTGTTTCCTTTCTTGGAGATATGCAGATGCAGTCCATCATTCTTACCGGATTGATAAATGATAGGATCGATTCCCGCGTACGCGACCAATTGCTTCGGACCTTTGAATCTTCGAATGTCACCGATCTCCGCCAGGATCCGTGCCGCCAGGTTTTCACCGATTCCAGGGATACTTTGAATGAGACGGAAGTCAGGCAGTTGTTTCGCAAGCTCGATCATCTTCTGAAGGGTTGCATCACAGAGTTCGATATAATATTCGACTTGCTTGATTTGACTCATCAGAATATCCACGTTCACGTCCTCTTCCCGACAACCGGAAACGCATTCCTGCGTATATCGAATCAGTTCCTCCGCCTTCTTTTCGCACCAGAGTTCGCGGTGCTCATTATGTTTCATAAGGAATGAACTGAGGGAATGCATACTTTTTCGACCCAATTGCTTCGGATGAGGAAACTTCTTGAGGATCTCGAGCGAGCTTTCCGTGTAGAGTTCGGGGAAGACCTTCTCATACCCCGGACAGACGATCTCAAGCGCCTCGTTGAAGCTTACTTTCGCCTTGCGGAGGTGATTTAAGAGGTTTTCATACTCGCGGTTGAGTTGGCGTAGCGTGTAGTAGAGTTCGTCTTCGGGTGCGACCTGTCTGAAGTCGTTGGCGAAGTAGACTTTGGCGATGTTCTTGCAGTCTCGTTTATCGGTCTTTTTTGTCCGTAGCTCCTGTTTGCGAAACTTAGCGGACTGTAGCGGATTGACGATAATGTACGCAACTCCGTTGTCCTTTAGGAAACTCTCCAGTCCGCGGTGGTAGACGCCCGTCGCTTCGAAGACGACGACGGAGGTCTGCTCGGTCTGTTTGTCCAACTTCGACTTCAAGGTAAGAATCTCATTGAATCCCGATCGATCATGATCAATCTTCTGAACCTTGGAAAAACTCGTGTCGGAATCGATATAACCTTGGATGTGGCTATTTCCCTTGGAAACATCGACGGCGATGCATGATACTTTCATACTCCATTCTCCTTTCATTGAGGGGATAGCTCTTCTTTCGGTTTCCTCCGTCCTTATTTTCGTTCTTGATCCAGGGTCATCGCCCTCATTAGTTGTAAGCAAGGTGGTCGGAAAGAAGCGAAAGCTGGACGTTTTTTGTGACGGGATGATGATCCCAAAAGGAGCCACGTCCTTACTTCCGTGAGTCTTTCTGCTCTTCATGCCTGAAAAACAGAAAAGGCTAAGAGTCCCTCATGGTTTCTTAGCCCGTTTTTGTCTGATGAAGAGATGAACCGTAGAAACGTTCTAAGACGTATCGGTTTTTGACGGGATCATTACTGTCCCAAAGGTTGAAACATCTCTTCAACGATAATATACATCAATCAGACAGAAAATAAAAGAAGCTAAGAATTACCTAGGGCACTCCTAACTTCAGTATACGAAAA
>DOUE01000012.1 GCA_003520745.1 Erysipelotrichaceae bacterium
ACGACTTCATCTTACAATTTGCCAAAATAATATTTTCTCTTATAGCTTAAATAACCCAATTACATTTGTTGATCCTAGTGGAAATAGAGCTGCAACCATAGATGAGTTGATGCCGCTTCCTATTCCAAATATTCCACCTGAAGCTATTGATGATGCGCTTACAGCTATTGTTACGACTTTGGCTGGTGTTGGAATGCTCGCTGTTGAGAAAAGTTTGGAAAGAGTTGATGAGTTAATCACAACCTTGCCACATAATCAAACAGTTTATGCGTTGATTGATGTTGAGCAAAATGTGCAGTATATCGGAAGGACAACTAGTGAAACCGCAAGAAAAATTGCTCATAGGGCTAATCCAGCACGTAAAAATCTAAGTTTTGTTCCACTAGTTAGAAATCTAACATATTTCGAAGCACGCGGGCTAGAGCAAATATTGATGTTGAGTTGTCATACAATTAATGCTTCAAATGAAATGAACAATCAAATTAATGGAATCAGTCCTATGAATCCAAGTCTCAACGTATACATGAGTGCAGCTAAAGGAACACTGAAGTATTTTGAGAATGCGTTTGATAATGAATACCTTAACTGGACAGGACAATAAGGAGGATAAATCATGAGTGCTTGGGGAACAAAGTTGTATCAAGATGACGTGGCACAAGATGTAAAGGAACAGTATAAGGAATTATTGAAAAAAGGAAAGAGTAACGAAGAAGCGACCCAGCAAGTCTTGGATGAATATCGGCCAATGTTGAATGACATCGATGATGGCCCGGTGTTTTGGTTTGCTTTGGCAGAGACACAATGGAGTCTGGGCCGACTACTACCGGAAGTCAAAGAACAAGCCTTGGCTTGCATTGATAAGGGGACTGATCAAGCAAGATGGGAAAGAGAAAACCCGAAGAAAGCACCAGAACGAAATAAAATTCTGGAAGACTTGCGGATCAAACTGAATTCTCCGATGCCGCCGATGAAGAAGATATCACAGCCCAAAAGCTATAAATGTGAATGGAAAATCGGAGATGTCTATGCTTATAAACTTGAGAGTGATTATGCACGCGAGAAGGGGGTCTACGGTCGTTATTTCCTCTTCCAGAAAATAGATGAGACAGTATGGTCTCCCGAACACATCATTCCCGTTGTGTGGGTTAAGATTACCGATGGTGATGTTCTTCCTTCAAATGAGAAAGAGTACCTAGATTTGAAATATGTTGTTGTTGGGAGAATACCATTATCAATGCTTTTTAGGCCGATTGATAAAAATCGTTCAATTGAAGAGCAGTTCTTTGAAAAAACGGGGAGGAGATTTGACATTGATGAGTCGGGTCGATTACACGTGTATCGAATATACTTGATTAACACCTCAAAACGCATTATTCCTAAAAAACTGATATTTCTTGGTAATTTTTCAGTTGAGAATCCACCAAAGAACGATTACGAGCAAAGCGGAGATTTCTGTTATCAAGGATTTCTTTGGAAATTCTTTGATAGCTGCATGATCGATTTGTACAAAATGTTTCAGTCTATTCAATGATGGGAATTAGTATAATTATAATATTGAAAGCATCATTATGTATTAAGTGGAGCTAACAAATAGTCAAGGTTTCGAATGAATGGCGATAACGAAAGTTCCCCTAATCGAGTTGATTTCGAGAACTCATTTATTATCGCTTTTTTGACTAAGTAGTTCGCTCCCCCATATAAGGAACAGAGAAGCGAGTCTTGTAACTTACTTTGTCCTAAGTCCATCTCGACTCAATTTGGTGGATATCATGATACACGGCTCACCTCTACCATATGATGTGGTGTACGACCGATTCCCCATGATCGGTTTTTTTGTTGTCAAATGGAATATCCCATGATTGCGGTAAAACCAATCTATATTAAAAGTATTATTAAGTACTTGACAATAGTGTATGATACACAGTAAAGTGTTGATGAGGTCAAATCATGAACGACGAAACAATTCTAAACAACCTAATCGCCGAACTCAAACGGGGGACGCAGGTCTTGGCTGTATTGGGTCAACTTCACCAGGGTCGATATGGGTATTCTTTACTGCAGGATCTAGGTGAAAAGGGTGTGCAGATCGAGGCGGGTACGCTCTATCCGCTTCTTAGAAGGTTGGAAAGCCAGGGTCTACTGAAGAGTGAGTGGGATACCACAGAGACGCGGCCGAGGAAATACTATGTCTTGAGTCCCTTGGGGATCGAGACCTATGCGTCTCTGTTGAGAGAATGGAAGGCGCTAGTAGAAAATATGGAATGGATCCTAAAGGAGAACTGACATGAAAAAAGAATACATCGAACGTTACATCTATGCCGTGACGAAACGCTTGCCGTTGGCGATGCGTGACGATGTCTCGGCTGAACTGAGTGCGAACATCCAGGATATGATCGCCCAGGACCCGGAAAACGAAGCATTGTTACTGGAGAAGTTGAGGAAACTTGGACATCCACGGGTGTTGGCCAGCAATTATCGCGGGAAAGAAAGATATGTCATCGGTCCCGAATACTATGACGACTACATCAACACGTTGAAGGTCGTCGGGGTGATTTTCGTTACGGTCTCCTTGATCACCGGATTCCTCGAAGCGGTCACGGGATTTTCCAACCCGGGCATCCCCGAAGTCATTACCGCCGTTCTTACCGGCTTGCTGGATAACTTATGGTCGGCGTTGTTGACCGCCTTCGCATGGACAACGGCAGGGTTCTGGATCGCAGGGAACGTCGGGCAAAAGACCAACACCGCGGACTGGAAACTCAGCGACCTGCCCGACCTGCCCGAACCCAACGTGGAGGGAATCAGCCGCTTCGGTACGGTCGTCGAGTTGGTCGTGGGGGTATCCTTCGGGTTGATCTTCGTTACCTTGATGAGAAACGGATTGCCTTACTTCAATCAACCCGTCATTAATCCGCTGATTCCGTTCTTCTATCTCAGCATCGCTCTAGACTTGATCGTCGGGATCGTCAAACTTGCCTATGGGCAATGGCGATGGCCGGTCGTGTTGGTGACGACGATCGAACACTTCTATGGCGTCATCTTCGCGTATGTGTTCCTAAGTTCCGATTTCCTTAGTCCGAGTGTCTTCCAAGCCATCGCGGACAACAGTAAGTTCACCTTTGCGGAAGCGCAGAGCGGGTTTGCGACCGGGAAAACCGTCTTGATCTGGCTGATCGTCGTCGGGACGATTCTCGATATCATTCAGATCGCCGTGAAGTGGTTGAGGTCGAAATCAAAAGTATAAATACGACAGCCTCCTTGAGATTCAAGGAGGCTGAATTACTTCATACGCTGTGACTTACGTTAGTCAGGGAGCGATGTTCGCTTGCCGAGATCGCG
Organism: Erysipelotrichaceae bacterium; assembly: GCA_003520745.1. Classification (GTDB taxonomy): domain Bacteria; phylum Bacillota_I; class Bacilli_A; order Erysipelotrichales; family Erysipelotrichaceae; genus GWE2-51-13. The sequence continues at coordinate 3,340 of DOUE01000012.1, forward strand.
GATCACGTGGATCACGCTGGCGGTGTCCTTTTGGCCGTATCCGAGTTGTTGCGCCAAACGATAGAATTGGATGGCTTGGTTCAGCGAGAAGTTGGTCATTTTCCCATCCTGACAGAGTTGCCTGGCCAATTCCAAGTCTTTCATGGACAGGTCAACCGTGAAACTGGCGGAGAGATCGCCGCTAAGCACTTTCTGTTTCTTCGCGGAGAGGATCAGGTTATTGCCTGAACTTGTCGTTACGACATCGTAAAAGGATTCAAGCGGGATGTCGAGCCGGTCCGCCATCGCGATGGCTTCGCCGTTGAGGATCTGCGTCGCGAAGGCCATGTAGTTATTGATGATTTTGATCGCGGAACCCTTGCCCCGCTCACCCATATAATGAAACGTCTTCCCTACGCAAAGAAGGTAGGGCAACAGGTTCAGTTCTTCGACTTCGGCTTTCGTCGCACCGATCATCAGCGAGAGTTCCCGTTTCTGTGCACCGAGACCGCCACCGCTGACCGGTAGATCGATGTAGGTGATTTTCTTTTGGGTCGCTTTCCGGGAGAGTTCCTTGCTTAATGCCGGGGAGACCGTACTGAAATCCAGGATGATCTGACCTTCGGAACCATTCGCTAACAGCCCTTCGGGACCATCGACGATTTCGGCGACTTCAAGGGGTCCGGGTAAACAGAGAAAGACGAGGTCGGCGTACTGCGCGACCGACTTCACATCAAGAAACATCGTCGCGCCTTTCTCGACCAGGGCGAGACCATTCTTCTGACTCCGGTTATAGACCCCCAATGAGCCAAATGTCTCCAAAAGATTCGACGCCATCGGGAAACCCATGTTTCCAAGTCCGATGAACACTGCTTTTCTTGTCATGGTTACTCCTTTTTTGGATTGGTTGGTAAATGGAAAGCGGATCTTTCTTGCATCGATGGTTAATCGAACTTGCGCTGATAGCTTGTCAAGCGTTCGACGGTTTCCGGATCGTAGTGGGAGAAGAACAGGCTCTCGGTCTTGTCCAGACCCGCGATGATCGACATGTCTTCTTCACTCAAGGTGAAATCGAAAATGTCGAAGTTCTGTTTCATCCGGTCTTTGTTGACCGTTTTCGGGATGACCGAGATGCCGCGTTGGATCAAATAGCGAAGGGTGACTTGGGCGTTGGTCTTGTTGTATTTCGCACCGACGCTCTTCAATGTTTCGTCCTCGAAAAGGTTGTTTTTCCCTTCGGCGAACGGTGCCCATGCCTGGATTTGGACACCGTACTTCTTCATGATCTCATGGGCTTTGACTTGCTGATTGTAGGGATGTGTCTCGACTTGGTTGACCATCGGGACGATTTTGTTGAATTTGATCAAGTCGATCAAGCGGTCCGAATAGAAGTTGCTGACGCCGATCGCCTTCAATTTCCCCTCGGCATACAGTTCCTCCATGGCGCGGTATGTCCCGTAATAATCGTTGAACGGTTGATGGATCAGCAATAGATCGAGATACTCGAGCTGCAGGCGCTCCAGCGACCCCAAAATCGATGCTTTCGTCTTCTCATAACCATATTCGGAAATCCATAGTTTGGTCGTGATGAACAATTCTTCGCGCGCCACGCCGCTTTTCTTGATCGCATTGCCGACCGCCCGTTCATTGCCATAGCCCTGCGCTGTATCGATCAATCGAAACCCGACGTCGATGGCGTCAAGCACGCAACGTTCGCATTCATTCTGATCCGGGATCTGAAACACCCCGTAGCCTAACGCAGGCATCTTCTTCCCGTTATTGAGTGTGAAGTATTCCATGAATTCCTCCTTGTTTCATACCATTTCTCGAGGTATACTGACACTGTACAACCCTGTAGTTACTACAGGTCAAGTGAAATGGAGAAAAAGATGTATACGATGAAAGATGTTTGTTTGAAGTTCGATTTCCCCTATGAAACCTTGCGCTTCTACTGTAATGAAGGATTGATCCCTAATGTGAAGCGGGATGCGAACAACTATCGGGTTTTCGATGACCGGGACATCGCGTGGATCGACGGACTTCAATGCTTAAGGCAATGCGGGTTAAGCATCAAAGAACTCAAAGTTTATTTGGAATTATCCATGGAAGGGAAATCGACCATCCCAACGAGAAAAGAGATGTTGGCGAAAAGGAAAGAGGCATTGCTTCGGCAATTGGGTGATATCCAAGAAAGCATCGACTATATCGACAAGAAGCAACGATATTTCGACGATGTTCTGGCGGGGAAGATCCCTTTCTCTAGCAATTTGATCAAGGTGGATGATAAAGAAGTCTAGGTCTTATCGATTGAAATCAAAATGATAACGCCGGTCTTATATTGAGATGGAATTTGTTCAGTTTCGATCGGAATTGTCGAGTCATGAAAGTTGAAAATGGATCATTAAAAAGAGAGGCTCTTTTGACTTGACACGGCAGAACATTAACTGTAATATGAGTAAGTACTTACTTACATTAAGGGGTGGATATGACAGATGAATCAACAAAGAGACTAAGTCGCGAGGATCGTAGAGAGCAAATCATTGAAGCAGCCTTGGATGTTTTCATTGAAAAAGGATATGCGGCCACCACTACGGCGGAGATCGCAAAGTCCGCCGGGATTTCCGAAGTGACGCTTTTTCGGAACTTTACATCCAAACGTGATTTGTTTTTCGCAGGCATCGAACCGATTCTGTTTAGTCCGCTAGAGAACGACATATCGCAAATGAGTGGTGGGATCGATAAAGCACAGATCCAACAGATCATTTTCAATCGAATCAAATTCTTGGAGCAGAATCGAGGCGTCGTAAAACTCATTCTAAACGAAAGCATGCTGAATCAAGACAATGAAAACTACATTCATAAAATGGTCATCAACCTAAAGACGCTTTTTGACAAGAACCGCATCCTTGGCGATGATGAATTCATCATCCGTCTCTTGATGGGGTCGTTCCTGTCGTTTCTCTATCAGCCTGAAACGAATGACCAACGAATCCAAGAGTATGCAAACCGTATCGCAGAAATCATCATCGACAGTCAGGAAAAACGCAAGAGGTAAATAAATGACGAAAATATTCAATGGTATCGGTTCTCTCATCGAGAGGAGACCTTTTAGGTCGCTCTTATTGACGCTTTTGATCGTCGCGGCCATGATTGCCGGTGCAAGTCAAATCAGGCTGGCGACAGGGAATGAGACACTGGTTCAATCAAACAACGCGGCGTTGATATCAAACGGTGAAATGGAAGAAAGTTTTGGCGGGGATGCGATTCTGATTCTAATCGAATCGCAAGAACCCGGGAATCTGCTTTCTCTTGAGAACATCACGAAACTCTATCAAATCGAAGAAGAACTGTCGTATGAAGAGAACATCTTCAGCATCATTAGCCCGGCCACCGTCGTTCACCAAATTACAAGTAAACAATCCATTGAAATCATCAAACAACTTGAAGTGATTTCCAACGGTTTGTCGGACATGGGAACCATGATGGAAGATCTCGGGAATGAACTCTTGTTGAAAGAGATCAAGGATCCTCAAATCATCCTCGAAAAGTTAAATGGTCTTACTTCAATGACAACGAAGTTCGGACAGCTCATAACCGCACAAACATCAATGTCATCCGGAGTCCATCAGATGGAGACCGGTTTATATGGTGTGGCGGATGGATTATCGACTCTATCCATCCAACTCTCAGTTCTGGCTTCCACTCAACCCGAAGGCAGTTTAAAACTGACTCTTAATGCGATTGCGGCTAACTTGAACGTAACATCCAGTGGGGTTCGGACGATGGGGTCCAACACGCAATCCATTCAAGACGGGACCACGGCGACGGCGAATGCATTGGCGCAAATCAGTAAAACGCTGGAATCAGAGCTCTCATCCATGAAAGAAGGATTGGATCAAGGGTTATCGCCCGACCAACTCGAAACGATGGCGACGAATTTCATATCGATGGGTGGAAAGCTTGACGAAATAGCGAGTGGTTTAATGATTTTCACCACGAAAAGCACAATGATGGTACCTTTGATCCCGACATTGGACAGTGAACTCAGTACGATGATCTATGATGAGAACCAAGTCATGAGAAGTGCTTTTTCTGAAGTTGTCCTTAGTGACCGACAAGCGATGATGGTGATCCGACTATCCGGTAATCTCGAAGATGTCGAGAAAGACCGTATTACCGCAAACGTAGCGAGCGTACTTGAGAAGGCGGACTTTACATCGATCGAATATACGATGTCAGGCAAGACAGTCTTGGATGCCGCATTGCGGGCTGAAATGAAATCAAGCATGATGATGATGATCGCCTTGGCAGTCTTGGTAATGTTCGCGGTATTGATGCTTGTCTTCAAAGTGAAGTGGCGGATGTTAAGTCTAGGGGTCATCTTTGTTTCCGTACTGGCTACCCTTGGATTCATGGGGTGGATCAATGTCCCCGTCACGATGGTTTCGATGGCGGTATTCCCGATTCTGATCGGACTGGGTATCGACTACTCCATCCAGTTCCATAATCGATATGAAGAAGAAAATTCAGTAAGGGAAACGACAAGGAAAATCGGGAAAGCGATCGCGGTCGCCGTCATCGCGACCGTACTGGGGTTTGTCTCGCTTTATGCCTCGCCGGTCCCGATGATCCAGGACTTTGGGAAAATGCTTACCTTAGGCGTCATCATTAGTTTCTTGGGAAGCATCTTCATTCTTCTGCCCATACTGCATATCGGTTCGCAGAATGTCTCTACGTCAGAGAAACCGGCTTCAGAAAGTGTGATAACCCATCGAAAAAGCGGGAAAATGGATCGACTGCTATCCTCAACGACCCGATGGATGATTCGCTTCACTTTCCCCGTTCTACTACTGTTTGTGGTTTTGGCTGGTGCGGGATTCATGGTCGACCGCTACATCGGAGTTGAAACGGATATCGAACGTTTCATGCCTCAGGATTTGGCTGCGCTCGAGGATATTCGCGTGATTCGGGATGCCGTTAAAACGACCGATCAAATCGTAGTGTACATCGAAGACGATGATGTTTTGTCAGAGATGAACCTGAATTGGATTAGGGAGAAAAGTCATATTCTCATCGACCAACACCCGAATGAAATCGTAAGCATAAAGTCGATGGATTCCTTGTTGGTTTTACTAAATGGATTGCAGGATTCGACATATGAGAATGCAATGCTTCAGTTGAATGATCTTCCGGAGACACAGCGGAAGATGTTTGTAAACGAGTCGAATACGGAAACGGTGATGTTGATCAATACCCTCCATCTTTCAACCACAGAGAATAAAGAATTGATCGAAAATCTTAAAGAAGAGCTTGGCGGAAGTTCAATGAAGGTTGTCATCACTGGCAAAAGCGTTCTCGATGTCGAGATGGTCGAAGGGTTAACCACTGGAAGGATCAATATGACACTTTTGGGACTGGGTCTGGTGTTCATGGCTCTATTGGTTATCTATCGGAATTTGATGAAAGCAATCATTCCAATCATCCCCGTGGTTCTGATTATCGGAATCTCAAGTGGTGTAATGTATCTTATGGGTATTGAATTCACTCCGATCACTGCGACGCTTGGCGCGCTTGTCTTGGGAATGGGGACGGAGATGACCGTGATGCTGATGGAACGATATATTGAAGAGAGAAATTTAGGACTGACCAAAATCGAGGCGATGGTGGTATCCGTATCGATGATCGGGAAAGCAATCGTAGCGTCCGGTTTAACGACTGTCGGAGGATTTGCGGTACTTATGTTCTCCAGCTTCATCATCCTTCAGGACTTTGGTTTCATGACGGTTGTGAATATCTCATTGGCATTGGCGAGTACTTTCATCGTATTGCCACCGCTTATCGTTTTGGTTGATCGATTCATCGTTAAGAAGACAAAAACCATGAAGGATGTTGTTGTACAGAAGGGGTAAAGAGTAGAAGACAGACGAAATCGTCACAGGAGGAAGTATGTTAAGCCCGATTCTAGTTGGAATATTGATTCTTATTGCTTATGTGCATACGAAGCAGATTCTGAAACACAAACTCGTACTCTATACCATTGCTTGGATTCTTGTGGGAATCGTCGTTGCTTTCAATGATCTTCCGTTTCTAACCCCGTTCATCAAAGGGTTTGTCGGATTCGCTTTTCTCTATGTAGTCATGATCGCAGGGGCGCTTAATCCGAAATGGAAACTAACAATGCGCTTGAAGAGTGTTAGGACCCCCTATTCAATTCTAGGGTTTACGATCTTGATTGCCCACCCCTTATCGTATGCGGCTGAAATTCTTTCTCACTCAAGAGAAGTCCCGTGGTTTGGAATCGGGGCGTTTCTTGTCATGATTCCACTATTCATCACAAGTTACATAACGATTCGAAAGAAGATGAAACCGAAAACATGGGTAAAACTCCAAAAATGGGCATACTTAAGTTACGCACTCGTCTTCGTCCACCTGATTGTCAATGCTTCTTCCGTCCAGAATCGAATTGCTGCGATTCTGCTTTTCATCCCATATTTATCGCTTAAACTCTTCAAGGAGTTCAAACGTTTGAAGACAATGAAATCGGTTTGAGATAATCTCGGATAACCATCGTTTTCGCTGAAATCCTGAAGAATTGAAAAGTGAGGATGCGTGACCGATAGTGGGCGGTATTGACGAGATAGCGCGTTGTTTGTTTGGTTTACCTGCATGTTTATCATAACTAGCCCGATGAAAGAACCGATCCGATAAATCGGTTTTTTTTAGGTCGATGAAAAGACATTCGCATGGAAATCCGTCAGATTTCACCGAGAGCGTCCGTGTTTTCTTGTAAATGCATCCCATATCCGTTATACTAACCAAGGTTTGAATTTCGGATCCGATGATCGATTTTCGCCCAGTTTAAATCAGTGAAACGACACTTTTTGAAATTCGGATCCAATCCGCTCAATATTAACGACGACTTAACAAGGAATCAACTAAACTAACGATATGACTTTTACTCCGCAAAACATGGTTTTTACCTATCTCAAAGAACGAATGATCCACCCGTTGGAGACCTTTTGCCTTTTCGTCCCAATGGTGTCTTTCTTCTTGCCGGTCGATCTTTTCTTGATCGGACTGACGAGTTCGACGTTATTGATCCTACTGAACGTCGGGGAACTCAAGAAAATTGTTTTCGGTCATCACAATTACCTGCTCTATCTGTTTTGTTTCTATATGTTTGTTTTGGCGAGCGTGAATCGAAACGTCTTGGGTCAGATCGCATCGGGCTTGTTCTTTCTGGTCGTTGTCTATGTCACGTATCTGCGCACGAAAATGACAAGAGAACTCTTTGAAGCGATGATGGTCCTGTGCGGCATCGGTTCGATGTTCAGTCTCTATTACTGCACCGTCGATTTCTATTCAACGTCGACCTTCCTGATTCTCGACTTCTTTGCGAAATACATCCCGATTCCCTACGTCTACATTACGGAAATCGCCAAGAACCTGCGGTCGACCAGTACGTTCATCAACTCGAACTTCTATGGAAACATCAGTGCCGTCATGTCCTTGATCGTGGTGTACTTCATTCTTCAAGGTATCCGACAACGCAAAACCAATCCGAGTTTGTCATGGGTGAAAATACAGTTTTACGCCGTCGTCCTGATCGTCAATCTCTACGGGTTATCGTTGACGCAATCGAGGTCTTCCGTCCTGGCGCTGCTTGCCGGACTCGCCTTTTTGATTCTGACCTTCGATGTACGATGGTTCATCGCGCTGTTGATCCCATCGGTCTTGGTGATCGTCTTCCGATTCGAACCGATCCTTTCATTGTTACCCCGCTTGGACAGCCTGGCTGGATCCGCGAGTACGCGCCTTGAAATCTATCGCATCGCCATGCAGGAAATCCGCATGAATCTATTCTTCGGGAAAGGATTCTATACCTTCCCCATGATCTATGCGAAGTACACCGCCAACTATAACCTCCATGCCCATAACCTGGTCCTGGAGTTCATGTTGAGTTCGGGCTTGGTCGGGACATCCCTTTTGGTGGCACGGTTTGTCTCCCTCCTCAATCGACCGATCAAAGAATGGTTCGTGAAGGAGCATGAATACATGCCTTTGTTATTGGGGATCATCGCCCTGGAAATCGCCAACGGCTATACCGATGTCGTGCTTTTGCTTCCGCAGTGTTTCATTCTCTTTAGTCTGGTTTTAATGTGTGTGGAGGTCGATCATGAAAAAAATAAAAAAGCTTGAAATCGCGATATTGGTCGCGATGGTCATCGTAAGTTTCACTTATCCGAGTTTCCTCTTTGAACTGAAAGATACGACGGTTTTCCGCGAACTGATCCGCTTGTTCTTCTAGTTTCACCATGGAGTGGAGACTCGATGTGATCGGTTTCGATTGAAAAACCGAAAGATGGATGTAAAATGTGGGTGAAGCATTGGATCGTCGAAACATCGACGGAAAGTGTGAACCGATGGATGAATCACTCATCGCCCCCTGTGGGATGAACTGCGGCCTCTGTGTCAGTTATCTCGCCAGGAAGCACGATATCAATACGCAAGGGTTTCATAAATCCTATTGCCCGGGGTGCATCGCCCGGGGGAAGAACTGCACCTTCATGAAACAACACTGCGACCTGTTGGGCAAAGGCAAGGTGCGATACTGTTTTCAATGCGACGCTTTTCCCTGCGATCGCCTGAAGGCGCTCGATCTTCGCTATCGCACGAAATACCACCTGAGCATGATCGACAATCTCACCAGAATTAAAAACAAAGGGATCGGCATTTTCCTCCTCGAGGAGGAAGAGAAATGGAAGTGTCGAAAATGCGGGGATGTGGTCTGTTGTCATAACGGGTTATGTTTGAATTGCGATCTGGAGCGGTTGAAGACGGACAAAAAATATCGGTGGGGGGGAGACAAACCGATGAAACCGCAAGAAGTATCATAAAGATTCTTGATCGGGATGTATAATGAAATCAAAAGATGAGTCGATGCGACGGATCTGAGAAATAAACAATCGAATCCCTTGCGTTGGCGGATACTGAGGGAGAGAACATGAAACACACCATGAAATCGAAGACGAAGTTATTTCTTCGCGGAGTATTGTTGGTTCTTTTCGCCGGGCTTTTCGGGCTGTACGTTTATCTTCGTAGCGCCGAAGTACTGAGCCCAAGTCAAATCGATTGGCTAACAAGTACACTGATCGCCCATCGAGGTGTCCATGATAACGAAAACGGGACACCGGAGAACACGCTCGCCGCATTCAAGAGCGCCATCGACCACGGACTCATCATTGAACTGGATGTCCAATCCACCAAAGACGATCGAATCGTCGTCGTCCATGATGATGACCTGGAACGTTTGCTTGGGCTTGCGGGCAAAGTGAAGGAATATACCTACGATGAAATCATCCAGCGTAAAATCCTGAACTCCGACCAAACGATCCCGCTATTGAGCGATGTTTTGGATCTGATCGACGGCAAGGTTCCGGTGTTGATCGAGATCAAGAACGACCAGGAAGTCGGGGAATTCGAGAGCCGGGTCGCACAGATCCTCGAGGACTATGAAGGGCGGTTCGCGGTGATCGCCTTCAACCCCTATACCTTGCGATGGTTCAGGGACAATGCGCCGGACATCGTCCGGGGACAGATTTCAGGTCACTATAAGGTGAGTGAAGAAGACAAGTTGAAGGGGAAAAAGCCGCGGGTGTGGTATGAACGGTTCATGTTGTCGAACTTGCTTGTGAACTTTGAAAGCCGACCCAATTTCATCGTCTACGAAATCAAGGACACATCGGTAGCCCGGATTCGTTGGTTCAAGGAGTTGAACGTCCCGTTGTTGGGGTATACGATCGATAATCAAGAGGAATATGATCAGGTGAAAGGGTATTATGACAATCTGATCGTCAATACCGTCGACTTGGATTAGCCGATGGGGATTTCGAAGCAAGTCATGCGCACATCCCAGGGAGATGATGTATACTAAACCCATGAATTAGGAGAAACACACATGAAAATCGAAATCTGGTCGGATTATAGCTGCCCGTTCTGCTACATCGGGAAGACGCATTTGGATAAGGCGCTGAAGGAACTCAACCTGACGGAAGAGGTCAACGTGGTTGTTCTGGCGTTCCAGTTGGATCCCTCGGCACCCAAGGAGACGACGGAAACGACCGCGGCGGTGTTGGCGCAGAAATACGGCGTGTCCCTCCAACATGCGACCAAGATGGTGGAGGATGTCGCAGCCAAAGCGAAACGTAGCGGGATTACGATGAAATATGAGAAAGTCAAACCGACCAACACCTTCGACGCGCATCGCGTCATGAAGGCGGCGAAAGATAAAGGACAGAAGGAAGCATTGATGAAAGCCCTGTTCAAGGGATATTTCGAAGACGGCTTGAATCTTTCCGATCCTGACGTACTGGAAAACATCGCTAAAATCTGCGGGATGGATGTCGTCGAAGTCAAGTATGTCTTGAAGAACGATTCCCATCGCGACGAAGTCGAAAGCGATCTGCAGTACGCAAAAAAGCTGGGAATCCGCGGTGTCCCGTACTTCCTCATCGATTCGAAAACCGTCATCAACGGTGCACAATCCGTCGAGACGTTCGTCGAAACGATTCGCAAAGCCTATATCGAAGAAAAGAACCGTCGCGAACTTTAGTCATAAAGCGGAATCTCCGCTTTTTTCTATGTCAACTTCAATATAGTTATCATAACCATATTGACTAATGGTAATAATTAGATTATTCTGAACTCATGGAAAATATGCCGCAAGAAACAACGAATCGATTACCAAGATGGGAAGAGTTGCCCGACCTGGATCTTTATATGGACCAAGTGTTGAGTTTGACCGACCGATATCTTGATCCACTCTCGGTGAAACCCATCACGGCGGCCATGATCAACAACTATGTGAAGCTGAAACTGATTCCGCCGACCAAGGGGAAACGGTACAGCCGGGTGCATGTGGCGTTCATCTTCGCGATCGCGATTCTGAAAGATGTTTTCGAAATCGCGCAGATCCGGGAAGGCATCTTGATCGAAACGAACATCCTCGGGCTTAAGAACGCATACAACCAGTTCACCCAAGAAGTCGAGAACGCAATCCGCTTGGTCGAAAAACAAAGCGAGCAAAGCCTGCCGATCGCCTTGATCGAGGGTGAAATCAAGGAAGAAAACAAGATCATGAAGTTCGCGGCGTTGAGCTTCGCGACGCAGAGGCATGCGAAGACCTTGATCCAGCAGACAAAACTTAAAGGAGAATCCAACCATGAATGAAAAAATCGCGATCCTGACCGATTCCGGGAGCGATGTCCCCGCGGAGATCGCCAAGGAACTGGGGATCTTCGTCCTCCCCCTCCAGGTCATCTACCAAAACCGCAGTTATCTCGACGGGGTCGATATCGATGCCCAATCCGTCTATAACCGCTTACCGGTCGAAGTGCCTTCCACGTCGCTTCCTACGGGGGAATACGTCGACAAGATTCTCAAGCAGATCAAGGAACAGGGATACACCCATATCCTTGCGGTCGTCCTCTCTTCGGGATTGTCGGGGACCTGCAACTTCGTACGGCTCATGGCGCAGGAAAGCAAGATCCCGTTCCATGTCATCGATACCAAGAACATCGGGATCGGCAGCGGACTCAGCGTCATCAAGGCGGCGAAACTGGTGAAGGAAGGGGGATCGTTCAGCGACGTCATCGCGAAGGTCGAAGCGATCACCCAAAAAACCAAGGTGTTTTTCGTCCTGTCCACCCTGGAATATCTTAAAAAAGGCGGACGGATCGGCAAAGTCATGGCTTTGCTTGGGACGACCTTCGATCTGAAACCGATCATCACCTGCAACGAAGAGGGGATCTACACCACCGTCACCAAGGCGAGAGGTCGGAAAGCTTCCTTGAAACGGCTTCAGGAACTGGTTTACGAGTTCACCAAAGACGCAACCCGCGTCAATATCGGCTTCTCCCATGGGGATGCGTTTCAGGAAATCCCCGTGATCAAGGAAGAAACGCTGAAGCAACTCACTTCGATACAGAATGTCTATTTCGGACAAGTCTCTCCGGCATTGGGCGTCCATACCGGCCCAGGACTGATCGGGATCGGCGTTCAGGTCGACGAATAAACACAGAAACGTTCGCAACACGAACGTTTTTCTATCCATGTAAACCACACCTTGGCCGGGAAGACAAACCAAGGGGGAGAAGTCTCTGGTTGGATCGTAGAAGCAATCGATGGTAAACCGGTCAGGGGTTTGCTACACTAAGGATAAAGGGAACCCATGCGTGCGAATCAAGTTGAACGGCACAACATTGGCGGTCGATCATGAAACGACAGGGAAAGCGTAACCTATGAAAAACATCGTCATCACGGGAAGTACGAAGGGAATCGGATTCGCCATGGCGAATGAATTTCTACATGCAGGATGCCAAGTGACACTTTCCGGCAGACGGGCGAACTTGGATCAGGAAATCGTGGATTTACTCCATGATATGAAGGATCGTTATATCTATGTACCATGCGATGTCAGGAGAAAGGAAGACCTGCAGCGTCTTTGGGACCTCTCCGTAGAAAAATGGGGAGAGATCGACATCTGGATCAACAATGCCGGGGTCAATACCCCGCATGCGTTCGCGCTTGAAACCGAAGATACCTACACGAGGGATGTCATCGATACGAACCTGACCGGGATGATCTACGGATGCCAGGTCGCTTCAAACGGGATGTTGAGCCAAGGAAAAGGGGCGGTTTATAGTATGGAAGGCTTGGGTTCGAACCGCATGATCCAACCCAAGACCATCTTGTACGGAACCACGAAGAGCGCTCTGACCTATTTCATGCGTGGATTGTCGATGGAACTGAAAGGGACGGGGGTGATCGCCGGGCGTTTGTCCCCGGGAATGATGCTGACGGATTTCATCACGAAAACCCCCGACGGACAAGAGGCGACGATCCGACACGACCCCCGCTTCCGCAAGATCTTCAACATCTTGGCGGATCATCCTGAGACGGTCGCGAAATTCTTCATCCCGCGCATGCTCGCCAATACGAAGAACGACGCGCACATCGTTTGGCTGACGCAGACGAAAGCGGCGATGCGATTCATCGCTTCTCCCCTACGTCGGCGTAAACTTGTGTAGAACACTCCTGTCGAAATAAAAAAGCCCGATGTCGAATTCGCATGAAGGTCTCATGTGGAATCGAATCGGGCTTTTGAATGGATAAGGGATTAAGTCTCGGAAGTGTAACGAACCTTGCACTTCCCTTTTTCGATTTCCCACAAGGTCACGGCGATGCCGACCAGAATCAGAAGTAAAGAAATGAACTTGTAAGGGAGTCCGGCAAGCGGTAGGGCAATGACAGAAAACGCGATCCCGAGATTTGCGAAGAAGGCGATGACACAAGGTGTGCAACCATAGGTCAGGATTCCGAAAAGAACGGATAAGAACCCTAGGTTCGAACCGACGGCTTCTTTACCTTTCAAGGTCGCCATGATCGTACTGAGATTCATCAAGAATGCGGATAAGGCCGCCATCACAATGTTCAGCAGAATATTGATGAGAACCAAGGACGACCCATAGGTTTCGCCCATCTCCGCGTAGCTCATGTTGAGTCCGTCGACCATCGTATAGATCAGCATGAACACCGCGAAAAAGAGCAGGCCTTGCTGGATATTCTTGCGTGTTTGAAGCCGTTGTAGTGCGATCGTGATCATCGAAAAACCTCCGTCGAAAGGGTATGAAATGAGTATAACACAGGCAGATGGGAGATTTTGAGAGGAATGCTCGATGAATCAAAAATGAAACAAGCAAGTTAAAATTTCATTGTAAAAATGTAAGGAAAAAATAACATTCGAAGTGTGCCCAACTCGTTGAGTGAGTGGGGGGATTGTGGTAAACTAACGTTATAGGTTGAACCTTACAGGAGGGAACAATGAAAAGAATCTTGAAATTGCTCGCCGTCTTGTTCATCGTTGTCGGATCCTTGACAGCGTGTGCAAGCAAACCGAAAGTTATCGAAGATTTGAAAGTCTTGTTTGTACCGAGTAAAGATGCTGCTACCATCATCGCTCAAACCGAACCGTTGAAACAATTGTTGATCGACGCGTTGGCGGAAAAAGGATTCGAAGTCGAAAAGGTTACGATCGACGTCACGTCCTCTTATGAAGCCGCAGGGGAAGCCCTGGCCGCCGGAACCGCGCATGTCGGTTTCATCCCGGCGAACACGTATGTCCTCTATTCCGAAGACGGTGTCGAAGTCATTCTCGCCGCTACCCGCGCCGGTTTGAATAAAGACAGTGCCAATGCGAAAGACTGGAACGACGGCTTGCCGACGACCGGGGATAGCACGAATCAAGTTTCCTACTACCGTTCGATCGCTTTAGCCGGAACCAGTGATTATGCTCAAGCCTTGTTGGCGAAAGTCAACGCCGGAACCGAATTGACCTGGGAAGATGTCAACGGTGCGACATGGTGCCATAGCAGTACGACGTCCGCTTCCGGTTATGTCTATCCGACCATTTGGTTGATGGACAAATTCGATAAGAAGATCACCGATTTGGCGAAACACTATAAAGTCGAAGCCGGATATGGTCAAACCGCTGCCGACTTGGCATCCGGTGCCTGTGACATCGGTGTCGGTTATGCCGACTTCCGTCGTGACTATGAAGCCAAATGGACGACTAGCACGACCGATGGTGGATTTGGAAGAACCGAATCCGTTTGGACAGAAACCGGCGTTCTGTTTGTGACCGAAGGTGTCATGAACGATACGATTTCCGTTTCCCCGGCCAACGAAGACATGTCCGACAAGTTAATCAAAGCATTGCAAGAAGCCTTCATTGAAATCGCTCAGACGGAAGCCGGTAAAGGCGCCATCGCGATCTATAGCCATGAAGGATACAAAGTCGTTACCGACGCCGACTACGAAGCAACTCGCAAAGCCGCCGAAGTCTTGTCTGGAAACTAGAACCAAAGGCGAGGGGGCGACCCCTCGCTTTTTTTAACGAGGTCCACTATGATTCAATTCAAAAACGTTGTCAAGACTTACCCCGGAGGGGTCCAAGCCCTGAAGGGGATCAATCTTACGATCGAACAAGGGGAATTCGTCGCCATCATCGGGTTGTCCGGTGCCGGTAAGAGTACCTTGATCCGCAGTATCAACCAAATGCATCAGATCACCGGCGGTGAACTCATCGTCGACGGTCAGGATGTTTCGAAGTTGTCCGGCGAAGCGCTTCGTCGTTTTCGTCGCAATATCGGCATGGTTTTCCAATCCTTCAACCTCGTCAAGAGGACGACCGTCATCAAGAATGTCTTGGCGGCGCGTGTCGCGGACATGCCGTTGTGGAAAAGCATGCTGGGGATTTATTCCAAATCCGATAAAATCTTAGCCTTAGAAGCTTTGGATAAAGTCGGAATCCTTGAGAAGGCGTATGTCCGAGCCGATATGTTGTCGGGCGGACAACAGCAACGTGTCGCGTTGGCCCGATGCTTGGCGCAAAAACCGCAGATCATTCTCGCGGACGAACCCGTCGCATCCTTGGATCCGCTGACATCCCAGCAAGTCATGGAAGATTTCGTCAAAGTCAACCGCGACCTCAACATCACCGTGATCGCGAACATGCACCATGTGGATATCGCGACCAAGTATTCCAAACGGATCATCGGGATCAAGGCCGGAGAGATCGTCTTCGACGGACCCAGCAGCGAACTCACCAACGATCACTTGACCGAGATCTACGGACGCAATCTGCAACGCGACGACTTCATGGGAGTGGAATGATGAAGTGGCTGAAGAACTTGATCCGTCCCGAACCGTTGGTTTTGGGAAACGGGAAGATCGTACAACCGAAAATGAGCATCATGGTCATCCTTGTGCCGATTTTCATCGTGGCGATCCTCTTTTCGGCCTACATCATCGAATTCGACATCTTCATCCTTTTACGTCGGGGATATCAATTCTTCGTCATCGTCGGAAGGATGATCCCGCCGGATTGGTCTTATTTCCCCGAAGTCATCGGACCGTTGGTCGAAACGATCATGATGTCGATTTTCGGTACTTTGCTTGGGGCGTTCCTCTCCTTGCCGCTGGCGTTCTTGAGTTCCGATAACATCATCAAAAACAAAGTGTTCCTTTGGACCAACCGTATGGTCGTCAGCTTGTTCCGTACGTTGCCGATCCTCATCTTCGCGTTCATCCTGAAATATATCTTCGGGATCGGAACCTTCGCCGGTACGTTGGCGATCGCTCTGTTCACTTGGTTGATCATGACGAAGATGCTTTATGAAATCATCGAAACCGTGGATATGGGGCCTTTCGAAGCGATTGAATCCAGCGGCGCAAGCCGTCTGCGTGCCTTCATCGTCAGCATCGTCCCTCAGATCCTTGGCCAATACATCTCCATCGCCCTCTACAATTTCGAAATGAACGTACGTAGCGCAGCCATCCTGGGTTATGTCGGAGCCGGGGGGATCGGATTGTTACTGAATGAGAAACTGGGTTGGAGACGATATGACCAAGTCGGTCTGATTCTCTTCGCCTTGTTGGTTACCGTTTATGTGATCGAATCGATTAGCCGACTCATCCGAACGAGGTTATCCTGATATGAGCGAAAACATTCTGAAAATGTATAAGAAGCGCCCGAAAGACTGGATCGTCAAATGGGGCAGCTTCCTTGTCATCGCCTTGTTGATCGCCGTCAGCGTCCCGTATGTCGACTACAACGGTCTGACGGACTACGGACAAGAGATCGCGAAGAGTATTATTTTTGGTATCATACAACCGGATCTTTCGCTTCTTTTCGACTTCTCGAAGACTGAAGCGGTTCCTTATCTGTTACTTGAAACCGCATGTATCGCGTTTTTAGGTACCTTGGTCGGTTCCGTGTTGGCTTTGCCCTTCGCATTCATCTCTTCCCGCAACATCGTTCCGAAGTGGGTCGCCACGATCGGCACCTTCTTTATCACCGTCGTCCGTACGTTCCCGGCCTTCGTCTATGGTTTGATGTTCATCCGCGTCACCGGTCCCGGACCGTTCACAGGCGCATTGACCTTGGCGGTTTCCGGTATCGGGATGACGGCGAAGTTGTATGTGGAAACGATCGAAGATTTGGATAAGGGGATCATCGAAGCCCTCGATGCTTCCGGATGCAACGCCATCCAGAAAATCCGCTACGGGATCATCCCGCAACTCATGAGCAATTTCGCATCCATCACGATCTACCGTTTCGAAATCAATGTCAAGAACGCATCGATCCTCGGATTGGTCGGAGCCGGAGGGATCGGGTATCCCTTGATCTCTGCCATCGGCGCCTTCCGCTGGAGCGATGCCGGAACCTTGTTGTTCGGCTTGATCGTCCTGGTCCTCATCATCGAATATGGCTCAGGCAGACTACGCAGGAAACTCGCGACGGGGTTATAACCCGTCGTTTTCTTTTGGCGAGTGGAAAACGGGCCAAGCATCGATTATAATGAAATTATGAAGTACATCGAAAAAACCCGATTCAACATCGCTTTCCTCGTCATCCTTCTGACATTATCGGGATGTGTTTTCATTCGTCCGATCCCCAAAGACCTCACACATTCGAAAACGATGTCGATGACGGATGACTACTATGCGATCGACACCGCGTTCCACTTGGCGCATAGTCAGTACTTCGAAGAGGGATCGACGGTTTTTTGGGTTGAATCCGAAATGGAATTGGCGCTACTCCTGACGATACGGTTTGAACAGGGGGAGTTCATGACGGAATACATGAGTGAAGAACGTCTGGACCATGATAAGGTCGTTTCATACTTGATCAGTCTCTTTGTCCACGACTTCGAATATTATGAAGGGACGGTCGAGTATAGCGAAAACGGAAGGCTTCAGGTGGTCTCCGATACGGTCACACTGGTCGTCGACGAAGATGAAATCGAGCTTGTGGAAAAGAAGATCGACGAGTGGACCTATGTTTTGAAGAAGCAGAACCTTGAGGATGTTAAAGATGTGACGTACTTGCACGATCAGATCATCAAACGAGTGCGGTATGATGACGAGGCGATCAAAAACAAAAGGCGCGATTCGGACTCCTTCTCAGCGCGGGGTGTCTTCGAAGACGGCTTGGCGGTATGCAACGGATATAGCCAAGCCTATATGGGCTTGCTGAAGGAGTTGGGGATCCCGACCCTGATGATTAGCTCGGATGCGGAGGATCATGCCTGGAATCTTGTCTATGTCGATGAGGAATGGAAGTATGTCGATACGACGTGGGATGATTATGATTACCCGATCGAAAAACCGATGTACGATTATTTCCTCCTTGATCAAGAAGAGTTCTATGATCATGAATTCGACGATACCGGTGATATGACGCTATCCGAGGAAGATTATCTGTCATTCGCGGAATATGTCTTCCCACAGACCGCAAACTAAAAGCACCTGGTTGAATCAGGTGCTTTCTTATGGATTGAGGATCCAACGATAATGTCCGGTGATGCCTTGTGTTTTACTTCCGTATTCCAAACGGTCTTCTTCCCGTTTGGGTTGTCCGCTGTTGTGGATGATGAACGGGATGCCGTTGATGTTCTTGATGTCCGAAATGACGGCGATATGGGAGAAATCATCCCCGAAAACAACCAAGTCCCCGGGCATCCATTGGTCGCGGTCGTAAATGTCGTTGGTCAGCTTCACCGCATGGGCATCAAGGAAGATCTTCACATTCAAGACCCGTCTGAAATCGATGTTGGGGTCGCGGAACTCGATATAATCATAGGCGGTCCAACGACGCGCCTTGATGTCCGCATCGATCAAATCCTTCAAACTATATCCGGCTTGCTTCAAAGCGCGCCAAATCAAGTCCGTGCAAACCCCCTCGTCATCCGGGGGATATCCGCCGGCATAATAGGCGCTGCGATAGGTTACCATGTTTTGCGCATCGATCCGCGCACCATAGACGATCTCCCTAAAATCATCGACGCCATCATGATCGTAGTCAGGCAACGGGGCGATGCCATAGTCAAGCAGAGTCAAGGGTAAACCATCGATCGGTTCGAGTTGTTTGGGTTCTTCCTTCGGATGAAGGAAACTGGAAATCGTAAGACCGACGCCTACGACCAAAAGAATAGGTAAAAAAACGACGAGGATGAGTCGTCCGATTTTAACTCTCCGTTTCGGGGGTAGGTGTTTCATGGCACAATTATATCAGAGAAACCTTGAACGTCAAAGGAGAAAACACGCCGTTGAATCGTATCGGCATATTGAATTCGCAAGAGGGATTTGCTAAAGTGAAACCAAAGGATGGATGTGCATCCGAAGGAGCCGAAATGATCGAGTTACCTGAAAGCATGGTCGTTTCCAAACAGATTCGCCAGTGTCTGGTCGGAAAGAAAATCGAGAAAGTCATCCTCAACGCTTCACCGCACAAGTTCGCTTTTTTCTCAATGGATGCCGACCGTTATCCGATGTTGCTAGAAGGGAAAACCGTACGCAACTCCGGTTCGTTCGGCGGTCAGATCGAAGTGGAGATCGACGACATGCAGTTGTATTTCAGCGATGGCGCAAGTCCGCGCTATTTCGCACCCAATGAAACATTGCCTTTGAAACATCAGATGATGATCCGCTTTGACGACCAAAGCGCGATCACGGTGACCATCGCGATGTACGGGATGATGTATCTTTATCCAAAGGGAGAAAATAAGAATCCCTATACGATCATCGCGAAGGAGAAACCTTCGCCTCTCAACGATGCGTTTACTTTCGATTATTTCAACGAGTTGATCGCTTCTTGCCCACCGACGATGTCGATCAAAGGGATGCTGGCGACCGAACAACGAATCCCGGGCTTAGGCAATGGTTGTCTGCAAGACATCCTCTTTCATGCGAAACTTCATCCAAAGCGTAAACATGAAACACTTAACGAAACACATTTTCGTCAACTCTATGACGCGATCAAAGAAACGCTTCAAAACATGGTCGATCGTGGCGGAAGGGCGACCGAGAAGGACTTGTTCGGGAAAGAGGGAGGGTATGTTCCGACACTTTACGCAAAAACCGTCGGGACGTCTTGCCCGGCATGCTCCGCGACGATTCTGAAGGAACCGTATCTGGGAGGAAGCATCACGTTCTGCCCCCGATGTCAGAAATAAAAAAAATCAGCCGAAGCTGATTTTTTTTAGTCCAGTTTGAACGGCTTGAGTAACAGTTCCACACCGTCCATTGTCGCCAACGTCCATCCTTCAACCGAGGCTACATCGACCCCGAGATCACGGAGCGACTCGGCATCCAGGACGAACACGACATCCTTGTCGTTGGTTGAGGAGGTTTTCGCCCACTCGAACTTGTTTGAACCGAGTGTCAGTCCGAAGTGATCCAACTCTTCATGGTAGCCCAATGAATCACGGTTGGCATCCAAGAGATTGGCCAGTTGCGTCTTCGCATCCGTCCCGCTCTTCGCATCGTTGAGATTCGTGGAGAACACAAGCATGTCTTCGTTAAGGAACATCGTCGAAGGCAATGCGTTCACATCCAAGCCGGCTTCGATGAACGGCATCGCCATGAAAGCCATCAAGACATCCTTCTCTGAAGCCGACGTATCGAGCGCGAAGTCGATGTGATACCCTTCGGCCACTTTCACGTGAGCATATCCTTCTTCGACCATCGTCTCGACAAGATCGATCTCAAGGATGGTGGAGAACGATTGATTGGCCTCTCTTTTCAGTACATCCGAGGAACAAGCGGTCGTCAACGCAAGAATCGAAATCAGTAACAGTAATTTCTTCATATTTTCTCCTCCACCGTTTTCGGTGATGTGTGTCTCCTAAAGACAATCCAATTATATACCCCCCAGGGGTATATTGCAAGTAAAACGATTCGGGCATTTCCGGCGAGGGGATCGCCTCGCCATCCTTGGCATAGGAAAACCATGCGTTTGTATAAAAGAGATTCATCATCACAAATATATGAATATATGTTCATTAAAATGTTTGAAACAATCAATAAATTCGACAAAAAATGAAAACTTCGATGAGAAACCTCTGCCGAAGAGGAGTGTTTTACAGTATAATAAGTACGAAAAAGGAGAATGCTATGACAATCAATCAAAAAGCAGTCGATGCAATCCGTATCCTATCCGCCGATGGTGTACAAAAAGCGAATTCCGGTCATCCGGGTCTTCCCTTGGGGGCAGCTCCGATGGCCTACCAACTCTGGGCTCATGAACTCAAACATAATCCGAAGAATCCCGACTGGCTTAACCGCGATCGGTTCGTGCTCTCCGCCGGACATGGTTCGATGCTGATCTACTCGCTTCTTCATCTTTTTGGTTACGGTGTCACCCTGGACGATCTTAAATCCTTCCGTCAATGGGGATCCAAAACCCCGGGACATCCTGAATACGGACATACGGTCGGGATCGAAACCACGACGGGACCCTTAGGCGCCGGGATGACCAACGCGGTCGGCATGGCGATGGCCGAGTCCCATTTGGCTGCGACATTCAACGAACCGGGATTCCCCGTCATCGACCATCATACCTTCGTCATCGCAGGCGATGGCTGCATGATGGAAGGCTTGGCGTCGGAAGCGATGTCGTTGGCCGGCACCTTGGCGCTTGGCAAACTGATCGTCTTGTATGATTCCAACCGGATCACCATCGAAGGGAAGACCGACATCGCGTTTACCGAAAATGTAAAACAACGGTTTGAAGCCTATGGCTTCCAGACATTGGATGTGAAAGACGGAACCGATCTCAATGCGATCGCGTTTGCGATCCAGGCGGCGAAAGCCGATGCATCCCGTCCGACCTTGATCGAGATCCACACCAACATCGGACAGGGTTCCCCCAGGGAAGGCAGCGCCAGCGCCCATGGTGAACCGTTGGGTGCGGAGAATATCGCGAAGTTGCGTGAAAACCTTGGTTGGACAAATAGCGAACCGTTCTTCGTCGATGAAGAAATCTATGCCCATTACCAAACCTGCGCCAAGAAAGGCGAGAAAGCCGAGAAGAGCTGGAACACGCTTTTCGCAGACTATTGCGTCGCTTATCCTGAAAAAGCGAAACTTTGGAAAACCTATTTCGAAGAAACCGATTGGTCCTTCCTTGACGACGAAGCCTTCTGGACCTTCGATGCCAAGCCGCAGGCGACACGCAATGTCTCCGGTGAGTTGATCAACCGCATCAAAGACAAAGTCCCCAATCTGTTCGCGGGTTCCGCCGACTTGGCGCCTTCCACGAAGACGGAGATAAAAGGGGTCGGATTCTTCAGTAAAGACAACCGTTTAGGAAAAAACATCCACTTCGGCGTACGTGAGAATGCAATGGCCGGCATCGGGAACGGAATCCGCCTCCACGGCGGCCTGATTTCCTTCGTCGCCACCTTCTTCGTGTTCGCGGACAATATGAAGCCCATGATCCGTCTCTCGTCAATCATGAATCTTCCTCTGATCTACGTCCTCACCCATGACAGTATCGGTGTCGGTGAAGACGGACCGACCCATGAACCCATCGAACAGTTGACCATGCTTCGCGCCCAACCCAATGTGACGGTGTTCCGTCCTGCGGATGCGCGTGAAACCGCCGCCGGATGGGCGGTCGCGCTCACGGCGAAAGACGCCCCGACGGTCCTCGTCCTGACCCGTCAGAACCTTCCTCAATTGGAAGGAAGCGGTAAAGACGCGTTCAAAGGCGGCTATATCCTCTCCAAAGCGCAGGGTGTTCCGCAAGGCATCCTGATGGCCAGCGGATCGGAAGTCTTCCTCGCAATCGACGCACAGAAGAAACTCCATGAAGAAGGTATCGAAGTCAACGTGGTTTCCATGCCTTCCTTCGAACTCTTCAAGAAACAACCGCAAGCCTATCAAGACGAAGTGTTACCGAAGAGTTTGCGCAAGCGGGTCGCCATCGAAGCCGCCGCCGACCTCAGCTGGCATCAATTCGTCGGTCTTGACGGGAAATGTATCGGACTCAACCGCTTCGGAGCTTCCGCACCGGGCGAGGTCCTCTTCGAAAAGTTCGGGTTCACCGTTCAAAACGTCGTCGACACCTTCAAATCCCTCTAAAAGGAAAAGGAACACTTCACTGCGAAGTGTTCCTTTTAGAATGCGACGGCGCCAAGATAACAACCCAGGACGAACCCACACACGACCACGCCCATCAAGACGGTGTAGATCGTGGTCCGAAGATCGAATTTCCAATTCAAGAGGCCGCTACAGAGGATGAGGATAAGCCAGACCGGTAATTGCGAACCCAGCGAAAACCGAATCACTTCGGATAAGCTCGCCGGTTCAAATAACAGCTTGTTTTCCACGACATAAATCACGAGAGACATGGCGGTTGAAGAAAGCGCATAGCCGAAAACCCCGACAAGTCCCCCCCACAGGAACTTCTTCATCGAATCCCCCCTTTTCAGACGACGAATGCAAAGCATGTTGACAGATGGTTTCGCATCCGTGGTAACTTCATTATAAACAAAAAGAACGCAGGACACAAATCCGATCGACATCGGTCATGTCATGCGTTCTTTTGAATGAGATAGGAATTGAGCTAAAACATGTTGTTTAGGCTGGAGACGCAAGTGGCGATTACCAATACATAGACCGCGATCGTGATACCGATCGTCCAGGCGATGCCTTTTTTACCTTTGCGCACAAAGAGGAATCCGCCGATAAGAGCCGGGATGAGGAAGAAGGCGACAAGCCATGCGATCAATCCCAAGAGATTCAATACGAAATCCGTCGTCGAGAATCCCTCGCCGACCATGGCGGGGACAAAAAGGATCAACGAGCTCACGACGAAGATCGCCAAGGTAACCAGGGTGCCCTTCAAGAATTTCTTCCAGTCCATCGGTTTCTTTTGCGTCGTTTCCATACTTCGTCTCCTTTTAAAGGTTTCGATAACCAAGGGTCAATAATTCAAGAACAATCCGAAAAATCCGACGACCGCCAGGAGCGTCACGAAGAATGCGGTCAATACAACGCCGAAGGTTTTGCGAAGTCCGTTTTTACGGCAGTACAAACCCGAGAGGATCATGATCGGTATCCAGAAGACGGCTTGCGCAACAAACCCCAAGCCCAGGATTTCGATCGCCATCGGTTTACCCCATTCGTCATGGATGAGGATCAGTAAGAGTCCGCTGGAAAAAGAAGCGTCGAAATAACCGGCGATGGCCAGTAACGCACCTTGAAGGAATCTTGGAATCGGACGCACCGAATCATCCCCACATCTGGCTTAAGGAGGCGACGCAAGTTGCGAAGACCAACACTCCGATCGCGATGGTGATCCCGATGGTCCAGGCGATGCCTTTCCATCCTCTGCGGACATAGACCCATCCACCGATGAGAGAGGGAATCGCCCACAAGAATAGTGATGCGCCGAGCGAGGAAAGAAGGTTCGTAAAAAACTCTTCGGTGGTTAGTTGGAGATTAAAGAGAAGAGGCAAAGACAAGACTAAGGTCAATCCGATAAAGATACCTAACGTAATCAAGAAACCTTTGAGAAACTTCTTTGTGTCAAACTTTGCTTTTTCTTCCATGGTGCACCTCGTTTCATGGACTACAATAATCTATCCGGATGAAATTCAATTCATAGACACGATAAACATTGTATAAGCAACGGCGAGAATCGCAAATGAAATTCCCATCGTTATCCGAAAGCCTCTTTTTCCTTTTCTTGCGTACATCTCAGCTCCGATGATAAACGGAATCCCCATAATGAAGAAAATGAGCGAATCGGCGATGAATGTCTGAAAGATGAACCACCGTATGGCTACGTCCGACATCACTTCGTCTCGGAAGTGAAAAATCATCATCAAGGCGACTAAGGCGGACAAACAAAGAATGAGAACGATGAATCCAAGGAAGAACTTCTTCAAACTGTAGGTGGACACTTCACTCGCCCTGTCTTCTTTCAGACGAAGTTTTCAAGTCTGCACGATGACGAAGATACATTCCGATGCTTAGGTAAACCGCGGCGAGAACGCTAAGAATCTGGTAGATCGACAAACCGGCATAGATGATCGGGTTGACGCGGATGAACTCGATGAGGAAGCGGAAGATGAAATAGGAAATCAGAAAGAGTTTGAAGAGGATGCCGGGTGTTTTCACCCGTTTCTTTGCGTAATGGAGAATCGCGAACGCGATCAGGAGGAAGACCATTTCGAAGAGTTGGGTCGGATAGCGCAAAAGTCCGTCACCGAAGTCCACCCCCCAGTGAAGATGCGTTTCCACCCCGTAGCAACAGCCGTTGAAGAAACAACCGATCCTTCCGATCGCCATCCCCAAAGCCACCGAAGGGGCGATGATGTTGCCTAAACGGACTTTGATGTGAAGCAAGCGTTTCACAAGGATGACGCCGACCGTACCCCCGATCAGACCACCCACGATCGATTTCGCATAGAGG
This sequence comes from Erysipelotrichaceae bacterium, assembly GCA_003520745.1. Classification (GTDB taxonomy): domain Bacteria; phylum Bacillota_I; class Bacilli_A; order Erysipelotrichales; family Erysipelotrichaceae; genus GWE2-51-13. The sequence goes on from DOUE01000012.1 coordinate 28,643, forward strand.
AATTTCTCAAGCGTCGGGGTTTCGATCAGGATCGGGATTTTCGACCCGATGACGCCGAAGATCAACGCCGCGGCGACGATTTCAAACGCGCCTTGGTTTTTAAGTTCATAATGACGCGCATCCCACCAATAGTAGGCGATACCCGAGGCGATCGCCAAGACCATGAAGATCGAATAGGTCGGTATCCCATAGATCTGAGGCATCACCCCGAAATCCGCCGGTTTCCAGTGGAAATCAAACATGCTTTATTTTCCTGACGGCTTTCCCGACCCTGCAACACGTTCCGGAGTTCATGCATTGGTAAAGTTTAAGGGCGGAACAGAATCCGAAGGCGGCCGAGGTTTGAAGGATGGCCAGGACACAGACGGTCGCCCAAGCGGCGATCGACCACTCCAAGGCGAAGAAGACCAATGCGAGGGCGGAAACGAACGCTCCGACGAAATGCGAGAAACGGATTCCGTTGGCATCGACGACTTCGGGGGCGGTCGGTTTGATTTTCTCGACGGTGAAGAGCCAAAGGTTGATCAGCGGGGCGTACTTCACGGTCAGGATCCCCGAACTCAAGAGAATCAGAAATCCGATCCAGGTCAACGCTTCGTTTTGAAGGATCAACGAAGCCCAAAACAAAATCGCGATGGTCGTCCGACAGAACGCGAAGGCGCCGCCGGGCAAAGAGACAGGTTTCATTTTCGACATTCGTCTACCTCCAGGGTTTCGGGAAAAACATCCCCGTCGTTCTACGATAGTTCTCATATTCCGGGAACTCCTGACAAAGGAGTCTTTCCTCCTGTTTGGCGCGATAGTACATCATCGGGATGAACACGAAGGCGGTCAAGAGGAAACAAGCGAGGTTACTGAAGAAGAGTGCACCGCCGAACATCATCACAAACAACGAAGTGTACAGAGGATGGCGGACGATCTTGAAGACGGAGCGGGTGATCAACCGATGATCGGAGTAGATCTTGATATGGTTCGCCCAATTGTTTTTCAGCACGATCCGTCCCCAGATATTCATGGCACTTCCGAGATAAAGAAGGACGATCCCGAAATATCTCGCTTCAAGCGGTAAAGGGGGATTCAACACAAGGATGCGAAGCACGATCGCCAACATATAGAAGCCATAGAAGAGAAACATCGTGCCGGTCGCAACCAGGGAGCGTTTGGACTTCTTGGTGTCGTTACGATCCTCAAAGAGGATGAAATCAAGCAGGATGGCGACGATCAATGCAAGGACGGGAAACGAAGTGATCGCGACCCACAGCAAGAGCTCGAAATTCAGATCGAGGTCAATCATGGCATTTCTCTCGGTGTAGGATATTGTAGGAAGAGAAGGGGATTTTGCGTAGATCTTCCGTAATCACATGGACACATTCCTTCTGCATCGACTTACTGTCGAAATTCAGGGCGTCGATGAAGGAAGAAACACTGATCCTAAACGTGTTCTGATCGATGTATTCTTTCTTTTTCTCTTGGTTGCGGACAAAGAAATCCAACGGCACCATGTGCCTGAAATCCGTGATGAAGTTGAAGCAATCACAGGTCGTCTTGAAGTCCTTCATCGACGCCCCGGCGTTTTTCAATGCGTCTTCAAGGGTGAAGACGAAGGTGTTGTTGATGAGCTGCAAGTGGTTCTTAAACTTCACGTCGCGGGTGATCGGTGTGAATTCCCCTTTACGGTTCTTATAGAGATAGGTGATCGCGACCCGTTCCACATTGCAGGGAAGCGGGATAAAATCGCTCATGCGCAACGTCTTGGCGCTTTGTTTCTCCAAACGCTCCAATACACCGCTCAGGGTGACTCTCTTCAGTAGATCCTGATTGACGTCGAAGCGACCGAAATAAGCGACCGGCTGGTAATTGATCCCCCGGATCCCCGGCGTATTCAGCCCGTAAAGGAAGACTTCTCCGATCTCGTCGTCGTTGACCCCTTGGGCGATGCTCATGACCAAGGTGACGGGTATACCGTGTTTCGCCAGATTGGCGATCGCTCTTTTCTTGATGTCAAGGAGGTTCTTTCCGCGCAAGGTTTGATAGGTCGATTCCTTGAACCCGTCGAATTGCAGATAGACCTCGAACCCTCCTCCGATCGCCAGCGGTGCGAGCGCGGCGACGAACTCCATGTCGTCGGCCAATCGCACCCCGTTTGTATTCAGCATGACATACTTCACGCCTTTATCTTTCGCCATCTTCAAGATCGTCAAGATTTCGGGATGGAGGGTCGGTTCACCCCCGCTTACCTGTAGGATCTCAGCGCTTCCGTTCTCCGCATCGATGAAGAAGTCGATCATCTTCCCGATCGTTTCGAGTGAAAGCAGCTTCCCCTCACCGGCCGATGCGTAGCAAAGCGGACAGTTGAGATTACATCGGGTCGTGACTTCGATCAACCCGATGCAGGCATGTTGGTCGTGTTGGGGGCAGATGCCGCAATCATAGGGACAACCGAGTTTAACCTCGGTTTGGATCTTCATCGTATTGCCCGGTTTATCATAGTTTCGCTTCGATAGATGATATCCCGCGTTCTCTTCAAGCAACTCGATCTGTTGTCCATGATCCGGACAGTATTTCACGATGAAAATCTTCCCGTCGTCGAGGATGATTTTTGCCGGGACGATTTTAAGGCAATGTTTACATAAACTATTCGTGAATTCAAGGAAGGTATAGTTACGTAACATTGTCGGGACCTCTTTGTGATAAACGGGGAACTTATGATTAAATTATAGTGCTTTGTCAATCAAAATACAATCTCGGGTAAGTTGGGTTTGATTGGAATGCTATAATGGATGCGAGGAAACAATCATGGAAATATCACGACAATTCGCAATGGAGATGGTCAAGGAACTCGGGGTCGTCATCAACCAAAACATCAACTTCATCGATCGCAACGGAATCATCATCGCCAGTACGGACGTCAATCGGATCGATAGTTTTCACATGGGGGCGAAACGCATCATCGACGAAGGATTGCCCTACCTCGTCATCGATTCCGATGACGAATATACGGGCAGCAAGAAAGGCGTGAATCTTCCCATCATCGTCGACCAACAGATCCAAGGGATCATCGGGATCACGGGGGAAAGAAGCGTCGTCGTGAAGTACGGCGAAATCATCAAGCGTTTTACCGAGATGTACATCCGCGACAACATGATGCGCAAACAGCAGCAACAAGATGAGAAAATCCGCAGTCGATTCATCGAAAACTGGTTGATGAACGACAGTGCGCCCCACGACCCCTACTTTAGCGAAGGGGCGAAGGAAGTCGGATTGAACCCGGATGCGCAATACCGGATCATCCTTGTCTCATTCTCGCAAACCTCCAAGCAAAGCATGGTCGACCGGCAATCCAGCCTCGACCAGGCGACGCAGTTTTTGCGGACATCCTTATGCAACGCAACGGGGAACCATACGCTTCGCATCGGGAGCGTCCTTGTGTTCTTGATCGAATACCGGGTAGAAAGCGAATTGAAACCCAGGCTGCAAAGAATTGCACGGATGATCAACCAAGCCTATTCCATCGATGTCCATATCGGATTTGAAAACAATCCGTCGACGTCCATGAACTTGAGTGAAGCGTACCGACGGGTCCAAAAGGCACTGATGGCAAGCCAGGCGACCCATGTGACGACGGTCAGCGAATATGACGAATTGTATCTTGAACTTCTGATCAACGACATGAACGCCTCGACATCGCGGGAATTCGTCGAAAAAGTGTTTGGCAAGATGAGTCAGGAAGAAAGGGAGGTCGCGGTTCAATGGCTAAGCGTGCTCTATCTGAACGACGGCTCGATCCAACGCACCGCGAACCAGCTTTTCATCCACAAGAATACCTTGCAGTATAAGTTGCGTCGAATCAAGGAAGTGACGGGGATGGATCCACGGAGTGCGCGCTATATCCCGATCTTTACCTTAGCCATTGCGTTTTCGAAAAGATGAATGTCTTGCAAGACAAATGTAAGCGTTAATAAATGTCATATGAAACATATCCTTTCCAAGGTCTCATCGATATAATAAATGCGAAGAGACACCTTTTGGTGTAAAAGGAGATCATATGACAGGAATTCCGCTGATTCTTACGTTTGTCGTCGCGATTGCCGTGATGATCGTTGCGATTTCCAAGTTTAAAGTGCATCCGTTTATCGCAATTATGGGGATTTCTTTGGTTTTGGCATTGGTTGTCGGTATCCCTCTGATCGATATCGCGGCGACGGATACCACGCCTGCGAAACAAGGCATCGCCACCATCATCGGCGCTGGCTTTAGCGGTACGTTCGCCGGCATCGGGATCGTCATCATCCTCGGTGCGCTTGTCGGTACGCTGTTGGAAAGAACCGGCGCCGCCATCAAACTCGCCGATATGGTGGTTAAGATGGTCGGGAAGAAACATCCCGAACTCGCCATCATGATCATGGGCTGGATCGTCTCCATCCCGGTATTCTGCGATAGTGGATTCGTTATCTTGGATCCGATCCGTAAAGCCCTTCGTCGCCGCACCCAGACATCCAGCGTCGCGATGACCGTGGCGCTATCCGCCGGTTTGTATGCCTCCCACGTTTTGATTCCTCCGACACCGGGTCCGATCGCGGCCGCCGGTTCGTTGGGACTCGCCGACAATCTGTTGTTGGTCATGGCGATGGGAGCTCTCATTTCCGTGCCCGCCTTGATCGCCGCTTATTTCTATGCCTTGTATATCGGTAAAAAAGTCAAATCTTCGGAAGACGAAGAAGACGGATTGATTTCGCAGACCTATGAAGAATTGGTAAAAGACTATAAGAATCTACCAAGCGGTTTCATGGCCTTGGCTCCGATTTTATCTCCGGTCTTGTTGATGGCGGTCAGCTCCGTCGTCGTCGCCTTAAAAATGAAGGGTTCGTTCATCACCGTCCTACGTTTCTTGGGTAACCCGATGATCGCGCTGACGGTCGGGCTGTTGTTTGGCGTTTATCTACTCTTTAAATCAGGCAAGATTTCCGAATTCAATGCGCTGTGCAACGATACGTTGAAAGTCGTCGGACCGATCTTGTTCGTTACGGCCGCCGGCGGCGTTTTGGGTAAAGTCATCGCTTCCGCGGGGTTTGTCGAATACATGAAAGCCAATGCATCGTCCATCGCGACGATCGGCATCTTCTTCCCCTTCATCATCGCTGCGATCTTGAAGACCGCCCAGGGTTCCTCCACGGTCGCGATTACGACGACCGCCGGGATTTTAGGAAGTTTCGCGGCTTCGGATTCCATGATGAACGTCCTTGGATTGAATACCCCGATGCTTGCCGTATTGGCCGTCATGGCGATCGGTGCCGGATCGATGACCGTGTCCCATGCCAACGATAGTTATTTCTGGGTGGTGACCAACTTCGGCGGTATGAAGACCGAAGACGGCTACGCGACCCAAACCGGTGTCACGCTGGTCATGGGGATCGCCGCGATGGCTGCGATCTTCGTCCTCTCACTCTTCCTCTAACATTACTGCGAGGGCTGATCCAATCAGCCCTCATTCACAATTGGAGATGAAACTATGTTGAAACGGATCCTATGCATACCCGACTCGTTTAAAGGAACCTTGAGTTCCGCGCAAATCATCCACACCGTGACGACCGTTATGCAAAAACATCTTCCCGAGGTCCAGGTTCTGGGCATCGAAGTCGCGGACGGCGGAGAAGGAAGCGTCGATGCCTTTCTTTCGATCTCCGGCGGGGAGAAAATCGTTTGCGAAGTGAGTGGACCGCGTTTCGAGCGGATCGAATCCTTCTACGGAATCCTGCCGGGGAAGATCGCGGTCATCGAAATGGCTTCCTGCGCCGGTCTGCCTTTGGTCAAGGATCATCTCGACCCGCTCACGACGACGACCTACGGCGTCGGGGAACTGATGATCTCCGCATGGGAAAAAGGGTGTCGGAAGATGATCGTCGGCTTAGGCGGATCATCCACCAACGACGGGGGATGCGGCGCGGCGGCTGCGCTTGGGATCGAATTCTTCGATGAAGAAGGGAAGTCCTTCGTACCGACCGGAGGGTCGCTCCACCGCATCGCGAAGATCGATGCTTCCCATCCCCATCCGTTGATCAAAGGATCGGAAATCATCACGATGTGCGATATCGACAATCCGATGTACGGTCCGCAAGGGGCCGCCTATGTTTTCGGCCCCCAAAAAGGGGCGGATCCGGCGAACGTCCTCGTTCTTGACCAAGGGTTGCGTCATCTTGCGAAGCGGATCGAAGACGATTTGAAACAAGACGTCTCGTCCATTCCGGGAACCGGCGCCGCCGGCGGGATGGGGGCTGGGATGGTCGCCTTCTTCCACAGTTCGCTTCAATCCGGGATCGAAACGATCCTGGACGTTGCGAAGTTCGACGAGTTGGTTCAAGGCTGTGATTTGGTGATCACCGGGGAAGGTCGGATCGATGCGCAATCCCTGCGCGGGAAAGTCCCGATCGGCGTTGCGAAACGCGCCAAGAAAGCCGGGGTTCCCGTCCTTTGCATCGTCGGAAGCATCGGCGAAGGCTTGGACGAAGCCTACGAATTGGGAATCACCTCGATCTTCAGCATCAATCCCCAACCGCTGGATTTCAGTATCGCGAAGACCCGTGCCGTCGAGAATCTGACGATCACGGTCGAAAACTTCGCGCGACTCTTCCGTGTATTCTAGCAGCCGCTTCCGACGAGGAGACATCGTCGGAGCGGCTGTTTTCTTTTAGCGATAAAAGTGATAGGATAGGGATAACTTTCAGAAAGAAGGTGGAGCGATGGACGAGCGCAGGATATTGGAAACGGCGATGTTGGCGGGGGAAATCATGTCCGCCAGCGGGGCCGAGAGTTATCGGGTCGAAGATACGATGAATCGGATCCTGCACACCGCGGATGCGAAAAGCGCGGAGGCTTTCGCGGTCGTCACCGGGGTGTTCGCGACGCTTGAAACGGAGAACGAAGTCGTGACGCGCGTCAAACGCATCGCGCACCGGGACATCAACCTCGCCAAGATCGCCGAGGTCAACGAAATCTCACGGCTCTATTGCCAGAATCAAATCACATTGGAGACCGCCTACGACCGTCTCCAACATTTCACGGTTCGATCCTATTCGAAATCGATCCACAACCTCGCCATCCTGCTTCTTGTGTTATCCTTCAGTTTCCTCTTGGGCGGAGGGATCCAAGAAGGCGTGCTCGCATCGATCAACGGGGTTTTACTGATCGGTGCGTTGTTATTGGTGGATCGCGCGCAAGTCACCCCGTTTCTTCGCACTTTGTTCGCATCGACCGTCATCGCCTTCGGGGCGAGTTTCCTGAAGTCGTTCATGATGAAAGACGCCGTGCTCGACAATGTGATCATCGCATCCATGATGCCCTTGGTTCCCGGAACCGCGATTACGACGGCGATCCGTGATACCCTCAACGGCGATTATATGTCGGGAGGTTCAAGGGCGTTGGAATCGGTCGTCATCGCGGTATCGATCGCCTTGGGTGTCGGAGCAGGCCTTTGGCTATGGAGGGCTCTGCCATGATCCTGCAAGTGCTGGGGGCGTTTGTGGTCGGGATCGCGGGATCGATCATCCTGAACGCACCGAAAAAAGTGCTTCCCTATGCGGCCATGGTCAGTGCGACGGGTTGGTTCGCCTATCTGAATTTCGAACGCGTCCTCTCGATTTCCATGTCGACTTTCTATGCCGGGCTTTTCATCGCCCTTTTCTCCCATCTCGTCGCCCGGATCGTCAAGGTTCCGGTCACCCTGTTCCTGGTCACCGGTTTCCTTCCTCTTGTCCCGGGGGCGGGCATGTACGCCTTGGTCTTCGCGTTCATCCAAGGCGACCTTGTCCAGGCGAACCTCGCTTTCCGTCTGGTCCTTGAAGTCGCCGGCATGATCGCCTTGTCGATCTTCGTCGTCGATTCGATCTTCCGTATCCTCTTTCGTCCTTCAAGCGGTGAATTCACCAAACCTTAACCGATTCTTGCATCCAAATCGAAAAACACGCCTTAATTCGGCGTATAATAAGCAATGGAGGGCTTTATGAGTACAAAATACATTTTCCTAGACATCGACGGGACCTTGCTGAGCCACACCTACGGCATCTCGAAAGGGTCCTTGGACACCTTGGTCCAATTACGTAAGAACGGACACAAAGTCTTCGTCTGTACCGGACGATCGAAGGCGTATGTGGATGATTATATCCATAAGCTCCAATTCGACGGATTCATCTATGGTGCCGGAGCCCATGTCGCCTATGAAGGCAACGATTTGTTCATGCATGTCATCCCCAGGGAAGAAGTCGAGAAAATGATCGAATTCTTCCGTGCCTACAACATCTCCTTCATTCTGGAAGGTCCCAATTATGCTTTCCACGACGAGTCGGCCTTGAAAATCTTCCGCGACCGGTGGGTCCTTCAAATCTCGGATACGCCGTATCTTAGTCTGCATAAACTGGCGGATGAAAGGATCCTTTCCGTGGTTTCCTATCCCGACATGACGGAAGAGATCAATAAGATTTCGATTTTCGCGAAGAGCGACGAAGACCTTGAGTTGATCAAGGATAACTTCAACGCCAACTACCACCTCATCCTTTATCCGACCACTTCGTCCTGCGAGATCGTCGGAGAGGGCATCAATAAGGCCAGCGGCATCAAACACATGATGAAACACCTCGGCGGCGATCTGAAAGATTGCATCGCGATGGGGGACAGTATGAATGACTACGAAATGATCAAGGAATGCGGTTTGGGGATCGCGATGGGGAATGCGGACGAGAAAGTCAAGGCGATCGCGGACTACATCACCGAATCCGTCGATAATGACGGCATCGCCCATGCGATGCATCATTTCGGATTGATTTAATAAAACAGGGGGAACCATGAAACCATTACGCGACATTTTTTGGGGATTCATCCTACTCTTCTTCACCATCAACTTCGGTGTCGGTTTGGCGAAAGTCGTCATCCTGCCTCCGTTTGTCGGTTACCTGATGATCCTCGCGGCGACCGGCCGACTTAAGCCGATCGCCAAACATTTCAGAAAAATCGATTTCCCGCTTGTCGCCCTATCGATTTTTTCACTGATCACCTTCGTTCTTTCTTTGATGGGAATTCCGATCGCCAATCAACTCGACCCGATCAGTATCCTCTTGATTCTCATATCCGACGGCATCTATCTTTGGATGATGTATCTCATGTTTTACGGACTCCGCGATATCGCGGCGGCCGCAGGGAATGCGGAATACGGCACGCAATTCACGGACTTGTTTCCGTTCTACGTGATTTTCCGCATCATCATCGGAATCGGACTCTTGATCTTCCCGACACTTTCGTTTGTCTTCATCATCGCGAGTCTGATCCTTCATATCGTCTTCTTGGTCAGATTGTCCCGCTTCAGCAAGATTCCTCTTGAATTCAGTATCGATTCCAACGACGTGGACGATCCCGCCTCATTCATTGAATGAGGTTTTTTTTCATGTTTGTCCATGATACAATTGGAAACACGGAGAACCTATGCGCAACTACAGTTTCTTGATCAAACCGGCGTCGTCCTTGTGCAACTATCGTTGCACCTATTGCTTTTACGCGGACGTCAGCGAACACCGCGAAGTCAAGTCCGCGGGGATCATGGATGAAACGACGATGCGCAATCTGGTGAAAGTCGCGGTGGAAGCGCCGGAAGCCACGGATCTTACCTTCGCCTTTCAAGGCGGGGAACCCACGCTGGCCGGACTGAAGTACTTCAAGAACTTCACCCGGACGGTGGACATCTTGAAACTACCGCATCAAACGATCCATTACGCGCTACAGACCAACGGGTCGAGTTTGGATGACGCGTGGTGCGCATTCCTGAAAGAGAACGGATTCCTCGTCGGTGTTTCACTGGACGGGTATCGTGCCAACCACGATTTCTTCCGCGTCAGTGCGAAGAAGACCGGGACTTTTGACGAGGTGATGAAGGCGATCAAGATTCTACGTAAACATAACGTCGATTTCAACATCCTGACCGTCTTGACCCGGGTGCTTGCGAAACAACCGAAGAAACTCTATGAATTCTATCGCACCCAATCCTTCAGCCATGTTCAGTTGATCCCTTGCCTGCCGGGTTTGGATGGAAACGAAGATCCCTACTCCCTTACCCCGTCGGCGTTCGCCACCTTCTACAAGACGTTCTTTGATCTGTGGTATGAAGACTATATCCAAGGGAACTACATGAGCGTAACGCTCTTTGATAACGTGATCCCCATGTTCGCAGGCGTCGCGCCGCAGCAATGCGGGATGTTGGGGTTTTGTTCACCCCAGTTCGTCGTCGAAGGGGACGGTACCGTCTATCCCTGCGATTTCTACGTCCTTGACCGTTATAAGATCGGCAACGTCAACGAAAACAGTCTGCCTGAATTGATGAAGAACGAGATCCTGGATTCGTTCTTGCGCGAACCCAAACGCATGAGTCCGCTATGCAAAGACTGTGCGTTCGCTAAGATCTGTAACGGGAACTGCAAACGCTTGAACATCACGTACTTCGATGACGAATTCTGCGGTTATCAAGACTTCCTGCGTTATGCCTATTTGAGGATGCGTAAGATCGTAGATCGTCAAATCTAACAAAGTCCGTCTCTTATCGTGTGTTGAATTTATTCAGAAAAAAGGTTAGTATAACCTGTATAAAGCACTTCACTTTTGGAGGGGAATCATGGCGACGAAGCAAGAAATCAGCGACTTCAAGAAAAAAGCGGATGCCTTCAACCAAGGAATCTACGCGGACTTGAAAAGTTATCGCATCGGGTTGGTGTTGATTCTGATCGCCGTTTCGGTTTATCTTATCATGACTTTCTTTGGATAAAAAAGACGTTCGACGTCTTTTTTAGTTTATATCGCAACCTTTTGCCAACTCATTCAAGATCAGTTCGATGAAAACGAAGAAGATGGCTTGATCATCCAGGAAGGTGGCCGAACTTGCCCTTGAGATGAAGGGAAGGGTCACCATCTTTTTAACATCGTCCACTAGTTTATTGTTCGGGGTCATGGTGATCAAGAGGATGGGTACCTTGTTTTGGGCCATTTGGCGGACGTGACCGCCGTAGAAACTGTTATCCGACTTGATGGAAAAGATGACGCACAGGTCGTCTTTCGTCAGGTAGGCGGCGACATCCCGCATTTGTACCTGGTCGTCGATGAGTTCCGCGTCGATCCCGAGCTTCGACATACGAAGGCGAAGTTGACGTGCACTTAACGCCGTACGGTTGAACCCAAGGATCTTAACCCGTTTCGCACACAGGATCATCGTCGCGACTTCCTTGACATCTTCCAGTTTCACCATGGAAGGGATCATCGCGATGAAATTGATGTATCGGTCGATGATGGATTTGATCGCATCGTCCGCATTGTCATCCGGTACGTTGGATACGACATAACGGGACATGGCGAAGCGAAACTCCGAGTAACCGTTGTATCCGATTTTCTGGCAGAACCGGATGAAAGCAGCTTTCGACGTTCCGACCTTGGTGACGATTTCCTCGGCGGAAAGTTGGACCGGCCGAATCGGGTCGCTTAGAATATATTCGGCGATCGCCTGTTCTTTTTTCGTTAGTTTCGATAAATTTTGGGTAATGGCTTCGATCGGATTCATACGTTTCCCTCTTTTCTGTAGTATAACATATTTCCCCGATGAGTTGCTTGTGTTGGAAATATTTTCAATATACAAATATAATTGGAATATATTTCAAAAAATCATTGACTTTGGATTCGTTGAGGAGTATAAGAGAAGTAGGCATGTAAACGGTACCAACTACATCCCCTACATTTATGTTCAAAAGGAGAAAAAATGGAGAAACTACAAGCATTTCTAGAAAAGTATTTGATGCCGGTCGCGTCGAAGGTTTCAGGCAACCGTTATCTACAATCCATCGGCCGTGCCTTCTCGATCTTGTTGCCGGTTACGATCATGGGTGCGATTTTCCTGCTTTTGCAGACCCTTCAGATTCCTGTCTATCAAGAATTCCTGAAAGCGACGAAACTGAATGTCATCCTCGGGTTCGTCCCGGCGATCACCACCAACATGTTGGCGGTCTATCTGGTTTTCCTGGTTGGTAAGAGCTTCATGGAACAAAACGGATATGCCGAAGACGCAACGGCTGCCGGTATGTTTTCCTTGTTGGTCTTCTTCCTGATGATTCCGCTGGGCGTCAGCGGCGTCGCAGCCGAAAGCAAAGAAGTCGTCAACATCGCCGCGGCTCTGAATACACGCTTCCTCGGAGCCCCTGGATTGTTTACGGCCATCATCGTCGGACTTCTTGTCCCGACCGTCTATATCTTCACCCTCAAGCGCGAATGGGTCATCAAACTCCCCGACGGCGTCCCCCCGGCGATCTCCCATGCCTTCTCTTCCTTGATCCCCGGATTCATCATCGCGATTCTCTTCAGTTTGGTCCGCTATGGTTTTAGTTTGACAACCTACGCGAACTTCAATCAATTCATCTACACCTTCCTCCAACAACCCTTGACCGGTCTTGGCGCAAGTCCTCTGACCTTCATGTTGTTCATCTTCCTGGTATCCTTGTTCTGGTTCTTCGGAATCCACGGCGGACAAGTCGTCATGCCGTTCCTGACCGCGATCTATACCCCGTTGGCCCTTGAAAACCTCAACGCCCTATCGACCGGGGCCGCCTTCCCGCATCTGATCACGCAATCCAACTGGTTCGTCTTCGCTTCCATCGGCGGCGGTGGCGGAACCTTGGGGTTATGCATCTACCTCGCATTCTTCGCGAAGAGCGCCCGGTTTAAATCCTTGGGTCGCTTGGCGTTGCCCGCCAGTTTGACCGGGATCAACGAACCGATCACCTTCGGCTTGCCGATCGTGTTGAACCCCATCCTCATTATTCCGTTCATCGTAACGCCATTGACGACCTTCCTGATTTCCTACGGCTTGACGGTCGCGAAAATCATCCCGGCGCTCAACGGAACCAACATTCCGACCGGAACCCCCGTCATCTTCTCCGCCTTCATCACCGGCGGATGGTCGGTTGCGGTATTGCAGGTCCTCTTGATCATCCTCGGATTCCTGATTTACTATCCGTTCATCAGCATTCTTGACAAGAAAGCGGTTGAAGAAGAAAAGAACCCTGTATAATAGTTAAGATCAAAGAAGGAGATTCTATGAAACAACCCAACATCGTTTACTTCGTCGCGGATCAGATGCGTAGCGATTCCCTGGCCCATCTGGGGAATCCTGCGTCGATCACGCCCAATCTCGACCATATCGCATTGCATGAAGGCGTATCGTTTCAGAACGCCTACTGCCAAAACCCGGTATGCGTCCCTTCACGATGCAGCTTCCTGACAGGGCTTTATCCGCATACCACCGGACATCGGACCATGCATTTCCTCCAACGCGAAGACGAGCCGAACATACTGCGTGTCATGAAAGAAGCCGGCTATGAAGTGATCTGGGTGGGTCGCAACGACATCATCCCCGCGCCGCGGTCGAAAGAACCGTATTGCGATGAATACTACGATGGAATCGACTTCACCAATAAAGTAATCCCCAATCCCGATGCGAAATTCAGAGGGATGGGACATCAGACTGCGCAGAATCCTTCCGACCTCTATTCCTTCTATGTCGGAAAAGGGGAGCGCAACGACCCCTTCATCGACTTGGATTGGAATTGTTTGAAGAGTGCGATGGATTATCTGGAGCGGAAAGCGGAGAAAGGCGACGATCGTCCCTTCTTCCTTTATGTCACCATCACGTTCCCGCATCCCCCCTATGCCTGCGAGGATCCGTGGTACTCCAGCATCGACCGATCGAAACTGCCCAAACGACGTCCCGAAGCGCATACGCTGAAGGATAAGGCCAGCATGCTGAAGGAAATCGGCAAGAAACAACAACTCTCGTCCTGGGATGAAGCGCGATTCGACGAACTGCGCGCAACCTACCTTGCGATGGTCTCGCGTTTCGACCATCAGTTCGGTTTGTTGGCTGATAAACTGAAAGAAACCGGATTCTACGACGAGAGTTCGATCTTCGTCTTCAGCGACCACGGGGATTTCACCACCGATTACGGCGTTGCGGAAAAAGCGCAGAACTTGTTTGAGAATCCCGTCAGCAACGTCCCCCTCATCGTCAAACCCGCGAAATCCATCGAAGTGAAACCCGGCGTATCCAAAGCCTTGGTCGAACTCAACGACCTCAGCGCGACGATCGCCGACATGGCGGGCATCGAACTTCCGTACACCCAGTTCGGGAAATCATTACGTGAAGCGATCGGCGGGAACCCTTTCCACAAAGACGCCGTCATCTGCGAAGGCGGACGGATCCATGGCGAGAAGCAAGCGATGGAACTGGGGCACGGGGAAAGTTCGCCGTATTGGCCGCGGTTATCGACCCAGTATAGCGAAGGTCCCGAACATACCAAGGCGATCATGATCCGGATGGGGAACCTCAAATACACCTACCGGCTTTATGAGAAACATGAATTGTACGACTTGGATATCGATCCGCTTGAACTTGATAACCGGATCGATGCGCCTGAATACCAAGGGGAAATCCTGAAGTTGCGAGAAAGACTGTTGAAATTCATGATCGAAACCGGTGATTTCGTACCGATGAAACGCGATCAGAGATAGAATCCACCCCGTTTTCGGACGGGGTTTTCTTTCGTTTGGGGAGAATTGTGAAATCCAAGAGAAATCGATCACGGAAAAGAACACCTTCATTTGCGAAAACAGAGGAGTATGCTACACTAAACCTAGAGGTAACAACGATGGAAACGATCAAGATCACACAGGATGTGGAACTATCCCGCATCATTCAGGGACTTTGGCGACTGAAGAACTGGAATTTCGAAACCATCAACACGGTCAATTTCATGCATCGCTGCATCGAATTGGGCGTAACCACCTTCGATACCGCGGAGATCTACGGAGATTACGGCGTCGAGGAAGAAATCGGAAAAGCCTTGCTTTGGGATCCGGGGTTGCGGGAAAGGATCCAACTCGTCACCAAAACCGGCATCAACATGAAATCACCCGTCCGTTCCTACAAGATCGGTCACTACGATACGCGCTATGAGAAGATCGTGGCTTCCTGTAAGGAAAGCATCGCGAAGATGAATTGCGGTTATCTCGATCTCTTCTTGATTCATCGCGAAGATCCGCTCATCGACCATGACGAAGTCGCACGGGCGTTGCACGACTTGAAAGAAGCGGGGTTGATCAAAGCGTACGGGGTCAGCAACTTCGACCCGTTCAAATTCGAAGCCCTGCAGAAAGCGACGGGGGATCAATTGGCCACCAACCAGATCGAAGTCTCCCCGGTCTGTTTCGAACACTTCAACAGCGGATTGATGGATGTCCTGCAAAAGCATCATGTCCATCCGATGATCTGGTCGCCGTTGGCGGGCGGATTGCTGTTTACCTCCAATGATCCGATGTATGTCAAGGTGAGACGGAAACTCGAGGAAATCGCCGACCGTCATCATTCGACGCCGGAAACCATCGCCTATGCCTGGCTTCTGTATCATCCCGTCAAGATGATGCCGATCAGCGGAAGCAGTTCCCTGGAGCGTCTGAGTGCCGCTTGCGCGGCGTTCGATGTAAAATTAAGTCACGAAGAATGGTACGAAATCTATATCGCATCCGGCCAACAACATTTGCGCTAAGGCGCGATCGGAGGGTCCCATGAGTACGTTCACCATCAACGGCGTGGAGTTGTATTACGAAGTGACGGGCGATCTTGATTCGAAAGAAGCCATCGTCTTTCTTAACGGTGTCATGGCGTCGACCACGAGTTGGGTCTACCAAGTCGAACTGTTCAAGAAACTGGGGTATAAGATCCTACTCCATGATTTCAAGGGACAACTGAAGTCGGATAAACCGGTCGGACCGTACACCTTCCACCAACATGCCTTCGAGACCGTCGAACTGATGCAGGAAGTCGGGATCGAGAAAGCCCACATCGTCGGCACAAGTTACGGCGGTGAAGTCGGATTGCGCATGGCCATCGATTTCCCGGTCTTCATCCAAAGCCTGACCGTCATCGATTCGGTGAGCGAACTCGATCCGTTGCTTGAGAGTTTCGTCCTCTCATGGCGTAACCTGTGTGACAATCTGGATGGCGAAGCCTTCTTCAACGGCATGCTTCCGACAATCTACGGAGAAAAATTCATCCGTGAGAACCGGGAGATGCTTCAGAAACGCGCGATGCAAATGAAGGCGTACCCGGAAGAATACTTTATCGGACAAACCTACCTTTATGATACCTTTCTCCAGGACGTGACGATGAGCGATGAGCTAACTAAAATCACTTGTCCTGTCTTGATCCTTAATGGGAAGGATGATTTCCTGAAACCCGCGAAATTCTCACGGATCCTCCATGAGAACATCAAGGATTCGCAATGGATCGAACTTCCCGATTGCGGCCATGTGGCGATCTTCGAACAAGCCCAGACCGTGAACACCTGTATCCTTGGATTCATTACCCGACATCATCTCTAGGAGGCATCATGCAAGAGACACTTCGCATCTATCTTCCCTTCGTCATCATCGGTGTTGTCTATTTCCTGATCGTAACCGGATTGAAGAAAAAATTCCGGATAGGATATTTGAAAGGATTGTGGTTACCGTTGGGCGTCGTCATCCTGTTCTTCGGATTGGCCGTCTATGCCCGGGTGAATCCCCAACCGGGATCGTGGAACGATCTCGTGTTCGCCGCGATGACCGCTGTCTCTACGCTCACCTTGGCCACGTATGTGATCCTTTGGTTGGTCGTAAGTCTCTTTTCAAAGAAGTAGTTGTCATGTCTTCCGCCAATGAATGGCGGATGTAGGAGGACCCATGGAATATTTGACTCCCTATCTCGTCGCTCTTGCCATCGGTTTAGCGTACTTCGGCATCGTCATGTTTTTGGTCAAGAAATTCAATTTTAAGTATTCATACGGCTTGGTCTTGCCTCTTGCCTTGGTGCTCTTCTTCGTCGTCATGACCTTCGTCGGAGGTCAAACGGATACGACGGGTTGGCAAGCTTTGGGTTATTTGGTGATGACCATCCTCTCGGGTGTCGTCCTGATCGGTTACGTTCTGGGTTGGGTCGGCGTCATCCTGACGAAAAAGAAAGCCTGATTCGCTTGACGAGGATGACCGCGACTGCTATCATTGTGGATGTTAAAGGGAGTAGGGGCCAGCAATGGTGATCCGTTCCGTCATCACGGTGGTAACATCCGGACGTATCGTAAGCTCAAGACTTTATCCAAGGGGGTAAAGTCTTTTTTTATCCCGGATCTGGAGGTATCTATGAATCCGAAAAAAGCATGGCATACGATTCCGCTTGAAGAGACGCTAAAGCAAACCAATCTTCAAGACGGACTCAACGACGGGCAGGTTGCGAAGCAGAGGGAAGAATTTGGCGAAAACAAACTGAAGGAAGGGAAGAAACCCAGTCTCCTTCAGATGTTTTTCGAACAGTTCAACAACACGATGATCATCATCCTCGTGATCGCTTCCGTCATCTCTTTCTTTTTGGGCGAGGAAGCCGATGCGATCATCATCCTCGCGATCGTCGTGCTCAACGCGATCTTGGGTGTGATCCAGGAAGACAGGGCGGAGAAGGCCTTGGCCGCCTTGAAAGAGATGTCCGCGCCGTTGGCGAAAGTGCGGCGAAACGGGAAGGAAATCGTCATCCCGTCCAGCGAAGTCGTCCCGATGGATCTGTTGATCCTGGAAGCCGGCGATAAAGTCGCGGCGGATGTACGGTTGGTCAAGACATCCAGTTGTCAAATCCAAGAATCCTCCCTGACCGGGGAATCCGTTCCGGTCGACAAATCCGAAGACGTCGTCGTCGATGAGAAAGCCGCGCTGGGCGATCGCCTGAACATGGCCTATGCCTCCTCCAACGTGACCTATGGCCGAGCAGTGGGCTTGGTCGTCGGGATCGGGATGGATACCGAAGTGGGCAAGATCGCCACGATGTTGAGCGGGGCGGGCGACGAAAGCACGCCGCTTCAGAAGAAACTCGACCAACTCGGCAAAGTGCTGGGGATCGGCGCCCTTCTTTCCGTCATCCTCATTTTCTTCATCGGACTTTTCAATCAGAAACCGATCCTTGAAATGTTTATGACCTCGGTATCTTTAGCCGTCGCGGTCATTCCGGAAAGTCTGCCCGCCGTCGCCACGATCGTCATGGCGATGGGGGTCCAACGACTCGCAAAGAAAAACGCGATCATCCGCAACCTCTCCAGCGTCGAAACCTTGGGATCGGCCACCGTCATCTGTTCCGATAAAACCGGGACGCTGACGCAGAATAAAATGACCGTCACCACCCATTGGGTCAACCATGAAGAAAATCTGACCGACCTGGTCCGTGCCGCGTTCTTGTGCAACGACGCGCGGATCGTGGATGGGAAATGGTTGGGGGATCCGACCGAAACCGCTCTGTCCGAATGGGCGCAGCGCCAGGGCTTGAATCTTGCGGAAACCACGAACGCGTACCCGCGCGTTGCGGAAGTCCCGTTTGACTCCGGTCGTAAAAAAATGACGACCGTCCATCAGTTGGACGAGGTCATCATGGCGTATGTGAAAGGCGGGGTCGACGAAGTGTTGGCGGGGGTCACGAACATCGCCGAAGGGTCGAGTCGTCGACCGATCACCGATCAAGATAAGATCGAAATCCAGAAAGTCAACCAACAACTGGGAGAAGGCGCTTTACGCGTCTTGGCCTTTGCGAGACGTGAACTCGATGAAATCATTAAGGACGGGGACGTCCGTGCCGAACAACACCTGACCTTCGTCGGCTTGACCGGCATGATCGATCCTCCGCGCGAGGAAGTCAAAGACGCGGTACGGGAATGTAAGGAAGCCGGCATCCGCGCCGTCATGATCACGGGCGACCATGCGACCACCGCCCAAGCCATCGGAAAGCAGATCGGACTGATGGAAGAAGGCGACCGTGTCGTCACGGGTGTCGAATTGGATGCGATGAGCGACGATGAACTTTTCAACCAAGTCCGTCAGATCGCCGTCTATGCCCGCGTTTCACCGGAACATAAAATGCGGATCATCGATGCCTGGAAGAAACAGGGCGAAGTCGTCGCGATGACCGGGGACGGCGTCAACGACGCACCGGCCCTTAAGAAGTCGGATATCGGCGCTGCGATGGGATTGGTCGGAACGGAAGTCGCCAAAGGTGCGGCCGACATGGTCTTGACCGACGATAATTTCGCCACGGTCGTCAACGCGGTCGAAGAAGGACGCCGGATCCGCGACAACATCACCAAGGCGATCTCGTATCTGCTGTCATGCAACGTCGGCGAATTATCCGTCTTGTTGGTAGCGACCTTCCTGAACTGGAGTACGCCTTTGCTTCCGATCCACATTCTATGGATCAACCTGGTCACCGATAGTCTGCCTGCCTTGGCGTTGGGCGTCGACCCTGCGGAAGCGGGCATCATGAAACGTCAACCCAAACGCGATACCAGCCTTCTCACCGGAGGCATGTTGTGGCGGATCCTCTATCAAGGCTTGATGATCGGTTCATTGACCCTGATCGCCTATCTCTACGGATCGGGACGATTGGGTGTGGAAGGGACGGAAAACCTGGGACAAACCATGGCCTTCACCGTCCTGGCCTTCAGCCAATTGGTCCACTCCTACAACATCCACTCCGTCCGTCACAGTTTCTTCACCAGCTTCTATAAGAACCGCTGGTTATTGTTGGCGACCTTCGTCAATGCGTTGATGATGCTGGCCGTCCTCTTTATCCCGGGGGTCAACACGCTCTTCAAATTGACGATGATGGACCTTCACCATTGGGAAGTCGTCTTGATGCTGGTATTCATCCCGATCCCCGTGGTCGAACTCTTCAAGTTACTGAGAATCAACGGGAAAGAATAAACAAAGGCGGTCATGAGTGTCATGACCGCCTCTTCTTTATCTTTGGTATACGATCCTTCCATCCACCATCGTCATCTCGACCTTCACTTCTTTGATGAGTGTCGGATCCAAATCGAAGATGGATCGATCCAACACCACCAGGTCGGCCAAGTATCCTGGATACAGCCGTCCTTTTTGGTGTTCGTCGAAACTGGCATACGCTCCACCGAGCGTATACCGGTCGATCGCCGTTGCGAGATCGACCCTCTCTTGCGGATAAAACCCGCCTTCGGGGAACAAGGATAGATCCTGCCGGTTGACGGCGCAATGGATGCAATGGAAGACATTGAAGCCTTCGACCGGTGAATCGGTCCCGTAGGCGGTGCGGATCCCCAGTTTCTCCATCGTTTGAAACGCATAGGAAGTGGAAGCAAGGGGTTTACCCACCCGGTCTTCGACGATATGCAGGTCATAATGGAGGAAAATCGGTTGGACATAGGCCAAGACATCCAGTTTTGCGAAACGTTCAAGCAAGGGGATGTCGGTGATCTGGCAATGGATGATTCCGTGACGTAGTTCGTTTGAACCGTGGATCACCTCTTCATACACATCCAATACATTGGCCATCGCCTGGTCGCCGATCGCATGGATGGCGACTTGGATGCCGTTTCGATCCGCGACCCTTACCCATTCGTTTAGCGTTTCCGGGGTCAGGCATTCGATCCCTTGCGTCGAAGGATCATCCGCATAGGGAGATCGCACTAGCGCGGTACGTGCGCCCAGCGATCCGTCGACGAAGAGTTTCAGGGGTCCGTAACGGTTGAAGTCGTTCTCGCTTCGATGGTATCCGTCGCGAATCCTCTCTTCAAAGGCTTCCACATCGATGAAACTGGTTTGATGGTAGACGCGTACGGTGGGCGTAGCGGATGAGTAGATCCGATACGCTTCTTCCATCGCTTCATACCCTTCCTTTCCAACATTGATATCGTTGGACTGGACGGATGTGATCCCGTAGGAATTCGCGATCGCACCGACTTGGTCGAGTAGGGTAGTGTAGTCTTGTGTGGAGGGTTGGCTTTGAAGAGAGCCTAGCAACACCATCGCGTTTTCCCTGAAAACGCCCGTCGGTTCTCCCGCCGGATCGACATCGAAATGTCCGCCGTCGATCTGAAGCGTGTTCGAAGAAACCTGACAGACTTCCAAGGCTTTCGAGTTGCAGACCACGACGTGTCCGCATGCCCTGGAGAAGACGATCGGGAAGTCGGACGAAATCTTATCCAAATCCTGCCGATTCAGCAAGCGGCTTTCGTCGGTGAAATAATCCTGGTTCCATCCCCGCCCGAAGAGAACGGAAGGGGAAGGATGCGTGGAAAGGAAATCCTTTCCACGCTGAATCACCGTCTGGATCGAATCGGATCCGTACAGGTCGACGGTCGTGAAGGCGATCGCGCTCATCAGGAAGTGCTGGTGGGAATCGTTGAAACCGGGAACGA
Source organism: Erysipelotrichaceae bacterium (assembly GCA_003520745.1). GTDB lineage: Bacteria > Bacillota_I > Bacilli_A > Erysipelotrichales > Erysipelotrichaceae > GWE2-51-13. Next base: position 49,954 of record DOUE01000012.1, read on the forward strand.
CCGTACGTCCTTGAAGGTCGACGCAAAGATTCGCTTCCTCACGCAACGCAAACAAGTCGTCGTCGCTACCGACCGTAATGATTCTGTTGTCTTCGATCAAGATCGACTGTGCGAACATGTCGCGGTCTTGATAGATGTTTCCGTTGTAGAGCAGCGTTTTCATGGTTTACCCCAGTTGGTTCTTTGGTATGAACCGATAGATCAAGTATGCGGCAGCCGGAATCAATAGGCTAAGAAGCGAATTATTGAAGTCGCTGGTCATCAAGGTGTTCACCAACAAGCCGACCATCACCAAGGTCGCAAGGATGGGGACGATAGGATAACCCCAGACCCGGTAAGGACGCTCGATGGTGGGAAGCGTACGGCGGAAGATGATGACGGAGAAGAAGATCAAGCCGTTGAAGATCAGACCTTGGAGAACGACCAAGGAGGTTAATTGATTCAAGTTGCGGAAGAAGACCAGAATGATCGAAACGACGGCGGACAGGATAATCGCGTTGGCCGGCGTTTTCGTCGAAGGGTTGATTTCACCCACGCGACGGAAGAACAAACCGTCTTTCGCCATGGCATAGTAGAGACGGGGGAAGACCATGACACAGCCGTTGGTCGCCCCGAAGACCGAAATCAGCATCCCCAATCCGACCAAGGTCGAACCGAAGCCACCCAACAGACGATTGGCGACCGTGGTCCCCAAGAAGAGGTTCCCGCCGGCGATCGCATCGACGATCTCCTGGAAACTCAGGACGCGATAGATCGCGAAATTGAAGAGGACATAGAGGATCATGACGAAGAAGATCGCGATGACCAAAGCCAAAGGAAGGTTGCGCTTGGGGTTCTTGAGTTCTTCGCTGACGTTGTTGAGGTTGGTCCATCCTTCATAAGCCCATAGGGTCGCGACGACACCCATCGCGACCATGGAAATCAATCCCATGACATCGACGGAAGCATCCACGTTGATCGAAAGATCCGGGGATTGATTTCCCAAGAATAAACCCAAACCCAGGATGATCAGGATCGGAACCAGTTTCGCCACCGTGAACAAGTTCTGGATCCACGATCCGAACTTGACCCCGTAGTAGTTCGCGATCGTCAATACGACGATGACAAGGATGGCGATCCCTTTCTGCGTCGCTTCGTTGATCGCGACGAAGTTACTCAGGATCGTCGCGAAGGCCAAGGCCAACGCCGCGATCGAACCGGAACTGCCGAGGATGAAACTGCTGAAGCCGCTCATGAAGGCGACGGACTTGCCATAGGCTTCACGCAGGTAGACATAACTGCCGCCGGCACGGGGCATCATCGCCCCCAGTTCAGCATAACATAATCCGCTGATCAATGTGACGATTCCGCCGACCACCCAGGCCAATAACGCCAAGCCCTGCGAATTCCCCGCGAACATGAAGACATAGGAACCGAGGTAGAAAATCCCCGACCCGACCATGATCCCCACCAATATACTGACTCCTCCGAATAGACTGATCTCCCTTGAAAGCTCGGTTTCCGTGCTTTGTAGCTCACGGATGTGTTGGTTGATGCTCATGTGTTTACCTCCCTGGTACAAAAAGATTGCATCGTACCGATGCAACCTGTTTTAGAAAGGTACACATCGATAGCGCCTCTGTCCGTTTGGGGACAGGAGTGCAGCGGGTATTCCCCGAAGCACCAACGAATGGATCTCATCCCATTCATTTCGGCGTTCTTGCCTTTCGTTAAGTTGTTCGAGTGACCTCTCCCTTAACTACTCATCGCAAACGCGCCTCTATCAATCTTGGGGTTAGGATAACAAATCCATCTTGAAAAGTAAAGCATATTTTCAGAAAATATCGGGAAATTTACATTATTTATTCGATATTCAAAGGATTTATCTCTTCTTTTGATTTCTCACGTACGCCTTGTAATTCGGAACGAGGGTATTTATACTTGAATGGAGAACACGCGAAACAGTCGTGAATAAGATCGAAAGAGAGGTCCTATGGAAAAATTCGATGCCCGTGACATCCACGGGAATTTACTGGGTGCCGAGATGATTCGCGGAGAAAAGGCGAAGGACGGGCATTACCATGTCGTGGTCGAAGTGTATACGATCAATCGCCAAGGGAGAATCTTGACCACGCTGCGTCATCCTGAGAAACCGTTCGGTCACCAATGGGAGATCACCGGTGGCAGCGTGTTGATGGGGGAAGAAATCCGATCAGGGGCTTTACGTGAACTTGCTGAAGAAACCGGGTTGGTCGCTGAAGATAAAGACTTGATCGAATTCTACCGTCATGTGAGCGGGGATAGCCTGTACCATAGCTACATCGTCGTCTTGGATGCGGAAGAGGAAGATGTCGTGTTACAGGAAGGGGAGACGGTCGATTTCGAATTCTTAAGTTTGGATGATTTCGAAGAACGCTTGGAGAGTGAAGCCTTCGTATCCACGATCCGTGAACGATATCGCTTGCATCGTCATTTGTTCCACGCGACCTACCAAAAACACATCGTATGAAAAAGACTTCGGGATTATTCCGAAGTCTTATTTTCTGGCACATTCGCCGGTTTCGCCGCGTAGGATCTGAATCCCGTGTTCCAATACCGGAAGGATCACATCCAAACATTCGTCGACGGCTTTCTTGCTTCCCGGCATATTGATGATCAGGGTTTGCTTACGGATCCCCGCCACGGCGCGCGACAACATCGCACGGTTGGTGAACGCAAGGCTTTTGGCCCGCATGGCTTCCGGGATGCCCGGCATTTCACGGTCGATCACGTCCTTGGTGGCTTCCGGCGTGATGTCGCGCATCGACATCCCCGTCCCACCGGTCGTCAGGACCAGATGCAAATCCATTTCGTCGACCATCTTGATCAACTCGGCGGAAATCAATGAACGCTCATCCGCGACGATCACGGTATAGACGACTTCCCCCGGGATTTCAGCGACGCGTTTCGCGATCAACTTCCCGCTTTCATCCTCACGCAAGCCTTGCGATCCCTTATCGCTGGCGGTTAATATCCCGACTCGTATCATCACACATCCTCCTTCGATTACGTTCATTGTAGCATAGTTGAAAACGGATGAAGCAGGTAAAATCACTTCTCGGACAAAGCGTAAAGAATTTCATCCCAAACCCTTGGAAAACGCTTACAAAGTAGTGTAAACTAAAAACGTAGACTTACTCCGAGCGTTTCATCCTAAACGATGGCATGGATGCGCGCCGATAGGGTAACCCGGGAAACCGGATTGCCTTCCAATGCGAAAAGGAGGGAAATCATATGAGATTTCAGTTCGCGAAACGTGTCTTTTTCTTTGCGTCCATTTTTGCCCTTGTCCTTTCGCTGAGTGCCTGCGGGAAGAAACTCCCCGACCTCGACGACCCCAACATCATCCTGTCCACCACGACCAGTCTGAACGATTCCGGCTTGCTTGAGTATTTGAATCCGCTGTTACTGAAGGAGACGGGCGTCAAGATGGACATCGTTTCCCAAGGGACGGGGGCGGCGATCCAGACCGCGATGGACGGGAACGCCGATGTCATCTTCGTCCATGCGAAGGCATCGGAAGAAAAGTTCGTCGCCGATGGGTATGGCGTAGAGCGGATCGAGATCATGTATAACTATTTCGTCATCGNNTGATCGTCGGACCGAAAGACGATCCCGCGAAGATTAAAGAGGGTGGGTTGAGCGCAAGCCAAGCCTTGGCCAAGATCTACGAAAACCAAGCGATTTTCGTTTCCAGAGGCGATGATTCCGGCACCCATAAGAAAGAATTGGCGTTATGGAAAGCCGCGACGATCACTCCGATCGGGGATGCGTACGTGTCCGCGGGTAAAGGGATGGGCGACGTGTTGACCATGACGGATGAAATGCAAGGGTACACCTTGACCGATAAGGCGACCTATCTTTCGATGAAGGACCAGCTCGATCTTGAAATCCTCGTGGAAGAATCCGCCGATTTATTGAACCAATACACGGTGATCGCGGTGAACCCTGAAAAATGGTCGACCACCAACACAGAAGCCGTCGATGTTTTCATCGACTGGCTGACATCGAAGAAAACCCTGGACCGCATCGCGGAATTCGGTAAAGAAGAGTACGGCGAAGCCTTGTTCTTCATCAACTACGTAGAATAATATGACGGGGTTGCGCGAAGGGATGGCGGAAGCCATCCGATTGATCCTGGGGTTCGACCCCGAGATCCTCAAAATCATCGGACTCACGCTCTTAGTGACGCTAAGTAGCACTTTCTTTGCGTCCATTCTCGGGATTCCGTTGGGAAGTTGGATCGGATTCACCTCCTTTCGCGCCAAACGCCCGATCGTACGCAGTTTGAACGCCCTGATGGGATTGCCTCCCGTGGTCGCCGGATTGGTGGTGTACCTACTATTGACCCGTAAGGGACCCTTGGGGACCTATGGGCTGCTCTTCACCGTACCCGCCATGATTTTGGCGCAAATCCTGATCGTCACCCCGATCGTCGCGAGCCTCACGATTTCGGGGATCCACATGAAAGTGAAGGCGGTCAAGGAAACCTGTATGGGCTTGGGTTTAAGTAAGTTCCATACGATCCAATTGTTGCTTTACGAGTGCCGCTATCCGATCTTGTCCGCCATCGCGGCCGGGTTCGGACGGGCGATCGCCGAAGTCGGGGCGATCATGATGGTCGGGGGAAACATCCAATACAAGACACGGGTGTTGACGACCGCGATCGTTCTTGAAACCGGAAAAGGGAATTATGGCAAGGCGTTGGCGTTGGGCATCGTCCTCTTGTTGATCGCCTTCATCGTCAATTGGGGCATCGGGCTCCTGCAGGAAAGGGGAAACCATGAACGTCGTCGTACATCAAGCTAAGAAAACGATCGTATCGAAGACGATCCTGGATGTTGAAAACCTCACCTTTCCCTCCAATGCGATCGTCATGATCATCGGACCCAACGGAGCCGGTAAGAGCACCTTCTTACGAACGATCTCCGGGATCGACAAGGATTCGATCCGCAATGTCGATATCAACCAACGTAAAGACATCCCGACCGACAGTCTGAACCATATGGTCCAACAGACCTATCTTTTCGATCTGAGTGTCGAAGAGAACCTCAGGCTAGGCGGCAAAGGGATCGAATCGTTGGATGAAAAAGTGGAAGAATTGTTGGTTAAATTGGACTTACTAACGTTGCGTAAAGAGAAATGCCGGAATCTATCCGGGGGCGAAGCGCAGAAGGTCGCGTTCGCCCGTACGATCCTAAGTGAAAAACCTTTGATCTTATTGGATGAACCGACGTCCGCCATGGATGTCAAAGCGACCAAACGATGCGAAGAACTCATCGTCGAATTGAACCGAAAGTGTGGCATCACCTTCCTGATGACCACCCATAATCCTTCCCAGGCGCTTCGGATCGGACATCAGATCCTGATCATGGACCAAGGGAAGATCGTCGAAGCAGGAACCCCGGAGCACATCCAAAACGAAACTTTGGATCCTGCCGCCCAGTCTTATCTGGAGAATTGGAGAGTCGCCCATGCTTAATGTGAAAACCGTTCAGGAAACACTCGACATCATTCAAAACGAATTCGAACGCATCGAAGAACGGGAAGTCCTTCCGCTGGAGAAATGCATGGGAAGGATCCTCTTCGAACCGATCGTCTGTAGCCAAAACATCCCGTCGTTCAACCGTTCCTCGGTGGACGGTTATGCGGTACGTGCGAAAGACACGTACGGATCTTCCGATTCGATCCCGGTCGAACTCCGGTTGATGGAAGCCATAAAAATGGGGATCTCCCCGACCTTTACCTTGAAAGCGAACCATGCGTCCGCCATACCGACCGGAGGGGAACTCCCCGCCGGTGCCGATGCGGTCGTGATGGTCGAATATACCGAAGAACTCAATGAAGGATCCGTCTTCATCCAGAAAGCGGCCGCCCCGGGCAACGACGTCATCCTGAAGGGCGACGACCTGCATGAGGGACAAGTCGTGTTTCCGTCGGGTACGCGTCTGCGTAGCCAGGACATCGGCGTGTTGGCGGCGATGGGGGTCGCTGACGTCGGCGTACTGAAACCTTTACGCATGGCGATCCTGTCGACCGGGGATGAAATCGTCGAAATCAGCGCCACGCCGGTGGGGTCGCAAGTCCGCGATGTGAATGCCTACGTCATTTTGGCTGAAGCACAGCGCATGGGCATCCAAGCCCGTCGCATCGGGATCGTCCGCGATGACGAGGAAACGATCTACCAAACCATTAAAACCGCGATGGAAGACGCCGACATCATCGTCTTGTCGGGAGGGAGTTCGGTCGGGTTGATGGATCGAAGTCTTGAGGTCCTCAACCGGTTGGGGAAACCCGGTGTGCTTGTCCACGGAATCGCGGTCNNCTGATCGCACGAGCCAATCAGAAAGCCATCCTGGGCTTGCCGGGTCATCCCGCCTCCGCCTTCACGATCTTCCGTGTGATCGGGAAAGCGCTCATCGAACGACTCAGCGGAACATCGTTCCCCGACACGATCGTCCAAGCCAAACTCAGTGTCAACATCCCCTCCAATCATGGCAGGGAAGAATACATGCCGGTGAAGTTACGCAAGGAGAACGAAACCCTGATCGCCGACCCGTTGTTCGGGAAATCCGGTCTTATCTCCCTGTTAAGCATGGCGGACGGCTATGTCCGCATCAAACGGGAGAGCGAAGGATTGACACGCGATGCGTGGGTCGACGTGACGCTGTTCGACGAGGTCAAACGATGAAATACAACTACTTAGAGAACCGCAAGCGGGAAGAAGCCGTCGAAGCGTATCTTGACTATGTGGAAGAAAAGTGCGACCGGATCCAAACGGAAGAAATCGGCGTGATGGATGCTTTGCATCGCATCAGCGCCGCCGCCGTCTACGCAACGCATTCTTCGCCCCACTACTATGCGGCGGCGATGGACGGGATTGCGACACGGGCGGATAAAACGTATAAAGCGAGCGAGACGCATCCCGTCACGCTCACCCTCGATGAAGACTATGTCGTGGTGGATACGGGCGATCCGATCGACGAGCGATTCGACACCGTCATCATGATCGAAGAATTGATCCAACGCGACGATCGGCACATCGAACTTCTAAGCGCTGTGACGCCATACAATCACATCCGCCAAATCGGGGAGGATATCTGCCAGGAAGAAGTGCTCTTGCCGTCCAACACCCTGATTCGTCCTTGGACGCTGGGGGCGATGATCGCCGG
>DOUE01000006.1 GCA_003520745.1 Erysipelotrichaceae bacterium
TTACCTATGGCGGAGGACATGAGATTCGAACTCACGGAAGCTTGCACTTCGCCACCTTTCCAAGATGGTGCCTTAAACCGCTCGGCCAATCCTCCAAGGGCAAGTACTATTATAGCGAATCCATAAGGCTTTGTCACGTAAAAAAGAAAGAAACCTTTGACTAAATGAGAAAGCGGACCGGTGGGTCCGCTTTGGGTTACTTGAGGAGAACGTTCTCCAATTGTTGGAGTCGTTGGTTGAAGATTTCCAGCGCATCGATGGTGGGTTGGTTGGTGCTCATGTCGACACCGGCCTTTTTCAGGACTTCGATCGGGAAATCACTGGAGCCGGCTTTCAGGTAATCGAGATAGGCTGTGATCGCACTTTGTCCTTCATGAAGGATTTTACCGCTCAGAGCGCTTGCGGCCGAGAAGCCGGTCGCATATTGATAGACATAATAGTTGTAATAGAAGTGGGGGATACGCGCCCATTCCAATGCGATCTCATCGTCATAGGTCATCGTCTCGCCGTAATACTTACGATTGATCTTCATGTATTCCGCGCTTAACCAGTCGGCGGTCAAGGCGATGCCTTGTTGGTCGGCTTGGTGGATCAGATGTTCGAATTCGGCGAATTGGGTTTGGCGATAGATCGTCCCTTTAACTCCGTCGAGATAATGGTTGAGGATGTAGGCTTGGATCTTGGGGTCGCTGTACTTCTTCAGTAAGTAATCCGTCAGCAGGTTTTCATTGGTGGTCGAGGCGACTTCGGCGAGGAAGATCGAATAATCGCCGTAGATGAACGGCTGTGAGGAACGGGTGTAATAGGAATGCAGGGAATGTCCGAGTTCATGCGCCAAAGTATAGACGTTGTCCAGGTTGTCCTGCCAGTTCAACAGGATATAGGGATTAGTTCCATAGGATCCCGAGGAATAAGCGCCGGAGCGTTTCCCGATGTTTTCGTAGGGGTCGATCCAGCGGCTCTCGAAGGCTTTCTTCAAGAGGGAGACATACTCGTCACCCATGACGGATAACGCCTCCAGAACGATGTCTTTGGCTTCCTGGTAGGTGAACTTCAAATCGAGGTCTTCCACCATCGGGACATACAGGTCGTACATACGGACTTCGTCCAGTTTTAAGACCTTCTTGCGTAGTTCCACATAACGGTGTAAAAGGGGAAGACGATCGTTGACGGCTTGAACCAAGGCATCGTAGACGGATTCGTCGATATGGTTGCCGGACAACGCTTTTTGACGGGCGCTATCGTAATGACGGACATCGGCCGAAAAGTTGTGTTCCTTCACGTTGCTCATGAGGGTGGAAGCGAAGGTGTTCTTGAATTGCCCGAAGGTACTGTACATCGCCTTGAACGCCCCTTCACGGACATCGCGGTTCTTACTTTCCAGAAACATCCCGTAACGGCCGTGCGACAACTGGACTTCGTTTCCCGATTCGTCCTTGACCAAGGGGAATTTCAAGTCGGCGTTGTTGAGGATCGAGAAGGTTTGCGACGATGCGCCAAGGACATTGCTTGCCTTCGCCAACAAATTCTCTTCAGCAAGGCTTAGGATATGCGGACGCCGTTTAAACAAGATCTCGAATTCATGGCGATAGATCGATAAACGATCGCTTTCAAGATACAAACGCAGTGTCTTTTCATCGGCCGCCAACAGTTCGGCGTCATAGAACGACAAGGCGGAAGCGACCTTCGTGAAGAGGTTGCGCGCCCGGCTTTGTAAACCCGAATAATGGCTATCGGACGTATCCGCATCGCTATTGAGATGCGCGTAGGTGTAGAGGTGCTCGGCTTTCAATACCAAGGCGTTGCGATAGTCCAAGGCATCCGCCAAGATTTCGACGCTTTGCGCCAGCTTTCCTTCGAATTCCTGCGCCCTCCCCAACATCCCTTCGACCGTTACGAATTCTTTTTCAAACGCTTCATCGTTACTAAAGATGGATGTGGTATCCCAGGTATCTTGAACCGGGACATCCACCCGTTTCAACAGTTCTTTTGATTTCATGTTGCTCTCCGTTTCATAGTTTCCATTATACCAGTTCTTTTCGATTTTCAAACCGTCGGTGCATTTCGGGTCGTACGATTGTATGTATCCTAGGCATTGGGTATAATGGATGGGACATGAAAGCAGGGACACTATGCAAAAACTCATTGAACGATTCATCCGTTATGCCAAAATCGACACACGCTCCGACGAAAGCAGTTCGACGACCCCGTCGACCCTTTCCCAGGTTCGTTTCGCAGAAATGCTGAGTAAAGAATTGATCGAACTTGGGCTGAGCGAAGTAAAACATGACCCGGTAACCGGGTTTGTCACGGCGACCTTACCGTCGAATACCGTCGAGGAAGTCGCGCCTCTTGGGTTCATCGCCCACTTCGATACCGCCGACTTCAACGCGGAAAACATTAACCCGAGAATCATCGAGGACTATGACGGAGAAGATATTATACTAAACCCTCAAGAGGGAATCGTGATGTCGACCGAACTCTTCCCTAACCTTAAGAGCCACAAGGGTCATACCTTGATCGTAACCGACGGATCGACTTTGCTTGGGGCTGACGACAAAGCCGGTGTCGCCGAAATCATCGAAGCGATGATCTTTCTTCTCGACCATCCGGAAATCAGCCATGGCGACGTACGCATCGCCTTCGGACCCGATGAAGAAATCGGACGCGGCGCGGACCATTTCGATGCGGAAGGGTTCCGTGCGCAGTTCGCCTACACGATGGACGGTAGCACCTTGGGTGAGTTGGAGTATGAGAGTTTCAACGCGGCCCAGGCGAAAATCACACTGCAGGGCGTTTCCGTGCATCCCGGAACCGCCAAGGATAAGATGGTCAACACCGCCAAACTGGCGATGGAATTCGATGCCATGTTGCCTCAGAACGAAGTCCCTGAAAAGACCGAAGGGTATGAAGGGTTCTATTTGCTTCACGACCTAAAAACCAGGATCGACCAAGGACAGATGACCTACATCCTGCGCGACCATGACCGAATCAAATTCAACCGACGGAAAGAAACCATCCTAGCCATCGCCAAGACGATGAACGAGAAGTACGGTGCCGAACGGGTCGTCGTCGAAATGCACGACCAATATTACAATATGGGTGAAGTGATCGCCAAAGACATGCGTCCGGTCGAACTGGCGAAAGAAGCGATGCGGAACCTTGGGATCACGCCGGTGGTTCGTCCGATCCGCGGCGGGACCGACGGATCCAAGATTTCCTTCATGGGCATCCCGACACCCAACCTCTTCACCGGAGGGGAGAATTATCACGGTCGCTATGAATTCGCCTGTGCAGAAGTCATGCTGAAGGCGAAGGAGACGATCGTTGAAATCGTACGTCTCAACGCGACCAAACCAAGAGTTTAAGCCAGTCAAGAAATTCGACGAATTACAGGTTGACCTTTTGGTCGACATGGTATAAAATTACTCTTGCAACGCCCGAGTGGTGAAATCGGTAGACGCAGTGGACTCAAAATCCACCGGTAGTGATACCATGACGGTTCGAGTCCGTCCTCGGGCACCAAGCAAGCAAGTAAACCCTTCGAAACGAAGGGTTTTTTGTAGCCAAATCCATGGATCGGCTCTATACTTAATCATGCATGACAGCGAGGAACATATTTCAAATCAAAAAACCGGTTGATCTGAAATTCAAGGGGAATACAATGAAAAAATGGGCATCCTTCTACTTAAAACTGAGTGTCATCGGTTGCGCAATCCCCGTGTTGCTCTTCTGTATCCGCATCTTACCGGGCATCATCTCAGGCGCGTTGGGTGAATACCCCGAACTGCTTTGGGCACAATACCCGATGTATTTCGGATTCTACCTTAGCGGAGCCCTTTGCCTTTACGTGTTCTACCAAACCTTTCGCTTACTTCGTCTTTTCGATAAGAATCAAGTGAAGGGTACCAAGACGCATGGGATACTGAAAACGATCCGATGGAGTTCACTTTCGATCAGTCTGATCTATTTCGTGATGTCGCCGGTTGTCTATTATGTGGCGGATCATGAGGACGCTCCGGGAATCTTGTTGATCGAACTGATCATCCTGTTTGGTTGGGTCGCGGTGGCGTCCCTATCAATCATTTTCGATTCGCTTCTTGTCGAGGGTCAAAACAACACAAAATAGGACACATGTTAACGATGGGTCATGGTTTTTTTTGATGACGCAAGATCAGTAAGCATACATTGTTTGAGCGTTTCGGCTATGGTATGATTCACTCGAATCACCAAAGCCGATTTTGCTTTGACACTCGTTATCATCATGGAGGCGCAATGAACATCCAACGTAAAGAACTACTTCAAAGGAGTTTCCCATATCTCTATGTCTTACTTTGCATCGTGGTCATCGCCTATTTCGATCTCAGCGGAAGGGTGGACTATGCGACCAAATCGTTATTGAAGATCGGATTGTTCGGCGTATTGCCCTATATGCTCTTGAATCGACCTAAGTTCAAGACGATGCTTGGGGTCAACCGTTCGACAAGAAGGATTCTGTTCGTCGGAATCGTAATGATTCTCGTCATCGTCGCCGGCTATTTCGCCACGAAACTCTTCATCTCCTATGACTTGGTCGTCGCTTCGCTTGAAAACCGCTTGAACGTGACCTTGGATAACTTCCTCTTCGTCAGTCTTTACATCGTCTTGATTAATTCAGGTCTGGAAGAATTCTTCTTCCGCCACTTCATCCCGCTTCAACTCGACCTCTCTTCTCAATGGACGAATCGTCTGGTTTCGAGTCTTCTTTTCGCGATCTATCATGTGGCGATTCTCTATGGCATGTTTGAGTTGTGTGTGGTTCTACTGATGATCGTCGGGTTATGGATCGTCGGCGTGTTTTTCAGCCTGCTCAATCAGAATAACAAGGGGTTTTTGAACTCTTATCTCTTCCACGCCTGTGCCAACATCGGGATCAACCTGGTGGGGCTCCTCTTATTTCTAGGATAGTAAACCGAAGGAGAAACGAATGAATAACAAACACAAAACAAGCATCCTGTTGATCGGACCCATGGGGGTCGGGAAAACGACGATTTCCGAAGCCTTGGCGCTTCACTACGGATTGCCTTTGGTCGATGTGGATGAACTGCGAAAGGAATATTATGCCAAGATGCCCGGGTATTCACGGGAAGAAATGCATGCGATCTATGCATCGGGCGGGGATCTCCATGCGTATTTCGAACCGTTTGAAACCCAACAGGTCGAAATGCTGCTTGAACTGGAAGAACCCGCCGTCTTTGATTTCGGAGGGGGGCATACCATTAAAAGCGAAGGGTACTTCAAGCGGATCTACGATGCGTTTCTACCCTATGAGAACGTGGTTCTCCTAGCGATATCGCCGAATCTCGAGGAGACGATCGAGGACTTGCATTTCGCGCACCGTGAAGGGATCGATACGCAACATTTGGAACCATACAACGCGATGAACCGTAAGTTTATCGAAAGCGGATGCAACGAAAAGCTGGCTAAAATCGTAGTGTATCGCAAAGGAAAAACCGTCGAACAAACCCTTGATGAAATCATCGCTTGGGTGGATCAAGGGAAAAATATTGAAACGAAGTAAAACACGCGTCGCCGCGTGTTTATTTTAGGTTGGTTTTGGTGACCCGGCGAAGTTTGCCTTTGATCGGTGTTTCCTGCAACTGGCGGAACACCTGGTTGCCTTTGTGGTTGAGAATCTCCACATCCGTGAACAATTCCCCGATCTGGATGACGCCGATATCGTTGGATTCGATGCCTGGTAAGCTACAGAGCGCGCCGACGATGTCGACCGGTCGGATTTTCACTTGTTTCCCGCCCTTGATCTGTAAACGCATGATCTCGACATTCAGAGCGGAAGCTTTGTTTCCTTTATTCGCCTGCAGGGTGTTCTTCTTCTGTGTGAACTGGGGACGCGCCGCAAGGATCACATCCGCGGAAGGCCGTTCATAGACTTCAAGCGGTTGTTTGATGAAAGCTTCGATGTGGTTGAGGTATTTCCCCTGGTTGACGGTGAAGAAGGTGATCGCCTTGCCGGATTGGTCGAAACGACCGGTACGTCCGATGCGATGGACATAGGTCTCGCCATCCAGCGGGGAATCATAGTTGATGATGAGGGAAACCGATTCGATGTCCAATCCGCGCGCCGCCACGTCCGTCGCGATCAGGTAGCGGAAGGCGCCGCTCTTGAAATCATTGATGATCTTGATGCGGTCTTTTTGTTCGAGTCCGCCATGCAACTTGAAGACAGGGTAGCGCAGTTCGTTGAGTTCCTTGGTGATTTCATCGACCGTGGCTTTCTGATTCGCGAAGATGATGCAGCTATCCGGATTCTCGACGGTCAGTACTTCCTTCAGGGCTTTTAGCTTCGCAGAAGCGATGACTTCGTATTTGAATTGTTCGATGCGGTCGAAGACGCGGTCTTCATCTTCGATGACGACGATTTCCGGTTCGACGCAGTAATTGTCGATCAGTTTCTGGATTTGGAAAGGGATCGTCGCGGAAAGCAATACGGTTTGGCGATCTCTTCGTAAAGTCTTCAAGATTTCATCCATCTGCGGGATGAACCCCAGATTCAACATTTCGTCCGCTTCGTCGATGATGAGATATTTCAGGTTCGACAAATCCAAGGTGCCGTGCTGAAGATGATCCATCACACGCCCCGGCGTCCCGACGACGATGTGCGTTTTCTGTTTGAGTTCTTTTTCCTGGACGCTGAAGGGCGTCTGTCCGATCAAGACCGCGACCTTCACGCGCTTGAACCGTCCGATATGGAAGACGTCTTCCTTGACTTGCAAGGCAAGTTCACGGGTCGGGGTGAGGATCAAGGCTTGGGGTTTGTTTTCGTTCCAGTCCAGCATTTCGCAGATCGGAATCGCGAACGCGGCGGTTTTACCGCTCCCGGTTTGGGATTGGACGACGACGTCCTTGTGTTGCAGCATCGCTTCGATCAGCATCGTCTGTACGGGTGTCGGATGCTTATACTGAAGCAGGTCGATCGCCTTGGTGATTTCTTCTTGAAGCCCGAATTGGGCGAATGTGGTTTCGTTCATGTTGACACTTCCTTCGTGGTATCCACGTTTTTTGCCTATGTATTATAACATACTCTGTCAATTCTTCTTTTTTCTTGCGAAATCGTGCATTATCGGGTGGATTTAAGGAAACTTTAAGGCGTGAAACGTTGCATCCGGATTTGTGAAAGAGTAAACTAAATATGGTTTATACGGAAAAGGAGCAGGTTATGATACTTGAAATCAAAGGCATCAATAAGAGTTTTACCAACAAACAAATCCTGCACGATGTTTCGTTCACCGTCACTTCGGGTAAAGCGATGGGTTTCCTCGGGCGCAACGGCGCCGGAAAGACCACGACGATCCGGGCGTTGATGGATGTGTTCGCGGCGGACAGCGGGGAGTTTTTGCTTGACGGGAAGAAGTTCGAGCCTTCCAAAAAGAAGGTCGGATATCTCCCGGAAGAGCGTGGCTTGTATGGGAAAGAGAAGATTTTATCTCAACTGATTTACTTCGGTACGCTTCGCGGCGCGAGCCACAGCGAAGCGAAGGCAAGCGCGGAGTATTGGCTGGAACGTTTCGGCTTAAGCTATGCGAAAAACCAGAAACTGGAAACTTTGTCGAAAGGCAACCAACAGAAGATCCAGATCGCCCAGGCGTTATTGAACGATCCCGAAATCATCATCTTGGACGAACCCTTCAGCGGCTTGGATCCGGTCAATTCGCAGGTCTTGGAAGAAGTGATCGTCGAATCCATCCAAAAAGGCAAACTGGTCATCTTCTCGAGCCATCAGATGGGCTATGTCGAGGAGTTCTGCGATGAAATCACATTGATCGATCAAGGAAAAATCGTATTGAGCGGCAATCTGAAGGAAATCAAACGCGACTTGGGGAAACAGAGGATCCGGGTCGGATTCGCCAGCGACCAACACGAAACAATGCGGAATAAGCTTGAATCTAGCATAACGCAAATCAAGGTCGACCACGACGACAAATCGCTGATCATCGAATTGTTGGAGGGGAAGACGAAAACGATGTTCTTACAGGAATGCATGGACGCCAAGATCGAACTTGAAATGTTCGGGGTCTATGAACCGAGTCTGCAAGACATCTTCGTAAAAACGGTAGGTGATGAAAATGCATAATACAAGCAAAGTGTTCGCGTTTGAACTCCGCAGTATCCTAAGCAAGAAGTCCGTGAAAGTCACGACCCTCATCATGGCGATCGTCATCTTCGCGGCCACGACCATTCCGACGCTGATCGCCGTCTTCGATAAGGAAACCCCGATCGACCCCAATCCCGCCTTGATCGATATCGGCAATGCCGGGATCGTCATCACCGGCGAAAACCTGACGAAGGATGAACTGGTGTTCTTCATCGGCGACGACGTCGCGTTCTATGACGATGAATCCCAGTTGAAGAAGGATGTGGAAGAAGGGATCCGCGACAGCGGTTACGTCATCCTCACACCGACCTCCTTCAAGTCCATCCTAAAAAACAAAGAAATGTATACCGCCGGACCCGAGATGCTGAAAGCGGTCCTGCAGTCGATCCAGATCGACAAGAACCTGGCTTTGGCGGGGATCGACCCGATCGCCGTCAAGAACGCCTCCAACGTCCAAGTCGCGATGAGCGAGGAAGTCTTGGGGAAAGACGCCGGGGAAAGTTACATCATCAGTTACATCCTGATGTTCGCGGTCTACATGCTAGTCATCATGTACGGCTCCTTCGTCTCGACCTCCGTCGCCCGTGAGAAAGACAACCGGACGATGGAAATCCTGATCACCTCCACCAAACCCGATGCCTTGATCGTCGGGAAAGTATTGGCCAACGGAGTGGCGGGTCTGGTTCAATTCGGGTTGCTGATCACGACCGGCTTGGTCGGCTACCTCCTCAATAAGGCGAACTATCCGGAATTCATCGACCGCATGATCTTCGGGTCCTTGTCCTTCGACGCCATCCTGGTCTTCCTGGTGTTCACCGCCCTCGGCTATCTCTTGTATCTCTTCGTCTATGCGTCGCTGGGATCCCTGGTCTCCAAAGTCGAAGACGTCGGGTCTTCGGTCTCCATCATCACGATGTTGTTCATGGTCGCCTATCTGATCGCTTCGATCGGCATGAACATGCCTAACAGCCTGATGATCAAAATCGGTTCGTATGTCCCGTTCACCGCGATCTTGTCCATGCCGATCCGCTATTTCATGACGGCGGTCCCTTTGTACGAGCTGGTGATTTCGCTGGTGTTGATGGCGCTTACGACCTACGGTCTGGCGATCGTTTCGATCCGCATCTATCGCTTGGGTTCGCTCTCCTATGGAAACCGGATGAGTCTGGTCAAAGCGATCAAGGCGATCCTCGCGAAAAGTTAAGAAAACCAAGCGCATCGACGCTTGGTTTTTTCATGCATTCTTTCCGAAGAAGAATTCTTCCTTGGTTTTGCTTTGGTAGGAGACATAAAGGATGTAGAGCGCCGTGGCCAGACTGCCGGTCGTCATCAAGACGATGAACCAGACGAACTTGGCAATCGGACTCTTTTCACGATACCAGATCCAGAGATAGAAGAGTAAGAATCCGACGTAGAGGTCGACCAGACTCATCTGACCCCAGACCATGCCCATCAAGATTGATCCTTCAGCGGCGAAATCGCCGGTGAGAAGGGAGAAGACGATCATCGCCGCCATCACGACGGCGCCGATCCATGCGAACAGACGTACATTTTTCATAAGGGAACCCCGCATTTCTTGTATCAATTATACACTCGAACCGCGGAGTTTCGGTTGAAATGCTCCGGATTTTCATGGTGATCCGGCATTAAGTCAGATGATTTGACTATCGGCGATGCATTTGGTAACTTTAGGTTAGCAGAAGGCACAAACGATCTTAACCACACCCTGGTTGCAGGGTGTTGCTTTGAACGATGAATAAACTTCGGGAGAAAAACATGACACACCATTCGATTCAAGAAGCACTCAAGGAAGTCCAAGCGGGGAATCCGATCATTCTACTGGATGACGATAGCGAATCCTCGATCGCGCATTTGATGCTGGCGGCGGAAAAAACGACGGAAGAGAAGTTGGAACAGATGATCCAGGTCGGATCGACGACGTTGCATGTCAGTCTGGAAGCCACGCGACTGATCGATCTTGGATTCAAAGCCAGCCATGAAGACAATACCTATCAAGTCGTCAACACGGTTTCCATCGAAGCGCTGACAGCCGATGGAAACAGTGTCGGCGAGAAAATGAAAACGATCGCCACCTTGCTCGATTTCAGTTCGACGGTGGAAGACTTTAGGCAACCCGGCCATCTCTTCATCACGCAAGCCGCGTTTGGCGGCGTGTTGAAACGCGCCGGACACATCGAAGCCTCGATCGACCTGGCGAAACTAGCCGGGTTGAAACCGGTTGGCTTGGTGAGCGAAATCGCACGTCAGGATGGATCCTTGATCCAAGGGGAAGACCTCNNAAGAACAAGGATATAAGAAGATCGTCATGGAAGACTTGATCGCGTTTCGACGTTCGCGCGAATCGATCGTCAAACGGGCGTCCTCGGCGAACATGCCGACCCGCTACGGCGAATTCACGATCATCGGGTATGAGAACACCCTCACCAAGGAACATCATGTCGCGCTGGTCAAAGGCGATGTGAGCGATGGGGAACCGGTTTTGATCCGGGTCCACAGCGAATGCTTGACGGGCGATGCGTTTGGGTCCCTGCGTTGCGATTGCGGCCAGCAATTCGATGCGGCGATGAAGATGATCGCCAAGGAAGGACGCGGCATCCTACTCTACATGCGGCAAGAGGGAAGAGGGATCGGATTGATCAACAAGATCCGTGCCTACAACCTCCAAGACCAAGGCTTGGATACGGTCGAAGCCAACTTAGCTTTGGGGTTTAGCGCCGATCTGCGGGATTACGGCATCGGTGCCCAAATCCTGGCAGACCTTAACGCAAAGAAACTTCGGCTCATGACCAACAATCCCCGAAAACTCGTGGGCTTGTCGGGCTACGGCATCGAGATCGTCCAACGCATCCCCATCCAACTCAACCACAACGACAAGAACGAGCATTATTTGAAAACCAAACAAGAGAAACTCAGCCACATGCTGAAGTTCGAGGAATGACATGGCCATTGAACATCCGTCCTATCAAGTGATTCTAAGCGAGAATTCGTTTGAACTCCGTTCCTACGAGCCCTTGATCGTCGCGATCACCGATGAAGACGACCTGCGCGGAAACACCGGTTTCGGTGAAGTTTTCGACTACATCCAGGGCAACAATGCGCAACGAAAGAAAATCGCGATGACGGTCCCCGTCATCAATGAACTGAAGCCGACGAACATGACGACGGCGTTCGTGATGCCGAAAGCCTATGCGATGACCGACTTACCCCAACCGGGCGGGAGACGACTTACGCTGAAGGAAGTACCCAGACGAAAGGTTGCGGCCATCTCGTTCTCAGGCAACGTATCCTCGATGCGTATCCAGGAAAAGAAAAACGAGTTGCTGGATTGGATCGATACGAAAGGGTGGGTCGGTATCGGAAGCATCGAGCTTGCCCGCTATAATCCGCCGTTCATCCCAGGGTTCTTGAAACGCAACGAACTCTGGATCGAAGTACAAACCGATTAACCGAAAGAGACGAAAACCGTCTCTTTTTTTATAAGTTGTCCTCGATTTGTCCTAACAAGTTATGAACCTTTTGTTTCATTGACAGCCGTTACTCGGCAGGTGGTGGGAACTGATGTCGGATTTTGGATACTTCATCCCAAGAAATCGACAGATGTAAGCGTATTCGATTGTTATAATGTAAAGATTACGTTAAAATATAGATAAGAAATCGTTAAGAAAACGATTTTAGGAGGAACATGAATAAAGTACTGAAGTTTTTACTCGTCTCTATGCTGCTCGTTTCCATGTTGGTCGGCTGCGCACCAAAATCGGTAGGCGGAGGTAAACTCGTCGTTTATTCCCCGAATTCGGATGGCGAAATCGAAGGCATCCTGATGTATTTCGGAGACAAGTATGACATCGAAATCGAACTGCAATCGATGGGTACCGGAGAAGTATTGTCGAAACTGGCTGCCGAAAAGGAAAACCCGCAAGCCGACGTCATGTTTGGCGGGATGAACTTGGGTGTCTACAACAACAATAAGGATTTGTTCCAGGAATATGTCGCCAAAGGCGATGACAAACTGCCTGAAGGCTATCGCAACAAGACCGGATTCTTCACCAACTATCTATTGTCCGGAAGCAACCTGCTTGTCAACACCGATCTCGAAGCCGAACTGGGCTTGGACATCAAAGGCTATGAAGACTTGCTCGATCCGAAACTCAAAGGCCGCATCGCCGCCGGCGACCCGACCAAATCTTCCAGCGCATGGGCTCAACTCTCCAATATCCTTCTCGTCATGGGTGGATATGACAGCAAGAAAGCATGGGATTATGTCGAAGACTTGGCTGAACAACTCGATGGCAAAATGCTGGGATCCTCTTCCCAAGTCTACAAAGGCGTTTCCGCCGGTGAATATGTCGTCGGTTTGACCTATGAAGACCCGTCGGTTTCCTTGATCGCCGATGGGGCGAAGAATCTGCGTGTCGTTTATCCTGAAGAAGGCGCCGTATGGTTGCCTGCCGCTTCCGCGATCGTCGCGGGTGCTGAAAACCTCGACAATGCGAAGTTGTTCATGGATTTCTTGATCACCGACGAATGCCAGACCATCATCGCCGGATTGACCAATCGTCCGGTTAATACGACGATCGTTCAAACCAACGAATTCATGAAGCCGTTCTCGGAAATCAACCTCGTATTCGAAGACATCGAATATGTCGCATCGAAGAAGACCGAATATCAAGCGTTC
This sequence comes from Erysipelotrichaceae bacterium, assembly GCA_003520745.1. GTDB lineage: Bacteria > Bacillota_I > Bacilli_A > Erysipelotrichales > Erysipelotrichaceae > GWE2-51-13. The sequence goes on from DOUE01000006.1 coordinate 12,849, forward strand.
TGGACGGAAATCTGGGCGGATTCTAACAAATAATCTAAAAAAGTCGGGAGACATGAGACATGAGTGTGAACATCAAGATTCGCAACGCCGTGAAGCGTTACGGAAACAACACCATCATCTCGGATCTATCATTGGATATCAAGGAGGGTGAATTTTTTACCCTCCTTGGTCCATCCGGATGCGGGAAGACGACCTTACTACGAATGATCGCCGGGTTTAATACGATCGAAGGCGGCGATTTTTACTTTAGCGATAAGCGGATCAATGATTTGGACCCTGCCAAACGGAACATCGGGATGGTTTTCCAGAACTATGCGATTTTCCCGCATTTGACCGTGAAGAAAAACGTCGCGTTCGGTTTACAGAATCGTAAGCAAAGCAAAGAACATATCGAAATCGAAACGGAGAAATTCCTGCAACTGATGCAGATCGCGCAGTTCAAGGATCGCATGCCCGAGAAGTTATCCGGCGGACAGCAACAACGCGTCGCTTTGGCCCGTGCGTTGGTCATTCAACCGGATGTCTTGTTGATGGATGAACCGTTAAGCAATCTTGACGCGAAGCTTCGCGTCGACATGCGGACGGTCATCAAAAGCATCCAACACAATGTCGGGATCACGACCGTATATGTAACCCATGACCAAGAAGAAGCGATGGCGGTCAGCGACCGCATCGCCATCATGAAAGATGGTTTCATCCAACATGTCGGTACGCCCAAAGACATCTATCAACGACCTGCGAACTTGTTCGTAGCCTCGTTCATCGGTCGCACCAATCTTTTGGATGCGACGTTGAAAATCGAAAACAACACGACGTATCTTGTCTTTTTAAGCGGATACAAAGTTTTATTGGATAATGTGACGGATGAAAACCGGCATGATCAGAAAGTCTTGGTCTCCATTCGGCCGGAAGAGTTCGTCATTACGGAAGATCAGGAAAAAGGGATCCCCGTCGTGATCGAAGATAGCGTCTTCCTTGGGTTGAACACGCACTACCAAGTCAAGTTCGACGATGGGAAGAATGCGGAAATCGTACAGGAATCGCGGATCGACAGCATCATCCCGCCGGGAGAGAAAATCCATCTGACGATCAAGACCGAAAAGATCAACGTGTTCAACGAAGACGGAAGCAAAAACATCCTGAAGGGCGTCAACAACGATTCCGATCGACAATCCGGTGAATAGTATGAAAAAGAAACGCGTCGTTGATATTTGGACCTTCATGTCCGTATCGATTCTATTGATGTATTTCGTTTTCCTGCTGTATCCTCTCTATATGATCCTGAACAGTTCGTTCACCGGACCCGACGGGGGATTCTCGCTGCATTGGTTCAATCAGTTTTTCAGTCAAAGCTACTATCTGTCGACCTTGACCAACAGTTTCAGCGTGACGATCTGGACGACGATCCTGACCTTGATCATCGGCTACATCCTCGCTTATTTCTACAATATGTTTGAAATCAAGGGAAAAGGATTCCTTCAAGTGTTGATCATCCTCAGTTCGATGTCGGCACCGTTCATCGGAGCCTATGCCTGGATCCAATTGTTGGGAAGGGCAGGGATCATCACCGTCGCCGTCAAGAACATCTTCGGATTCACGATGCCCAACATCTATGGGTTCAACGGGATACTCTTGGTTTTGACCCTTCAATTGTTCCCGCTGGTTTTCCTGTATATTTCGGGAGCGTTGAAGAAAGTGGACAATTCCTTGTTGGAAGCGTCCGCGAACATGGGGGTCAGCGGCATCCGCCGTTTCTTCAAGATCATCGTCCCCTTGACCATGCCGACGATTTTCGCCGCCGGGTTGCTTGTCTTCATGCGTGCTTTCGCGGACTTCGGTACGCCGTTGTTGATCGGGGAGGGCTATCGGGTCTTCCCGGTGGAAATCTACAATCAGTTCATGGGGGAAGTCGGACGCAACTATAACTTCGCGGCGACGATCAGCGTCATCGCGATCTTAATCACCACCGTGATCTTCGTCGGCCAGAAATTCATCGCCGACCGTTTCTCCTTCACGATGAATTCATTGAATACGATCGAACGTAAAAAAGCGAAAGGGATTTTCAACATCTTCATCCATTTCTATTCCTATTCAGTCGTTTTATTATCTTTCCTACCTCAGATCCTCATCGTTTATCAATCCTTCCAAAACACGTCCGGAAAGCTCTTCGCCCCCGGATTCTCATTGAACAGTTACATCTTCGCACTGAACCGCATGAAACGTGCGATTCCCAATACCTTCTATATCGGCGGCATCGCGCTGGCGATCACGATCATTTTGGCGATCTTCATCGCCTACCTGGTCGTACGCCGTAAGAACGCCATCAACAATGTCATCGATACGATGTCCATGATCCCCTACATCATCCCGGGATCCGTCGTCGGGATCGGCTTGGTCATGGCGTTCAACCGTAAACCGATCGTGTTGACGGGAACGGTCATCATCATGGTCATCGCATTGGTCATCCGAAGGATCCCGTATACGATCCGATCCTCGGTAGCCATTCTCCAGCAAATCCCGATCACCATCGAAGAAGCTTCCATCAGTCTGGGGGCTTCGAAGATGAAGACATTCTTCAAGATCACGGTCCCGATGATGTCCAGCGGCGTCATCGCCGGGGCGATCCTCAGTTGGGTGACGATCATCACGGAATTGGCGACGGCGATCATCCTCTACAACGCCTCGACGATCACCTTGACGTTATCGATCTATTCCTTCGTCTCCCGCGGCAACTACGGGTATGCGGCCGCCTTAGCCACCGTGTTGTCCGCATTGACGACCGTTTCGCTTTTAATTTATATGAAGTTCACCAAGTCGGGCGAAATCACACTGTAGTGGATTCGCTGAATCGGATGCGAACTTTACATTCAGACAACGAAAACACCGGATTTCTCCGGTGTTTTTTACTCGATCAGTTGGAAATCTTGAATCGTCAATCCAAACATGCTTTCCGGATTCTGTACGGTCGTCAAGTTGAACAAGGTGGTCGCATAGATCGAACCGTCATAATCATAACGGATGAACCGGAAACGAAGCACCCATCGGGTCGGTTGGATGTCGACGCTGATGAACTCCGCCTTGCCGACCGGTCCGCCGATGCCGTACCATCCGCAATCGACGCGATCCCCGATGAGTTCGAATTCGGTGAATCCATCCAGGTCGAAGGCGTCCTTCATGATTTTCTGTGCATCTTCCAATGCTAGAGTCGTCGTCGTTTCATCGAAGTCATACCCGTCATATTCCGTCTTACCGTTCATCTCATTGGTAAAGGTAGAGATGAAATAGGGTGCGGTTTGAATGTTGATGGCGTCTTCGCGCAGGATATCGTAGGACGTCGCTGCCAAGATCGCCACATAGGCTTGTTGGTCGGTCGTCAATAGGTCGGCGTACGACTGGTTCTCATCCAATGCATCATCCAGCTTTTGGATCAAATCGTTTCTTACCTGAGCTTGCGC
>DOUE01000002.1 GCA_003520745.1 Erysipelotrichaceae bacterium
ACCCGAGTGCGGGGCAGGTACCAAGGCGTTACTCACCCGTTTGCCACGGTTACTCTTGCGAGCACCGTTCGACTTGCATGCCTTAATCACGCCGCCAGCGTTCATCCTGAGCCAGGATCAAACTCTCCATTTGATTTGCTCATTGTTTTTGTTTATTTTAACCGTTCAAAACGGTTCGGCATTCCTGCCGTTTGTTTCTTTTTGAATCGACGTGATTTCCTATTTAGTTTTCAAAGATCCGCTCGTCGCTCTTCGTTCTTCGTTTCCGTTTCCCGTGAGCGCTTATTTATAATACCAAACCGACTACCCTCTGTCAACAACTTTCGGTCGATTCCAAGCCACTTTTTCGCATTTCGCAATATCCGCCAATCTGATTGCGGGATATCCCGTAAGACACAAAAATCGGCTACTAAAACCATCCGTAAGTACGGCTCACGATAACATGAATCATCGTTTCCTTTTCAGAGGTATACCTATTATAACAGACTAAAAGCGCATTACAAGGAATGTGTTCCGTTTTTCACCCCGCTTGTGTGAAAGTTGATGAGAGGTGGTTCATGTCTTGTTTCGATGCATTGGGTAACCAATCGAAGGCTTTGTCTATCTTTCGCAGATCTCTTTGAGTTTTAGTAGTGCCTTGCGCCAATCTTCCTTGAAGTCTTCGAAATAGGCTTCCGGGGTATCCACATCCACGATGAAGAGCGTTTTGTCGTCATCGGCCTCGACCAGGGTATACTCCTCATAGCCGGGCGTCCATTCCTTTGCCTGCTCGCTTGTGAAGTCTTCGACCCCGTCGACGATCATCCCTACATGGTTGATCACGATGTGGTTGGGGTAATCGCTGATGAGGATTTTCGAGAGGATGCCGGTTTCTTTGCCATCGCTTCCCATCGTTACGAACCGGATCGCATCCCCCTGTTTCCAACTTCCGACGAAATACGATCCTTCATGAAACAAAGCCGTCCACTCATTGAATCGTTCGGCACTCACGACCGCGTCCCAAACGGAATGGATCGGCGCGTCGATTCTGATTTCCGTATGTAATTTCATTACTTTGCCTCCAGTCACGCATGCCGATCGCCCGGCATGGTTATGTATCTCCATTATATCGATTTGACGCCGCCATGCCATCTGCACGCCCGACCCTAAGGTCAAGGCATAAAAAAACGCACCCTTGCGGATGCGTCGTTGGATTTAGAATGTTGCGGTATCGACTTTGATGCCGGGGCCCATGACGCCGGAGAGAACGACGTTCTTCATGAAGACGCCTTTGACGACGGCCGGACGGGCACGCAGCAGGACATCGTAGATCGCTTTGAAGTTTTCGTGCAATTGTTCGTCGGTGAACGAGAGTTTCCCGATCAGGACGTTGATGTTGCCTTCTTTGTCGACACGGTATTCGACTTTACCTTTTTTGATATCGTTGATCGCTTTGGTGACATCCATCGTGACGGTACCGGTCTTCGGGTTCGGCATCAAGCCTTTCGGGCCCAACAGCTTACCTAATTTACCGAGTTCGCCCATCATGTCCGGGGTCGCGACGATGATATCGAATTCAAACCAGCCGCCTTTGATCTTTTCGAGGAGTTCTTTTCCCCCGACGACATCGGCACCGGCATCAAGCGCTTCTTTTTCTTTCGGACCTTGCGTAATGACGCATACCTTTTGGGTACGGCCCGTTCCGTGAGGAAGAACCATCGCTCCACGGATCTGTTGATCGGCGTGACGCGGGTCGACGTTCAAACGGAAAGAGACTTGGACGGAAGCGTTGAATTTAACGAAATTCGTTTCGCGAGTCAAGGTGATGGCTTCCGAAACGGGATACAGTTTGGTACGGTCAACCAATTTGGCGGCCGCGAGATACTTCTTGCCTTGTTTTGCCATTTTAGTTGCCTCCTATTTGTTGTAGCCTTCGATGACGATACCCATGTTACGAGCGGTACCGGCGACGATGGCCATGGCGCCTTCAACATCGTTTGCGTTCAAGTCCGGCATTTTGTACTCGGCGATCTTACGCAGGTCTTCGACGCTGATGGTTCCGACTTTGGTCGTTTTCGAACTGGCGGAGCCGCTCTTTACATTGGCGGCTTTCTTCAGCATGACCGAAGCAGGGGTTGTCTTCAAGACGAATGTAAACGATTTGTCTTCGAACGCGGTGATGATTACCGGAACGATGTCGCCTGCGCGATCCTTGGTCGCATCGTTGAATGCGGAACAGAATTGCGGCATGTTGACGCTGGCGGATGCCAACGCAGGTCCCGGGCGGCAAGCGCCTGCCGGAAACTGGAGTTTGACGACTTTTGCAATTTTCTTACTCACAGAATTTCCTCCTTGTTTGGAAATTTCGTAGCCGTGGTTGACGGATGATTGCGCATCCTCCCACGCTAGAAAGGCCGTAAATCGGCTTATTTATTATAGGATACAAGTCAGGGATTGTCAACGTGTACCTTTCCTTGGTTTCCGAATCAACAAACCCATCAGAATCAAGAGCGATCCGGCGATGCACAGCGTCGGGTCGACCCCGATCCCGGTATGCGGCAGCTTCGGCTTTTCACGATTCGTGATTGTCATTGTAGCGTTGCGGACGTCGCTTGTCAAGGTGATCGGACCGGATATGGAGACGGTGTAGGTTGACGCATCGAGTTCTTCGACGTTGTACTCGCCAAGCAGGATGCCTACGATTTTCAGCGGTGTCCCGTTCTCGATCGAGAAAGTTTGTCCGTCCGGGAAACTCGGACCGGTGATGTTGATTTTGAATTCCTTCACTTCGTTCTTGACGTTGCCGTTTGCATCCAAAAGGATTTTTTCAAGGGTCAAGGTACCACGGATTTCTTGATTGGTAACCTCGATCTCTCCCTTACGGTCATCAACCGTAAGGATGACGTTTGAACTTTTGGTTACGTCGTAGCCCTCGGAACCGACTTCGACGACCGAATATTCCCCAAGCAGCAAGCCTTCGATGCGCAGAGGCGAACCCGACGTTACTTCAAAAGCCATACCGTCGGGATAACTCGGACCGGTGACGTTCAAGGTGAACGCCCTGGGTTCCAAGATGGGTTGTCCTAGATAATCCAACAACGTCTTACTTAGCGTCAACGAACCTCGGATTTCTTGGTTGGTTACATTAAGGATGGCGGTTTGGTTCTCGACGCTTAACGTGACGTTGGCGCCGATGGTGACATCGTAGCCTTCCGAATCGACTTCGACGACCGAATATTCACCCAATATAAGGTTCTCGATCAAAAGCGGGGTTCCGGCCAGGACGACGAATTCTCTTCCGTCGGGATAGCTCGGACCCGTGACGTTCAACGTGAACGGTCGGGATTCCGGGATGGCTTGTCCGTTGTAGTCCAGAAGCGATTTATTGAGCGTCAGCGAACCGGTGATGGCATCGTCGAGTTGTTCGACGTCCGCGATGTTCGCGGTGGTCGTTAAGCGTACCTTGATCGGCGTCGGATCGATCGTATAGCCATACGGGGCGACGAGTTCGACGATCGTGTAGGTTTTCATGCCGAGATTCGGGAAAACGGCGATGCCGTCGGCTCCGGTCGTCGCTTCGGCGACTTTTCTCCCGAAACTATTGTAGATGCCAAACGTGGCGCCTTGAAGGTTCAACGTGGGTTGTTCCGCCGCTCCTTTGCGTACGCGGATTTCTCCGACGATCCCGCCGCCTCCCGCCGAGACACCGTCATCCAGCACGACGACGGAAATCGCGGTCGACCCGGCATTGTTGACGGTACCCGATCCGTTCATGGTGATCACGTTGTTAACGTTTATGCGTTCCACGAGCACATCGGTCGTGAACTCCAAGCGGTATGGCGAGTTCGTGGTGCCAAGAATCTTGAAATTGAAGACGCGGGTTACCTCGTCATAGGCCACTTCATAGGCGCTTGGATCCATCGGAGTAGCTGCTTTCACCAACGAACCGTCCGCCTGCAACGTCATGGCATAAAGTCGCACGGACGCGGTGTCCAACGCCAACCCTTCCTGCAAAGCATCGATGAGTTCGATGTCGGTGAAAGTGACGGCGTTGGGGTTGATGGTCACGCCCCATAGGATGTAGTCCGAACCGGTGGTGTAGTTTCCGGTCTTGGTGACGATGGTGTTGTTGACGATCTGCGAAGCGCTGGCCGTCAGATTGGGGATTTCATCGCTGACATACGTGACGCGGTTGGTGAAGGTCTTGTTGCCGTTGATGAGCAAAAACCCTTCCTTGACTTCGGTTTGAAAGGTGACGATCACTTGATGGTCTAACAGACCGGGGAAACTCAACGTGAACGCGTCTTGGGATGTTAGGTCGTTTATCGGGTAAAGGGTCGGGTTGAAGGTATAGGGGTCGAGGGTTGAAAGGGTCAACGTGTCGGGAAGCAACGTCAGTCCCGCCGGGAGTAGATCCGTGACGACCACGTTGTTTTGAACCAGTTGGTTACGGTTCACCACAAGACGCCATGTAATGCGCCGTGTCTGGTAATTGTAGGCCGAGGCAATTTCCTTGGCGATCATTTGGCTGCGCACGACTTTGTTGACGGTCGAGGATTGGACGGTATCGCGGATTCCGTCACCGTAAAGATAGGCCGTATTGGGCAGGTTGACGTTCGCATTGACATAAAGCATGTCGAAAGTGATCAAGCGTGTCCGAAACGTCAAGGTGACGCTTGATGTTAGCGGATTATCAAACACATACTCGATCGTCCCGCTCTTGGTCAGATCCAAAGGATCGGCCGGCGTGTAGGTAAGCGTGCCGGTAACGCCGGCGGTGGTGACGCTGAAGCTCCCGGCGACGTATTCCATCGATTTCGGGATGAAATCCACAAAGCGCGCATTCGCAATGGCGATGTTGTTTCGATTGAGGGTCACCGTCCACGTATGCAAGTTGTTTGTCAGCCGATTGAAGTTTTGATTGCTGCCGGAGACGGTTTTACTGATGATTCCACCCGGGTTGACGACTCCGACTCCCGCCGTATCGCTGGGTGTCCCCGAAGTATTCGTCGACCAACTCATGCTTGCGGTATTGGTGTAGGTCGTCCCCGCATTGGCGTTGTAGACGGCGGGGTCCGTGACCCTTGCGTCGAATTCCAATCCATAGATATCGGTGATCGTTTGGTCGAAAAGATAGCGAATCAATGTTTTCCCATCCGCTTGCACCGTCATCGTATAGGATCCAAGCGTTTCCACGGCGGCTTGGGTGAGTGCGACGCGGGTATTATCCGGAAGCCGGAGGTAGAACGTCCCGTCGACCGGTGTCAAACCGGCAGGTAGAAGATCGTTGATCCATGCCCCGCTTAAACTGTGTTTGAGTAGATTGACGCGCACCGACCAATGGATGAGTTGTTTGTCGGTCCCATCCAAACTTCCGGTCTTCGTAATCCAGTTGGTCTGGATCGTCGCCGCGGACTCGGCCAGTTGGGTAACATCCCTGAATACGCGTGCGGTGTTGGTAAAACTCAGGACCTCCGTGTTTCCGTTTTCGGCAGTGAACGCCGTGGAAGTCGGGCTTGTCTGATAGGTCAGGGTTTGGACGGAATCGATGCTGGAAGGAAAGGCATAACGGATCGTTCGGGTGGAAGACGTGAATGTCGGGGTGACCGACACCCCGTTCTTCGACATGCTCCCAACCACGAAGACTTGATTCGAACTATATACGTCGTCGACGATGATGCCGGAGGTTCTTCCTTCCGGGGTGACCAAGATCGTCCAGGTGATGCGGTTGGTCGAAGGGTCGTAGACCCCGCTCTTCGCGACCGATACGGCGACGTTGGGTTCATCCGGCGCAACCAATCCGATTTCGATGATCTCCCCTTCGAACACCAAAGAAACCGGCTCGGTCGTGGTCGTATCCAGGATTTCATCGCTGAAAGTCCCGTTGATTTCAAACCAGCCGAACATGCCGGTATGCGTTTGGACATAGTCGGTGAACGTGATGGTGGCCAATCCGTCGGCATCGACCTTCAAGACACCCAAGATGTCGCTTGTCCCGTTGACGATCAGGTTTTTTCCGGTCGCCGGGACGTTGTATGTCAGTTCGTCGGGCAATTGGATTCGATAGACATCCCCGGCCGCATACAGGTATTCTTCCTGCGTGTCGGGGTTTTCGTCCAGAAGGTTGAATTCATAGCGGACTTGCAGGATCGCATCCCGCGCGACATCCGCATAGTTTCCGTCAAGGTCGGGGGAAATCAGATTCCCTTCCACATCTTTGATGATGAGGGAGGAATGGATGACATCCATGCGTTGGCTGACGTCGTTGGGTAGATCGGCATAAACTTGATTCGTGTTGATCGGAAGCAAGAATTGGAGTAGCAAGAGTGCCATTGATAATAAAGCGACGGATTTTTTCATGATTTACCTCACATTGAACATCGTATGCACGGATTCATCGTATTCTTTCATTTCGACGAGAACGGCGACAAGGATCCTTCGCTGCTTACCGCCGGAGTCTTCGCAGGTCACCAGCGTCAACAACGTCTCATCCATCACGTCGTCAAGCACGTCGACTTGATCGGGCGAAACGATCTTGACCGTTTCTAGCCGATATCGATAGACGGTTGATTTATCCGTCAAATAGACATCTTCATTGACTTCCATCTTCCGCAGCGGGCTAAACAAAGCCGTCTTGCTTTGGGTCAGGTGACCGGCAAGCGTGTAGTTGCCAACCCCCATCCGTTGGTCTTCTTTCATCGTCGTCGCACCAAGCCGCAGGTTCTTGTTTGTCGTTCCGGACAGGATCGGCAAGTTCAATCCGATCGACGGGATCGCGATGTATCCCACCACATCCGACGAGTCGACGTCCTCGGGCAACGACCAAATCGGCAGTTGCGTGATTTCTTCGATTTCGACCCCTTGCGTCTTTTCGATGTTCTTCCGGATCTCGTCCCCATCCACGCGATAGGCGGAGGATGCCGCATCGGCGATCCACATCGGTTGGATCACATACGTCAAAAGAGCTTGTCCCAGAATCAACGACAAGCCAAGTACGATCAGGATTGTGGATATGAAACGCTTATAGCCCATACTTCCCCCGTTGGCATAAAAAAAGCCATAGTCATCTTCTATGGCGGCTCGTCCGTCTTGCGTACATCGTACCTTCAGACACGTGGCTTTGCGTCCTGCACTTTCATACAGTTTGCCTTTACATAAGTCATCCGATGAGATTCATCGGAATCAGTCTTATTCAGACTAACAAAAGCGATAATGAATGTCAACATTCAAAAAAGCGAAATAGTACGAAAAACACGAGAATCGGATCAACCATGAAAAAAGCGCTATTTCTAGCGCTTAAGCTTCGACTTTGTTGAGATCGATGTAGGCGATTTCGGTCGGGGTTTCACGGCCGAACAAGATGGTCAATACGACGGCGGTCTGCGCATCGTCATGCATCTGGTCGATCGTCCCTTCGATTCCGCTGAACGGTCCGTTGAGGATCTTGACACGGTCGCCGACTTTGAAGTTGACGGTGATCTTGCGATCGCTCAATCCCATACGGCGTAAAATCGAGTCGATTTCATCGGGGGATACGGGGAACGGCTTCGCGCCGCCGCCTGACGATCCGATGAATCCGGTGACGCCCGGGGTATTACGGACGATATACCACGCTTCATCCGTCATGATCATTTCGACGAAGACATAGCCGGGGAAAAGATTACGCATCTTTTCGACTTTCTTGCCGTTCTTGAATTCGATTTCGGGTTCTTCCGCAACTAAAATACGAAACAGGTTGTCTTCGATGCCCATCGTTTCGATACGACGTTGAAGGTTTTCCTTTACGCGGTTTTCATGCCCGGCGTATGTGTTGACCACATACCACTCTTTGTTGTTTTCTTCCATGTTACGCCCCGATTCCTAAAAGCTTAAGGAAAGCGGCGACGGCGATTTCACAGACGACGAAGAAGACGCCGAATACGAACGTGAACGAGACGACGGTGAGGCTGTCTCTTACCATTTCTTTTTGCTTAGGCCAACGTACACGCTTGACCTCGGTCATAATGCCGGGAATACTGAACCATTTCAACATAGAGGTTCCTCCTACTTCGTTTCTTTGTGCAACGTGTGTTCGTTGCATTTTTTACAGAATTTCATCAATTGCAGACGTTCCGTCGCGTTTTTCTTATTGCGTCGCGTCGAATAGTTGCGCGATAGACAGACCGTACACGTCAAGATGACTCGTTCGCTCTTATCGGCCAATTCGATCACCTGCTTTCATTTGCCATATTACTTTATCATAACGCCCTGTCTTAGTCAAACATGGACGCCAGTTTCTTGCGGATTCTTTGAAGGTTGTTGTCGACGGTCTT
>DOUE01000042.1 GCA_003520745.1 Erysipelotrichaceae bacterium
GGGATGACGAAAATCCAGCCCGAAGGTCGCCGACGCGGTCCGTTTGGGCGCATAACCCAAACGAACAAGCAAGTCGATGATCGGCAGATAGAATGCACGATCGGATTCATCTTGTTTGATCAGGAAGTCTTCGATGAGCTGAGCTTGGTTACTGTTCATCTTTCATGTCTCCTTCTCCATAGTTCTATACAATTGAAGCGATATCCACTAAAATAGAAAGAGAAAGCATGTTTTTAATCCATTATTAATCTACCCGAACGAGGATTTACATCTTCACTTGTTATCATAGCATCAACCAAGGAAAGGGTGAAATCATGATTACCATCGAACAAGTAGAAAAAGTAGTCAATCTGACCGGAGCCACGTATCAAGATGCCAAAGAGGCGCTTGAAGCGACGGAAGGGAATGTATTGGAAGCCGTCATCAACATCGAGAAACGCAGAGGGGAAACGAAACAGTCGACCCATGCGAATCAAAACAGACAAGAAGAGAGAAAAACACAGAATGAAGAATCCAACAGCGATTCCCTCGACCAATTCGTCGAATGGGTCAAACGTTGGGTCCATCGCGGAACCATCAATAAACTCGAAGTCGTACGCAACAAGAAAGTTGTCCTGGCGTTGCCGGTCCTTGTCTTCATCATTCTGGTTCTGTTTGTCTTCTGGGTCACCGTACCTCTGTTGATCATCAGTCTCTTCTTCGGATACGGCTACCGTTTCAGCGGACCGGACCTGGAGAAGACGAAAGTGAACGATGCGGTGCAGATGGCCAGCGAAGCGACGATCAAGGCGAAAGACGCCGTCGTAAATACCTTCGACGAATGGTCGAAAAAGGATGATGATGCCAATGGAAAGAATTCTAATCATTGAGGATGAATCGAAAATCGCTCGTTTTATCCAGCTTGAATTGAATCACGAAGGCTACGAGGTCGAACTCGCATCCGACGGAAGGGACGGGCTTGAGTTACTCAAGACCCGTCCTTTCGACTTGGTTTTACTGGATATCATGCTTCCCTCGATCAACGGATTCGAAGTCTTGCGTCGTTTACGACTGTTCTCTTCCGTCGCGGTCATCCTGTTGACGGCCAAAGACGATGTCATCGACAAAGTCATGGGTTTGGATTCCGGGGCCGACGACTATATCACAAAGCCCTTCGCGATCGAAGAACTCTTGGCGCGCATACGGATGGCGCTGCGTAAGCAAAACCGGACGCAAGTCTCTTTACTGACACACAAAGACTTGGTCGTGGACGTGGAGAAATACAAGGCGACGTTGAGAGGGAAGGAAATCGAACTGACGAAGAAAGAGTTCGACCTGTTAACCATCCTCCTCCAAAACAAAAACAAAGTCTGTACCCGGGAAAACCTGCTTGAGCGGGTATGGGGTTACAGTTACGACGGGACGACCAATGCGGTCGACGTCTATATCCGACATTTGCGGGTGAAGATCGAAGATGAAGACATGAGCGTGATCCATACGGTTCGCGGGGTCGGCTATGTCATCAAAGATGAGTAAGCCGCAATCCAGGGTAAAACAGAATCCGACGAAGAAATCGCTGGCGTTGAAGATGAACCTAGCGATGTTTTCGCAAAACCTGAATTTCATCTTCTTGTCGCAACTTTTGATGTTCAGTCTGATCGTATCGTATCAGACCCTTAGGATCGAACAGAACGCACAGGAACTGTTGGACAACGCCGTGATCGCGACCGAAATCACGGAGGGAGTGGAAATCCTGGGCTATTCCTTTCTAATCGTGGACGGGTCGCAAGACCCGCAGGAGAGTGCATTGCTTGCCTGGATGTTACCGATCGAAGATGCGGAACGTACCTGGTTCATCCCGAAGACAAATCCGAATTGGATCACACGGGTGATGACCAGCGAATATCAGCTGTTCGTCCCCTATCGCAATTCCAACCTCCTTATACGCTATCCGCTTCAATCCAACATCATCCAACTTCTGCAGCTTTTGGCGATCCTTTTCGGGGTCCAATTTCTCTTTCTTCTGATCCGCATCGTTTCGAACTTCGGTCTAGTGAACGACGCCCTGCAACCCTTGGCCCAATTGACCGATTCGGCGGTGAAGCTTCAAAACGAATTGTCGAATGTTTCGCTTGCGAAACGAAGTTCGGAGATCGAAGGTTTCGCCGGGGTGTTGAAACAGCTCGATGTCACCCAACTCGACAAACCGGTGTTGGTCCAGAACCAACAAAAAGAACTCGACGCATTGACCAACGCGATCAACGATCTGTTGATCCGCATGAAGGATGCCTATCAGTCACAGACGCGGTTCGTTTCCGATGCTTCGCATGAACTCAGGACGCCGATTGCGATCATCCAAGGTTATGCGAACCTGTTGGACCGTTGGGGGAAAGACGACCCCAAGACGGCGCAGGAAGCCATCGACGCCATCAAAGACGAGTCGCAGCACATGAAGAACCTGATTGAACAACTGTTGTTTCTAGCCCGCGGGGATAGCGACACCTTGCTTCTGCAGAAAGAGAAGTTCGATGTCGACCAACTCATCCAGGGCATCGTGAAAGAAGCCCGTTTGATCGATGCGACGCATCCCTATGCGTTCACCCCGACACAGCCGACGGGGATGTTCGCCGACAAGCAACTGATCAAACAAGTACTGCGCATTTTACTAGATAATGCGAGTAAATATTCCAAAGCCGACGAAGTCATCCGGATCAAAGTGTCGCACGATGGGAAAGACGTCTCCATCATGGTGCAGGACAACGGGGTCGGGATGAAGGAAGAAACCGTCCAACATATCTTCGATCGTTTCTATCGCGGGGATACGACGAAAGACATCAAAGCGAAAGGGACGGGGCTTGGCCTATCGATCGCAAAATCGATCGTGGAAAAGCATGACGGGAAATTCGAGATCAACAGCCGCTACGGCGTCGGGACATGGATCACCGTCACCTTCAAGGACGCCTACGTCCCGAGCGACAACCTGAACGGGAATTCGGGCGAAATCAAGTAAAACGGATGGAAATTTGGTAAAGTAGAAGAAGAGAGGTGCAAGCATGAAAAAAATATTGATCATCGGCGGTACGGGGACGATTTCCACGTGGATCACCCGACACTTCGCCCAGGATCCCCAATGCGAATTGTTCGTGATGAACCGGGGGAGAAAGAACGACCAACTTCCTCAGAATGTTTCCGTTTTGATCGCGGACATCAACCAGAGAGACCAGGTCGAGGCGGCGATCCAAAGCCATCGGTTCGACAGTGTGATCAACTTCGTCCTTTTCACTCCGGACCAGGCGAAACAGAACATCGAACTCTTCCGCAAGAAGACCGATCAATTCATCTTCATCAGTACGGTCGCGACGTTGAACCATGAAGGGCATCTATTACTAAGTGAAACCACCTCGCAAGGGAATGAATACAGCGAATATGGCCGAAACAAAGAAGCCTGCGAGAAGGTGTTTCTCGAGGCTTATCAAACCGAGGGCTTTCCGGTGACGATCGTCCGTCCTTCCCAAACCTACGGGGAAGACCGGATCCCCGTAAGCATCAAAGGGAAGACCTGTTGGTCGGTGATCGACCGCATGAAAAAAGGCAAGGAAGTCATCGTCCACGGGGAAGGGCAATCCGTCTGGGTCAGCACCCATGCGCAAGACTTTGCGAAAGGCTTCGTGGGATTGGTCGCCAACCGAAAAACCATAGGACAAACCTACCAGATCATGAGCGACAAAGCCCATACCTGGGATGACATCTACAGGGAACTGGCCAGACTCCTTAAGGTCGAGTATCGACCGGTCTATCTCCCAAGCGACATCCTGGCGAAATCCACGGTCTATGACTTATTGACTTCGATCCAAGGGGATAAACACTTCTCCTGCCTCTACGATACGCGTAAGATCAAAGAGATGTTCCCCGACTTCGCCTGCGAGATCGACATTCAGGCAGGGTTGAAACTCTACCTCGACTACATGGAGGAACATCCCGAATTGAAACAGGAAGACGCCGCTTTCGATGTCTGGTGCGACAAACTGATCAACCGATTCAAAGAAGCGACGGAAAACCTGATGGAGAACCTATAAAAAAAGGACGCGCGAGCGTCCTTTGACGTATTCCGATTACATCGGTTGCATGACACCCGAGAAGACCAACCAGGCCAACACGGATTTCGCAACCAAACTCAAGACGATGTATGTACGTTCGCCGTACAGGTAGTTCTTCCATTTCCCGACCTTCAAGTACTGAAGGATCATGTTGATGGGGAAAAGGTTGAAGAAGACGAAGTAGGATCCCACGATCGCATAGACGAACCAAGGCACTTCCGCAGGATTCGCATTCCCGAAAGCATAGAGGAGAATGATGATCCACGGTCCGATCCCTGCGACGGAACCGAAGATGAAGGCCGACCAGTCGGTCTTTTTCTTGAACTGGTTGATTTCTTCCATCATCAAGCCGAACCAGTTCATCGAGGCGTTGAGGAAGAAGATGGCGATCAAGGCGCCGATGTCGTAGACCCCGAACAACTGGGCGATCAACACGATCATCACCGAAGAACTTAGCGCGTATTCATGCCAACGGAAACGGTTGATCCCTTTCGCCAAATCGGCGTTGTAGGTTTTGTTTCCGGGATACACGATGATGAAGTGGGCTAGAGCGGAGAGAAAAAGGAAGGAAGATACGGCGATGGCGAAGGGCATGTCCCCGATTTTACCGGGCAAGGTGACCAAACGCATCTGGACGGGATCGAAGGACAGGTAATACGACAGGATCGGTGTTTTGAAGTTCGCGATCTTGTCGATGGTGAGGGCGAAAAACAACATCAAACTTCCTTGGACGAAATGCAGACTACCCATGATAAGATTGAATTTACGTAGTGATTTAAAATCGATGACTTTCTTCATATGATTGACTCCTGGTTCCCCTTGTAAGGATTGTATCTCTATTGTAATGGTTTGCGTCCCTGAAACAAGCAATTTGACTTTCTTCTTGAAAGAATTGGAAATATTGCCATTTACAGAGGGATAGATGTGAAAAAACCGCGATTTTAAGGACGATTTGATCCTTCTCTTGTGGAACGTTACGCATCCGCTGCTTCAATAAAGCTGAGTTCATTCCAGGACATTCAATCTTGGTTTTCATAATGGTAAACCTAGTGCGGATGATTAGGGAATCATGCTAAAATAAGCGCAAGGGTCGCACTGTTCATCGGATGCGACACCATGACCATCATTCTTCTTCCCATCGCATCGATGCTTTGTTTGATCGTCGTTTTCAAC
>DOUE01000036.1 GCA_003520745.1 Erysipelotrichaceae bacterium
AAGAATTTCAAGGCGGTGCAGACCGGCGGTCCTTCCGGCGGCTGTCTCACCGAAGCCGACCTGGATACCGGGATCGACTTCGACAACCTGGTCGCGCTGGGATCCATGATGGGTTCGGGCGGGATGATCGTCCTTGACGAAGACAACTGTATGGTCGACGTCGCCCGTTTCTACATGGACTTCATCGTCGATGAATCCTGCGGGAAATGCAGTCCGTGCCGCATCGGCACCAAGCGCATGCTTGAAATGCTGACGGATATCTGCGAAGGCAGGGGCACCGCGGAAACCCTATCCGAACTGGAACGATTGGCCCANNAAAGTCAAGGATACTTCCTTATGCGGATTGGGACAAACCGCATCCAACCCCGTCCTATCCACCCTACGTCTCTTTAAATCCGAATATGACGCCCACGTTTTCGATAAGAAATGCCCGGCCCATGTTTGTAAGAACTTGCTGACCTACAGTATCGAAGCCGAACTTTGCCGCAAATGCGGACTCTGCGCCCGCAATTGCCCCACCAGCGCCATCACCGGTGTCTTGGGTAAGGAAGTCTATGTCATCGATCCTGCGAAGTGCATCCGTTGCGGTGCGTGTATGACCGCTTGCCGCTTCGGCGCCGTCTTACGCGGATAGGAGGAACCCATGAGTAAAGTCCATTTAAAAATCAACGGTTTGAACGTCGAGGCCGAAGCCGGCTCGACGATCTTGGAAGCCGCGAAAGCCGCCGGCATCCGTATCCCGACCCTCTGTTATCTCAAAGGCGTGACCGCCAGCGGGGCATGCCGCGTCTGTACGGTCGAAATCAAAAACGTCCGTTCCCTGGGTGCCGCCTGCGTCTATCCGGTCGCGGAAAACATGGAAGTGTTCACACACTCCCAACGCGCCATCGACGCACGACGCAACACCGTCGAACTGATCCTCTCCAACCACTCCAAAGACTGCCTCTCCTGCATCCGCAACCAGAACTGCGAACTACAAGCCTTGGCACAGGAAGTCAACGTCCGCGACCAAGCTTTCGCCGGCGAAAAAACAAAGCCCACCTATGACGACGTCGCACCGGGCATCGTCCGCGACACGACCAAATGCGTCCTGTGCGGCCGTTGCGTCGAGACCTGCAAGAATGTCCAAGGCCTGGGCATCCTGGATTTCCAGGAACGCGGATTCAAAACCTCCGTCGGACCCGTCTTCAACAAGTCCTTCAGCGAAGTCAACTGCATGCAATGCGGACAATGCATCAACGTCTGTCCGGTCGGCGCGCTATGTGAAAAAGAAGAGATCCACGAAGTCATCCAAGCCCTCAACGATCCCACCAAACACGTCGTCGTGCAGACCGCGCCCGCGGTACGCGCTTCCTTGGGCGAAGAATTCGGAAACCCCATCGGAACCCGCGTCACCGGCAAGATGGTCGCTTCCTTACGCCGCATCGGTTTCGACCGCGTCTTCGACACCAACTATGCCGCCGACCTGACCATCATGGAAGAGGGGACGGAATTCCTGCACCGTGTCGCCGAAAAGGGCACCTTGCCGATGATCACCTCCTGTTCGCCGGGCTGGGTCCGCTATCTTGAATTCGAATATCCCGACCTGATTCCCAATCTCTCCACCTGCAAGTCCCCCCACATGATGTTCGGGGCGATCTTGAAATCGTACTACGCGAAAACCAAAGGCATCGACCCCAAAGACGTCGTCGTCGTTTCGATCATGCCCTGCATCGCGAAGAAATCCGAAAAAGTCCGTGAAGAAAACAAAGTCAACGGCCTGCAGGATGTCGACCATGTCCTGACGACCCGCGAACTCGGGCGACTGATCAAAATCTACGGGATCGACTTCAACAACCTGCCCGACGAAGACTATGACCATGACATGTTCGGCGAATATTCAGGCGCCGGCGTCATCTTCGGCGTTACCGGAGGGGTCATGGAAGCCGCGTTACGCACCGTCGCCGTCAAACTGACCGGCGAGGAACTCACCGACGTCAACTTCTACGGCGTCCGCGGCGTCGAAGGCGTCAAGGAAGCCACGCTGAATCTCGCCGGCATGGAAGTCAAAGTCGCCGTCGCCCACAGCATGTCGTTGGCCAAACCCTTGTTGGATGAAATCCGTGCCGGCACATCGCCCTACGCCTTCATCGAAATCATGGGTTGCCCGGGCGGATGCATCAACGGAGGCGGTCAGTCGATCGTCAACGCCAGCGTACGCAACGCACTCGGCGTCAATTTCATGAAACTGCGCGCCAAGACGCTCTACGACGAAGACATCAGCATGCCGCATCGCCAATCGCACAAGAACACCCAGATCCAGGCGCTCTACGACAACTTCCTGCATGAACCGTGCGGACATCGCTCCCACGAACTCCTGCATACCCATTACACACAGAAACCAAGATTCAAATAAGTCTTCATTCATCAGACACAAAAGGGATATCCGAAGGGAATCCCTTTTCTTTGTAAAAGCAAACCACCTGTTCTTCTAAGAAGTAAAATAGAGCTTAAGCGATGAGATAAGTAAAAATCCTTCGAGGTAAGATTGAAGAGCCTGACAGTGTAACAATCAGGCCGGAGGTAACTATTCATGAAATCCATTGAAATGAAATTTTCATCGACATCATGAAACTTCTTTTGGAAATTTATAGCGGAGAACTCAATATGAATGTGTTTCTGAATACCGATCAGGGCTACCACAATACAAGCATCAACTAATAAGAACTTTTTCTGGAGAACGGTTTCACTCAATCGATGTTGCGTTGAGAAAACAGTTCGTACATATTCATCAAGAATCTTTTTATGCAATCACTAAACTGGAAAGGATTTCAAACAAATCCACACATACAATCATCTTGCGGATAGTATCATCGCCTATATCTATTACAGTAATTATGTTCATCTACATTGGGGCTGGCATCGCAATCCAACAGAATGAATTCGACAGCAATCTATCAGAAAGAAGGAGTTTTATTCTACTCCTTCAGATGAAAGTATCGCTTAGTTCGCTTTTCTGCCTCATTCATTTCAATTGAATTATGATTTTCTAGTGAAATTGAGTGCTATCAGTGTCAACTTATTTCTTCTAACCATAACCAATATAAGCAGATCCGGCTGCCGGCAGTAGACAAAATGAATGATGTCAACTATGTAATTAGTCAGACTAGTCATAACTTCAAAGAGAATTCTTACACGCTCTTCATGGATTGTAAATGCGTTCAGACTGTGATAATGTGTGTAAAACAGAGACTAAGGGGTAAACAAAAATAGCGTGATGACTTTTGTTCATAATATGACCTAATGGAGGATAAAAATGAGAAAAACCATTTCTAGATTTGTTCTAATAACACTTGCTTCAAGTTTGTTTCTAACGAGCACGATAACAGTCTTTGCAACCTCTGAAGGCGCCATTATTGATTCATCTGAGATAAGTGAAATTTCAAGAGATGTAATAAATCAGATAGTTTCACTAGAATCCAGGGAAATTGCAGTAAAGGATTATTCATTATTATATGATGTTAGTGATAATCCAAGTTATGTTCTATTAACATTTACAGAAGGTGGTTATGCTATTGTATCAAGGAGTAATTCTTTGATCGCAATATACGATCTTGATTCCAAACACGCACCTTATGAGGAACTTCCAAAAACAAGCAAGAAAGTGTTTGGAGGCCCCCTAAACTACTTTAGTGTTAATTCGAAAGGTCAATTAGTTGAAACCAATACAGGTAGCATCTATGCAAAGAACCAAATAACAACTGCAATGAGAAATATGAATAGTGACTTTCTAAACCAAGCAAAATCAATACAGTTGGTAACGGTCGAATCAGAGATTGTTTATGCTGCTACAGCAAGTTGGGTCGGCATACCTTCATCGAGAGTGTCTAGATATTCTACAGGTATGTGGATAAATTCTACTACGAATTATCCAGCATCTCAAGGATACCCTGTGCTTGGAATTTGCGGAACAATAGCTGCGGCAATTATGCTTGCATATTTTGATGATTATATTGATAATAATTATGTACCATCAACAATAAGAATAGTGAACAGCTCGACACCGGGATCTTTAATTACAACCTTGTATAATTACATTGATAAGGGGAAAAACGGTACTTTTCCTTGGGATGTTAGTAGTGGAGTTAATAGTTGGATGATGGCATACAGTCCGATATACAATTTAAGCCATCGTTCGTGGTATAGTACATTTACTTTCTCACTAGCTAAAGACGATATATCAAATATGAGGCCAGTAGCAATTGGATTGTTGGAGATGTTGGGATCTACTTACGAAGATCACTGGGTAACAGCATATCAATTCCAAGAGAATGGGATTTTTTCTACAAGTTATTATAAAGTTGTAGATAATCATGGAAGCTATACTGCCACGATCCATGTGAACTGGACTTCAGGAATTGTTGGTCTAGATTAATGTTCAAATTAAAACCTATGAAAATACAACGAAAAATATCAATTGCAGGTATATTATTAATAGTGTTTCTTCTCGCATATTTCTTAATTCAAAGGAGTTTCGTTGGATTAAGGTATAAGCAAAAGATACTATCATTACCAATTTCGGCAATATCTGAAGAGTATAAAATCAATCTTGATGTTTTTGGTGAGAATGTACAAGTTTTGAAGATTACCGACAATTCGCTAATCTTCAAAAACCCCGAGTCAATTAAAATCGATCGAATTGAATTTCAGAAATATTTTTTTAGCCTTGAGATTATTGAGTCCAAAAAGCCAAATACTTTTTGGAATAGCTTCGGAAATGTATTGTATGAAGATTCATTTGTGGTAAATGGAGTAGTCGTAGATTTAAAGTTCTCATCAACCAGTGTACCTGATGATACGAAAATCAATCCTACAATATCATTCAATTTTAGTATTGGTAAACTGAATTACTTCGGCTATATGAATGCTGAATCCGACAATGAGTATTACGATTATTATCGAAATGGAGACAAAATCAGCGACACACAAATTGAAATTGTTGAAAGTATGATTTCATCTCTAATTATTTCCAATGAGAAGACTCATATAGAATCGCCTGAATGGATAATAGTGTTGACTAAAACACAAATGCATCTTGATTTAGATTCATAAGTTGGAAAAAACTGTCAACGTAATAGGAGCGATTTTCTATATTTGAAGATCAAGATAATAGCACTCTAAGATAGAGTGTGGTTTTGGAAAGATAACAGGGTGTGTCGAATGACGCACCCTGTTTTTGGTTAACGTTGGAAGAATTCCTTGACGCTTTGGTAGACTTGGTCGACATCGACGATCTTGACTTCGGTGTCGCTACGTCCTTTGATTTCGACTTGGTTGTTTTCAATCGTTTTCCCAACGGTGATCCGAAGAGGGATCCCGATGAGATCCATGTCGTTGAACTTGACCCCGGCACGTTCGTCGCGGTCGTCCAGTAACACATCGAAGCCATGTTGTTTGAGTTGCGAATACAAGAGGTTGCCCGCATCGTTCTGTAGATCGACTTTCGAATTGATGACGACGATCGCGACCTGGTACGGCGCGATTTCCTTCGGCCATAAAATCCCTTTGTCATCATGGTTTTGTTCGACCAGAGCCGCTAGACAGCGTCCTGGACCGATTCCATAAGATCCCATCACGACGGGATGGAGTTGGTTGGTGGCATCCAGATATTCCAGACCCAAGGCCTTGGCGTATTTGTCTCCGAGTTTGAAGGTGTTTCCGATTTCAATGCCTTTCTTGAATCCGACATGACCTTGATGGCAGGTAGGGCAGACATCGCCTTCCTTGATCTGACGGACGTCGGAAACAAACGCAGGGGTGAAATCGCTGAGATTCGCGTTTTTGAAGTGGACGTCGGTTTCGTTGGCTCCGACGATGAAGTTGCGCATCAAGGAAACCTGGGTATCGACGATCACGCGGATCTTCAACCCGATCGGTCCGGCGAACCCGACTTTCGCATTGGTCGCAGCGACCACGACGTCAGGTTCGGCCAAATTGATTTCATTGGCGCCCAACAGTTTGCGTACTTTGGTTTCATTCACTTCCGCATCGCCGCGAACACAAACCGCGACGACTTCCTTATCCGTCTTATAGAGTAATGTCTTCACGAACTGCTTGGAAGATTCACCCATGAAGTTGGACACTTCTTCGATGGTCTTCGCATTGGGCGTCGACACTTTTTCATACGGTAGATACGCGATATCCGACGCTTCTTCGAGATTCACGCACGCGGCGACTTCGATGTTGGAAGCGAAGTCGCAGGTATCGCAAAGCACCAGGACATCTTCGCCGATTTCCGTCACCGCCTGGAATTCTTCCGACAACAAGCCGCCCATCACGCCGGTATCGGCCGTGACGATCTTGTAATCGATGCCCATGCGGTCAAACGAATTCTTGTAGGCGTTAAACATCTTTGCGTAGGCGACATCTAGACCAGAAAGATCCGCATCGAAGGAATAGGCATCCTTCATGATGAATTCACGGACACGGATCAAACCGAAGCGCGGACGGGGTTCGTCGCGGAACTTCGTTTGGAATTGATAGAGGTTGAAAGGGAAGTCTTTATAGGAGCGTACCCGTGACGCGGCGGCCAGGACGAAGAGTTCTTCATGGGTCGGACCCAGGACGAACGGTTTGGCGAAGCGGTCTTTTAAGGAGAACATCGAGTTCCCGAACCCTTCGCGACGTCCGCTCTGGATGTAGACGTCTTCGGGGATCAAAGAGGGCATTAAAAGCTCCTGTGCCCCGGTCTTATCCATTTCATCACGGATGATCGCTTCGATCTTCTTAAGCACCTTATAGCCCATCGGCATGTACATGTAGACGCCCGAAGAGCTCTTTTTGATCATCCCGCTTCGGACCAAAAGGTTACCGCTACCTGAATCCTCATCCTTCACGCTCTCGCGTAAAGTGTAGAAAAAGCTGTTTTTTAGTTTCATATTCCATCCCTCATTTTGTTACTAGTGCATTATAGCATATTTTTACATTGAAAAAAGACGCATGTTCTTGCAAGAACGCTGAAAGACGGCTATACTATCACAGACGGAATCAAAGCCGTCAAGGAAGCGGACTTGACACCATAAAGAGACTATGGTATCATAGCGATGCTGTTAAAAATGAATGTGGAAAGCAGAAGTCACTCTTCTCACCCGATGGCTCAAGTCATGGGTAGACGCTACATGTACCGATTCTATGTACAAAGCACGGGTGCGCATCTGCGTACCCGTTTTTTATCACTCGGAGGTGAAAGTTATAAGCCACAAAAAACCGCAACAGGACGAACTGGTCAATGAGGTCATTCGTTTCAAAGAAGTCTTGGTCATCGGACCCAATGGAGAACAACTTGGGATTTTAATGCGTCGCGAAGCGCTTGAAAAAGCGTACGAGTACGGATTGGATCTCTATTGCGTCGCCCCGGCAGCCGTACCGCCTGTATGCAAGATTCTCGATTTCGGTAAATTCCGTTTCGAACAGCAGAAGAAGACCCGTGAAGCGAAGAAGAACCAGCATGTCACGGAAATGAAACCGATGCGTTTATCGCCGGTCATCGACACCCACGATTTCGAAACCAAACTGCGTCAAGCACGCACGTGGATTTCGGAAGGGATGAAGGTGAAGGTCGACATGCGCTTCAGAGGCCGTTTGATCACGCGTCTTGAAGTCGGTCAGAAAGTCATGAGAAGTTTCGTAGAACAGATTTCGGATATCGCGCAGGTGGAACGCGCACCCTTACTCGAAGGGAATACCATGAGTATGGTCCTTGCTCCCAAACGCGGTAAATAACAGGAGGAACGAACAATGCCTAAAATGAAAACCAAAAAAGCGTTGGCGAAACGTGTCAAGGTGACCGGAAGCGGAAAACTGAAACGCTCCCACGCCTACGTTTCCCACTTCGCCGCCAACAAATCCCACAAACAAAAACGTAACCTAAGAAAATCCGCTCTCGTATCGAAGAGTGATTACAAGCGCATCAAACTGATGCTGCACAGTTAAGGAGGAATGAACAATGGCAAGAGTTACAAGCTCGGTTACATCGCATAAGCGCCATAAGGCAATCCTGAAGCTGGCCAAAGGTTACTTCGGATCGAAACACACCATCTATCGTACGGCTCACGAACAAGTCATGCACTCCCTGCAATACGCGTTCCGCGACCGTAAGCAACTCAAACGCGAAATGCGTAAACTGTGGATCGCGCGTATCAACGCCGCGGCCCGCATGAACGACATCAGCTATTCGAAACTGATGCACGGCTTGAAGTTGGCGGAAATCACCGTCAACCGCAAGATGTTGTCGGAAATCGCCATCCACGACCCCAAGGGTTTCACCACGGTCGTCGAAAAAGCGAAAAAAGCGCTCGAAAAGTAGCCCTCGGGGGAACATTCGATGAAAGACACGAAGCGCACGCTCAACGAGCTACTGGTCTATCTCTTTAACCACATCTTGTTTCTTGAAGAAAAGAATCTGAAAGACCAAGGCATCCGTCTGTCCATGACGGAAGTGCATACGCTGGAAAACATCGAAAAAAGTTCCTCGAAGACCATGTCCGATATCGCGAAGCTTCAAATGGTCACCCAAGGAACCCTGACCGTGGCGGTCAACCGCCTGGTGAAAAAAGGCTTTGTGTGGCGTGAGCGCGATAAGGAAGACAAGCGTGTCATCCGTTTGGAACTGACACCCGTCGCCAAGGAAGTACTGAAGGTCCATGACCGTTTCCACGAGTCGATGATCGATTCTCTGATCGCCGATATGAAAGTGGACGACGATGTCAACCTGATGACTTCGTTGGATAAAATCATGGAATACTTTAAGAAATTAGGTTGAACCGTGACGAAAGTCGCGGTTTTTTCTTTTCATCATAAGAAAAGCCGTCGATGACGGCTACTCGTTGAAATTACGTTTCAATGCGTCGTATTTGTCTTTGGCGATCGTACGGTAGATTTCGTCGCCCCGTGATTCATGCATCATCATCGCCCAAGTGCACCAGAGCAGGTTATGGAATTTCTCGTAGCACGAAAGCGCATGGCTTGTCTTTTCGTCCGGCACGTTTCCGAAATACTCCCGGTAGAAGATATCACGCGAAGTTTCGTCTTCGATCTGGTTCTCGGTCAAGAACGACATCACGTCGAACAGCGGATCGTTGTCCCCGGCATATTCGTAATCGATCAGATAATCCCTTTCGTCGGTGAAACCGATGTTTCCCGCGACCCAGTCGTTGTGGCAAAGGGTCGGCGTGGATTCTAGGTTCAGCATCTCTTCGATCACGTTCTCCGCGAACTTCGCATCGTAGATCGGGTGGTCGACATGGCTTGCATATTGGCGGTAGCGCGCGACGGGGTCGAAGGCGAATCCGCAGGTCGCGTTCAGTCCATGCAGCTTCTTCATCAATTTTGCGGTCCGTTCGATCTTGTCCACTGCGTCGCATTCGTCGTAGGTTTTCAAGGACTCGATGTACAGGGTGACTTTGATGCCGGTGGCGGGGTCGAAATACAAGGTCGGGACATCCAGGTCCAGCGACGCGATCTTCTGCAGGGCTTTGGCCTCGTGGTGGAAGCGGACGATGCGGGACGCATCGGGGTAGGGCTGACGCAGGACATACCAGACATCGTCCAGTTTCACCAAGGTGTTTTTATTGGTATAGCCTTTATGGAGGGGTTTGACATCGTCGCCGCTCGCGCTCAGGATGCGTTTGAGAAATTCTTCGTTCATGCCGGTACCTCCTTTTCGTGTATATGATAGCATAAAACCCTCGGGTTTGTTAAAATGGATGAGGTGATGAAGATGCGTGTGGTCTTGGCGGCGTTGAATGCGAAATACATCCATAAGAACCTGGCGCTTCGCTGGCTATACGTCAGCCGTCCGGCGTCTTTTGACGTGCAGATCGTGGAAGGGGTCATCCGCGACGACCCGATGAATACGGCGAATCGAATTTCAGCCTATCGACCCGACGTCGTCGGCTTGAGCGTCTACATCTTCAACGCGGAAGAAACCAAGGCGCTGATCGCTTGTTTGTTGAATTTGATGCCCGAAGTGCGGATCATCCTCGGCGGACCCGAGGTCACCTATCATCCCGAACCCTGGTTGAAACTAGGTGTCGAAGCCGTGGTCTGCGGGGAAGGGGAAACGGTGTTCTGGGAGTATCTCCAAGGGAAACCCTCACCCAGCATCCAGACCAACCATCAGGTATCCAGTGAAGTCGCACGCGTCGACCTCTCTTTGCTTGAAACGATGGAAAGTCCGTATTTTCTTGAACTCGACGAAGCGGACATGGATAAGCGCTACCTCTATATGGAAACCGCCCGCGGATGTCCCTATGACTGCGCCTATTGCCTTTCATCGCTTGAGAAGGGGATGCGTCGCTTCAGCGATGCCTATCTTGACAAAACCTTCGACCGTCTGGCGGATTCGGGCGTAAAACAGGTGAAATTCCTGGATCGGACGTTCAACGTCGATCCCGTCCGTGCGCTTCAAATCGCACGACGCTTGACGGAACTTCCATCCTCGATCTCCTTTCATGTGGAACTGGTCGGCGATACGCTGGGTCCGGAAATCATCGACTTCTTCACTTCGCAAGCGAAGTCGCGCTTCCGCGTCGAAATCGGCGTCCAATCGTTCAACCGGAAAACCTTGCTTGAAGTCGGGCGGTTCTCACGGCTCGACGTCCTTAAGAAAGTCATCCTTCAGTTCAGCGAAGCGGGTGTGCACCAGCACACCGACTTGATCGCCGGACTCCCTTATGAAGATTATTACTCTTTCAAACAATCGTTCAACACCTTGTTTTCCTTGAATCCTTTTGAAATCCAAGTCGGGATCTTGAAACTTCTCCATGGGACGCGTCTGCGCCGCAACCATGAAACCTATGGCTATACGTTCACCGACCAGGCGCCCTACCCGATCACGTCTTCTTCCTGGATGAGCGAAGAGGATATGAAATCGGTGGAAAGCGTGGCGAACGCGGTCGAAAAGTTGTATAATTCCCAAAAGCTGCGTCATACGCTGAGCCATTGGGTCGAAGAAAACAAACTGGATGCCTTCGATCTTTTCTTGAAGGTCGGCAACGCGTTGCGCACTTTGAAACACCCTTATTCCCAACGCGATTTCTTCCGATGCATCGCCGATGCGGTCAAAGAGGATGTACTTCTTCCATTGAACCGCCTGAAAGGGGACTATTATCGCTTGAGCCCCATCTATCCCCAGCCGTTTTGGGAAGAAGGGGAGTTGGACGACCAAGGAAAAGAAGTGCGTAAAGCAATCAGGAATCGGCTGGATTCAAACAAAATAAGCGTTAAACACATGAAGATCGTCGAACGGGCGGACGGGAAAGTTGGATCCGATGTCTGGGTCTATCCGGCGCTGGGCAAATCGCACACCGTTCTGAGATTCGATGAGAAGTACAACCTGGAAAGCGAGACCGTTTATGAAAGTACTCATCGCGACGCATAACGAACATAAGAAAATCGAAATCAAGCATTTTTTGGATCGGATCGGAGGGTTCGAGGTGGTATCGCTCCGTGATCTTGGGATTACGGAGGAACCGGAGGAAACCGGGGCGACGTTTCGCGAGAACGCGCTCTTAAAAGCCAACGATGCGATGCACAAGACGGGATTATTGACGATCGCCGACGATTCAGGCTTGGAGATCGACGCCTTGAACCAAGAACCCGGGGTGAATTCCGCCCGCTATCTCGGGAAAGATACGCCGTATCCGCAAAAAAACGAGATTATCCTGCAACGCTTGCGGGATGAAACGAAGCGGAGTGCGCGCTTCGTCTGTGCGATGGCCGTCGTGAGCCCGCTGTATCGCCCCGTCGTTTTCGAAGGACGGATCGAAGGGGTCATCGGACATCGCCAACAGGGATCCAACGGATTCGGCTACGATCCCATTTTCTATCCCTTAGGCCAAGGGCGCTCCTTGGCGGAATATGAACTGGAAGAAAAAAACGAAGTCAGCCACCGGGCGATCGCCCTGAAGCTGACCCTGCGTTATCTTGAAGAACTGAAAGGTCGTGAATGACATGCTGAACTTTAAATCCTGGGCTTCCACTTTCTTCGGTTTCCTATTGATTCTGGTCCTCTTGCTGACCAGCGTCGACATCTTTAGTTTCGACCGCGGGTTCTATCAGGATCAATATGAGAAACTCGATGTCGCCCTCAACATCGGCGTAAGCGATCAAGACCTCACGAAAGCCACCGATGTCCTCTTGGATTACCTGCAAGGCAAGCGCGACGACATGGATGTGGTCGTGACGATCGACGGGGAACGTGAACCGATGTTCAACCAACGCGAGATCGACCATATGGTCGACGTGGTCGTCCTCTACGACAACGCCATGCTTGTCCGTAACCTTTCCTTGATCCTTTCCCTGGCGATCGTACTGATGCTGGGTGTGATGTATCGCAAGAAAGCGCTGCGTCTTTTGGCGCGCGGGATCCAGAACGCCTCCGTCGTCTTCGGCGTCATCCTGGCGTTTTTAGCCACCTACGCCTTGGTCGATTTCTACGGGTTCTGGACCCAGTTCCACCATGTCTTCTTCACCAACGACCTTTGGTTGTTGGACCCCAACACCGACAATCTGATCTTGATGGTCCCGGGTGAGTTCTTCTTCGCCTTGGTCTTCCGCATCGTCGGCGGATTCGTCGCTGCGTTGATTGTGGTGAATGTGTTGGCGTTTTTCGCCCAACGGAAGAAGGAAAGCGTATGAACCGCAACCTCTTGAAACTGATCGCCGTGGCGACCATGACGGTCGACCACATCGGCGCCTTCGTTTTGGTCGGCGACGAATTCTTCTGGATGCGCGTCGTCGGTCGCTTGGCCTTCCCGATTTTCATGTTCCTTTTCGCCGAAGGGGCGCGTCATTCCAAATCCGACCGCCGCATCTGGTTCGCCACGATCCTGGCGTTCGCGATCGTCACCCAGCTCATGTTCGAGTGGGTCGGCGCCGGTTTCGTCAACATCCTTTTCCTTTTCGCCCTGGGCTTGGTCGGGTTTGAAGCACAGGACCGCGGTCAAGGTTGGCTGTTCATCCCCTTGGCGTTCACCGCGAGTTATTTCCATGTCGACTACGGTTGGTACGGGATCGCGGCATTGTATTTCTTCTATATCTTCGAGGGTAAACGGAGTCTGCAATTCCTATCCTTTGCGCTGTTGACCTTGGTGTTCACTTTCCTGCCTCTGTACGGTCATCCGCAATGGCTCTATATCGTTCAAAACCTATCCGTCTATTGGCGCTATTTCGTGCAGGCGTTCGCCATCGTCCCGTTGGCGATCATCGCCCTGTATGATCCGAAAAAGAATAAGCGGATCGAAAACCCCGTGTTGTATCAAGCGTGGAAATACTTCTTCTACGTCTACTATCCTTTGCATATCGTCGTTTTATGTTTGATTGCGAAATAGAACCGGAGGGCAACCATGCTTCATATCGTATTATTCGAACCGGAAATCCCGCAGAACACCGGTAACATCATGCGGACCTGCGTGGCGTTCGGCATGAAACTGCATCTGATCGAGCCCCTCGGGTTTTCGTTGGATGAAAAATCGGTAAGGCGGAGCGGGATGGACTACATCCGCGAACTGGACATGAGCGTCTATCGTGACTGGGAAGATTTCGTCGCGAAAAACGAAGGGGAGTTCTACTTCATCACGCGCTATGGCAAGAAAAGCCCCGATCAGGAACGATTCGATGCGTCGAATGAGATTTACCTGGTGTTCGGGAAAGAGAGCACCGGGATCCCCAAAGCGATCCTGCGGGATCATCTGGATCGTTGCCTGCGCTTGCCCATGGTCCCCGAAGCACGCAGTCTGAACCTGTCCAACACGGTCGCGATCCTTGCCTACGAAGTCCTGCGCCAAAACGATTATCCCGGATTATCCCGCCGTGAAGTGATCAAAGGGGAAGACTGGCTGGTGCGCGATGCATAAGCTCGACGGATTGTTCGCGACCTATTTCCGTCGCGTCGCTTTCTTTTGCGTCTTGGTCGTCCTGACCGGCGCCCCGCTATGGATCGGTCAGATCCGGGTGGGCAACCTCTTGGTTTCGATGGGTTCGACCTCCGATCTCTTCAAGTTGGCGCAGGAATCGATCGCGTCGTCGATGTTCGCGACCCGCTTCCTTTTCACCTACCTGCAAGGCAGTTTTTCGCTAAATTCCTTGATCGTATCTTTTGTTTCCTCGTTTCGCCTCCATGAATTCCTGTTTCTGATGTTCATCGTCTATCTTGCGACCTTGCATCCCGAAGGGTATCGCCTGAAAGCGGTCCGGTGGGCCGCCATGGGGGTTTTCGCCCTGCAGGGGATTTTATACGTCCTGGCGGGATATTCGCTCTACAGCGCCTATTACGCAGGCAGCGGGGCACAGGCCGTCGCCCTGCTTCAAACCCTCGGCTTCTTCTGCGTCGCCGTGTCCTGGATCGAAGCGTTTGGCATGACCCTGGCTTCGTTTATCGCGCTTTCCTTGGTCAAACGCGAAGAAATCGATTAATCCGTTTGAATTCTGACGCTACTTTGCATATAATACACTTTGAGGTGATTTGACATGATCGAGAATATGAACGACCTGATTTCCCTGGCTTTGATTACGATCCTCTTCATGGGCTTCGGGTATCTCAATCTGCGTAATTTTATCCATCACCGCCGTCGAAAAGTCATGGAAGAAGAGATCGAATACTATAAAGAGTGGTAACTCTAGAAACATCGGAGGTAGAACATGTTCACAAAATCCTTTAGCTCACCCAACGCCCCGAAGGCGCTCGGACCGTATTCCCCCGCATTGAAACTGGGCGATTTCGTCTATCTGTCGGGCCAATTGCCGATCGACCCGACGACCAATGAAATCACCGGTTCGGATATCCAGGAACAAACCTATCAAGTCCTGAAGAACATGGAAGCCGTCCTGGCCGAAATGAACCTTGAAACCCGCCATATCGTCAAGACGACGGTATTCATGACGGATTTGAGCGAATTCAGCGCGATGAACGAAATCTATGCGACGTATTTCGCCGATCCGTATCCGGCACGCTCGACCGTCCAGGTCTGCGCTCTGCCCAAGGGTGCGAAGATCGAAATCGAAGCCTTGGTCATCGACACCTTGGTCTATGAACAACAAGTATCCAACCAATCGGGTTGCGGATGCGGCGACGGCGGATGCGGCGAAGAAGGCTGCGGCGATGGTTGCACGTGTGGCGAAGAAGGTTGCGGCGAAGAAGGCTGCACCGACGGCTGCTGCAGCGGCGAAGAGACGACGGAAACCCCCGACCAAGTTTGCGAAGACGGCTGCTGCTGCGGCTAGCCGTCTTTTTTTTTAGGAACCGCACGTTCACTTCAAGGAAAAACGCAATCGATTGCGTAAGAGTCTGATGAGGTGACCCCATGAATCCAAACGAAGTGCTCTATCTCCGCCCCACATCGACCGGTACCTTGATGGTGACGGAGCAACAAACCCTGCATATCCAAGAAAACGCACAGGATTATCTTGCGGGCTGGTGCCTGGCGCTGGGCAGCAGCCTACGCGGTAGCGCGGATGTCGTTCGACACCATCTCGACGTCAAACAGAAATTACCGGTCCTGGTGGACCCCACCGACCGGCTCTTGTTTTTCCCCACCTTGTCGAAGGAACATCCGGAGTGCGTCTGGATCAATTACGCGAAAATTCGTAAACTGAAGGCGTTGACGACGGGGACCCTGGTCGTCTTCGGCCAGCGGGAACTTGAAGTCGACATCGGCATCCGTTCGTTGCGGATGCAGGTGAGACGGTGCGAGAAACTGGTGAAAAGCATCGGGCAAACCCCGTATACGATGAAGAAAATGAAGATCGGCGAAAAATAAAACGGTCGAAGCGAGGTAGCGATGGGTACGTTCAGAAAAAAAGATCTTAAGACCGGCTTGATGGTCGTCCTGTCCGCCTTGGTATATTCCTTTGCGATCAAAGGGTTCGTCCGGGCGGGTGAACTGTTCCCCGGCGGGTTCTCCGGCATCTCCGTCCTTTTCACCCGGTCGATGTCCGAATTCTTTTCCATCTCCATCCCGTTCGGGCTGGTTTACGGGCTTCTGAACATCGGTCCGACGCTTTTGGTGTACAAGGTCGTCGGCAAACGTTTCGCTGTGTTCAGCGTCTTGCATTACGTCCTGGTGTCGGTTTTCACTTCGGTCTTCCCCGTCATCGCACTGACCGGCGACATCTTTCTGATTTCGGTCTTCGGCGGGATCCTGGGTGGACTTGGCGTCTCCTTGGCGCTCAACGCCAACGCCAGTACGGGAGGGACGGACTTCATCGCCATCTACGCCTCCAGTAAAGCCCGCGTCCCGGTCTGGACCTACATCATGTACGCCAATACGTTGGTGCTGGTGTTGGCGGGATACCTGTTCGGATGGGAGAAAGCCCTCTATTCGATCATCTACCAATTCTGCTCGACCTACGTCGTCTCGCAGCGCCACATGCGTTTCAAACTCAAGACGATCCACCTGGTCACCGCATTCCCCGACGAAGTGACCCGCAGCATCTATGCGTCGACCCGCCACGGCATCACGCGGATCTGGGGCGAAGGGGGTTATAGCCATCAGGAAAAATGCATGCTATATACGGTCGTCAACGCGTTCGAGGTCGACGATGTCATCGAAGCGGCCAAGAGCGCGGATCCCCGCGTATTCATCAGTATTTCAGGCGCGGAGCGGGTCATCGGGAATTATTACCAGAAACCACTGGAATAGGCTTGCATTTTTCGCAAAACAGTGTAAAATACAGATTGTCTTTTTATCAAGAGATGAGGTAGAGAGTTAGCTCGACGACCTCACGCCAACCTGCTTTGCAAGGTGGTTCCGCTAACGACGATAAGGGAGAAACTTACGACACGTACACCTTCTCGTTTTTTAGCGGAAGGTGTTTTCTTTGAAAGACAACATAGGAGGAACCCCCATGAGAGAATATCTGTTCACATCGGAAAGCGTCACCGACGGCCATCCCGATAAAATCTGCGACCAGATCGCCGATTCCATCCTGGACGCAGCCCTGTCGCAGGATCCCTATTCCAAGATGGCTGTCGAAGCCACCATCAAGGACGACTTGATTCTGGTCTATGGCGAAGCCAACACGAAGGCGACGATCGATTTCGAGAAAATCGCGAAAGACGTCATCCGCAGCATCGGCTATAACGAAGAATACACCGTGATGGTGAAGGTCAACGGCCAATCCGCCGAGATTTTCAACGCGGTCACGGGACACGACGAAATCGCCGCCGGCGACCAAGGGATCATGTTCGGCTATGCCAGCAACGAGACCGAAAACTACATGCCTTTGGCGATCGATACGGCACATCGACTTTCCAAACGACTCAGCGATCTGAAATGGGAAGACAAGCGCATCCGTCCCGACGGTAAGACGCAGGTCACCGTCCTGTATCGCGACCATAAGCCGGTTTCGATCGACACGATCGTCGTCTCGACCCAGCACAGCGCGGACTTGTCGCAGGAAGAACTCCACGAGATCGTCAAGACGCAAGTCATCGACCGCGTGGTCGATCCCAAATGGATCACCCCGGATACGAAATACTTCATCAACCCATCGGGTTCCTTCATCGTCGGCGGATCGTTCGGCGATAGCGGAACCACCGGCCGCAAGATCGTCGTCGACACCTACGGCGGCATGGGACGGATCGGAGGCGGCTGTTTCAGTTCGAAAGACCCCTCCAAAGTCGACCGCTCGGCGGCCTACTACTCCCGTTTCGTCGCCAAGAACCTGGTCGCGGCGAAACTCGCGGAACGCTGCGAAATCCAACTTTCCTACGCGATCGGGCAAACCCATCCGATTTCGATCATGATCGACACCTTCAACACCAACCTGGTCGAACTCGAGGAAATCTACGCCTGGGTCAAACGCAATTTCGACTTCAGCGTCGGCAACATCATCCGGGAACTCGACCTGTTGAAACCCATCTACCGCAAGACGGCCAACTTCGGCCACTTCGGTCGCGACGGGTTCAGCTGGGAAACCATCAAGACCACCAAGTAACGGGAAACCGTTGCTTTTTTTATGCGTTTCGCTTTACAGAAAAAGATGGATATGCAATACTTAATTCACTTAACTATTAAGCATCTTAAGTAAAAGGAGGAATATGGAAAACAGCCTCAAACAAAAGAAAATCTGCGACTTGATCGCCTCGATGGAGAGGATGCGCAGGGCGCAGAAAACGATGCGCAGCAAGCATACTCACGACGGACCGATCTTTCCCTTGATCGAGTTCGCCAACGCCTGCGGGGACGATTCGGTCCCCATCAGTAAACTGGCGGAAGTCTTCGGGGTCTCCGCCGCCGCGGCGACCCAGTTCATCACGAAGATGTCGATGCACGGCTATGTGGTGAGGGAGGAGAACCCGCAGGACCGGCGCCAGGTCATGGTCCGCATTTCCGAAAAAGGGAAAGCGACCGTCAAGGAAGCGCAGGCCGAATTCATGGAAACGATGAGCGGTCTGTTGGATTATCTGGGTGAAGAAGACAGTCTTAAAATGAATGCGATCATCGAAAAGATCGCGGAATATTTCAACCAAGGAAAGCAAGAACAACATGAAAAAGAAAACAAAGCGTAGAATCATTTGGTTAGTCGTCGTCGCGGTCATCATCAGCGCGGGGTTTTTACTGCTGAATAACTTCCGCAACAATTCAATGAAAAAATTAATCGAGGAAAGCACGCTCGTCACCGTGGAAAAAGGCGAACTGATCCTTTACAGCGTCGCGAAAGGGAAGATCACCTCGGCGGATACGTCGGAAGTGAAATTCGAAGGCAGCCTCAAAGACAACTACGTCAAGGTCGGGGACGTGGTGACGAAGGATTTCAAGCTCGGGCAGTACAAGAACGCGATGCAACAGGTGTTCAACCTGCGTGCGAAGATCGACGGGATCGTGATCCAGGTCGCCAACAACGCGATGCCTTCCTATGTCGTCGCCAACCCGGATAAGCTCCAGATGGAAGTCCAGATTTCCGAAAAGGACATCGCGAAGATCAGCGTCGGGCAGAAGTCCAAGGTGTTCATCGACGCCCTGAACCTGACCGTGGAAGGCACCGTCAGCAAGATCAGCCTGATCGGCAACACCTCCACCGATTTCACCACGTACACGGTCACCGTCGCCTTCGACAAAGGCGCCAACCCGATTTTCCTGGGGATGACCGGCAGCGCCAAGATCGAAACCTTGGTCAAGAAAGACATTTATCTTGTACCGGTCGAAGCCCTGATCCAAAGCGGAGGGAAAATCAACCTCCTGAGTTCGGAATGGTTCGACAACATGAACAAACCTGAAAAAGACTACTATCTTGAGGTCACCGTCGGTAGCGCGGACATCGACGTCGCGGAAGTGAGCGCCGAAGGGTTGGAAGGCTTTGAAGCCGTCATCCTGCCGGAATCGACGTCCTTCACCGGTTTCGGGGGTCTCCGCAATGCTGACGCTGAGTAACGTCACCAAGCACTACAAGATGGGTGATTCCGTCGTCCGTGCCTTGGACGGGATCAGCCTTACCATCGACGAAGGGGATTTCACCGCCATCGTCGGGCCTTCGGGAAGCGGGAAGTCCACGCTGATGAACATCATCGGGTGTTTGGACATCGTGACCGACGGCGAATACGTCCTCAACCAGATCCCAATTAAAAAATACGAAGAAGACGAACTGGCGGAAATCCGCAACAAGCAGATCGGGTTCGTTTTCCAGCAGTTCAACCTGTTGCCTTCCTTCAGCGCCCTGGAGAACGTCATGATGCCCATGACCTATGCCCGCGTCCCCAAGAAACAACGCGAGAAAATCGCCGCCGAGATCTTGACGAAAGTCGGATTGGGCGATCGGATGGACCATAAACCCACCGAATTGTCCGGCGGACAGCAGCAGCGCGTTTCTATCGCCCGCGCCTTGGCGAACAACCCGGCGATCATCCTGGCCGACGAACCGACCGGGGCGTTGGACCAAAAGACCGGCAAGGAAGTGCTCGACCTTTTAACCCAACTCAACAAGCAGGGGAAGACCGTCATCGTCATCACCCACGACGTCGGGGTCGCCGCCTACGCCTCGCGCATCCTGACGATCCGCGACGGCAAGATCGTCGACGACTCGCGCAAGGAGGCCGACCATGTTTAAGGAATATTTCTCGATCGCCTGGCGTTCGGTGGTCGCCCATAAAATCCGTGCCTTGCTTACGACCTTAGGCGTCGTCATCGGCGTATCTTCGGTCATTCTGCTTCTATCGCTGGGCAACTCCGCCAAGGCGGAAGCGGCGAACCAGATCCGCGCCATCGGCAGCAATCTGATCATCGTCCGGGTCACCGACCGCAACGGGGTGCTTCCGACCATCTGGTTGGATGAACTCAAAGACAGCGGGAAGTTGGCCGCCTACAGTGAAATCATCTCCGGGAATACGTCCTATGTCGTCAACGGGCAGAACTTCGACGTTTCCGTCAGCGGCGTGAACCAGGATTACGGCTTCGTTTCCAGTCTTGAATTGACGAAGGGTCGCTTCCTCTCTCAAATCGACATCGACAATAACCTGCCGGTCGTCGTCATCGGACCCAAGGTCGCCGAAAAA
The DNA here is from genome assembly GCA_003520745.1 of Erysipelotrichaceae bacterium. Classification (GTDB taxonomy): domain Bacteria; phylum Bacillota_I; class Bacilli_A; order Erysipelotrichales; family Erysipelotrichaceae; genus GWE2-51-13. The sequence continues at coordinate 20,531 of DOUE01000036.1, forward strand.
CTCTTTCCCTTGAAAGATGCGATTGGGGAGACGATGGTCATCCAGGGCGTGCAGTTCCGCGTCATCGGGATCTTGACGGAGCGGGGGACCAACTTCAACGGCGATCTCGACGCGACCGCCTACATCCCCATCGACTTCGCCGGAACGCTCTATCCCTATCGTTTGAATTCGAAGACCTATTACCTCGCCAGCGAAACGGAAGACACGGTCGCGACGTCGATGCGTAAAATCGAGTCCTATCTGACCTCCGTCCTGCCTTCCGCCAACGAGTTCAACGTCTTTAGCCAATCGCAGATCCTGGGCGTCATGAACACCCTCATGGGCTTACTGACAACCCTCTTGGCGGGGATCGCCTCCATTTCCTTGATCGTCGGGGGCATCGGGATTATGAACATCATGTTGGTGACCGTCCGTGAACGGACCCGCGAAATCGGGGTGCGTAAAGCGCTGGGCGCCAAGCGCTCCCAGATCATGATCCAGTTCCTCATCGAAGCGGTCATCATCACCACCCTGGGCGGTTTGATCGGATTGGGCGTCAGCTATGTCGGCGCCGCCATCATCCAGTACCTCTCCGACTTCAAAGTCACGGTCGGCTTGGATTCGGTCTTCCTCTCCCTGATCTTCTCGATCACCATCGGCGTCGTCTTCGGGATCTATCCCGCCAACAAGGCGTCGCAGTTGGAACCGGTCGACGCGCTTCGCTACGAATAAAAGAAATCCGCAACCCACGTTGCGGATTTTTAGTGCTAGTATAAGATAACGTGTG
>DOUE01000039.1 GCA_003520745.1 Erysipelotrichaceae bacterium
GGCGTCTTCGCGCAGGATATCGTAGGGCGTCGCTGCCAAGATCGCCACATAGGCTTGTTGGTCGGTCGTCAATAGGTCGGCGTACGACTGGTTCTCATCCAATGCATCATCCAGCTTTTGGATCAAATCGTTTCTTACCTGAGCTTGCGCGAAGGGATAAGCATCAAGGTCATCCACCAAACCTTCCGCCGTATCGACTCGTGCATATTCGTCGATCACGGTCTCAAAGAAATTGACCGCACGGTCTTCATCCTTCACATCCTGAATCAAATCCAAGGCTTCCTCGTAGTTTTTATCGATGATCGCGGTTTCGATCGATTGGTAAAGTTGTTCGATTTTCTCTTCTTCCGTCATTTCCGGAACTTTGGCGACACATCCGGTCAACAGAACTAAAAGTACGAGTCCGATTTTTAGGTATTTCATATCGTTCCTCCCTTTGTTTTTTATCATATCACAACTCTTTGGGATTCGTATGGGATTCAAAAAAGAAAAACCGGAGGGAAATCCGGTCGATCCGATTATTTTATCGCAGCTAATTTCTCTTTTTCGAGTTGCCCCTTGGCATAGGTACAGGTCGCCGTGATATTCCATCCGTTTTCCGCCGCAAAGGTTTCCAGGGCATCCAACAGTTTTCGACCCCATCCTTGACCTTTATGGTTTTCAGACACTTCCGTATGCGTAATCGTCAAGACCGGTTCGGTCAACGTGGTTTCCATCTTCACTACATAGGTTTCGATGGAATCCCCGAAATAGAAGATTCCCTTGTCGTGTTTGAGTTCCATTCGCCACCTGCTTTCCTTTGTTACCTTAAGGATAACCAAAATCTCAATGAAATGCATCTCATATACAAAGAATGTGATCCGATTCGATGTTTTCGATTCAAGAGCGAAGACATGGTATAATCGAAGTATGCAAAAAACAAGCACGGATCGAAAAATGAAACGCGAGAACCCCTTCCTTTTCCAAGGGGACCTTCAACGTGAAGGATACTTCGAAGGTTGGTATTACAAGCAAGTCAACGCGATGCGGGATCAAACCATCAGCGTCATCTTCGGTGTGAGCGTAACGTCTTCCGACCCCCATGCATTCGTACAGATTTTGCTGACCAAACCGGTCAGAACCTATTATTTCCATTACCCGATCGAATCCTTCCGACAAGTCGGCGACCGGTTTTGGATCGGCAACAATCAATTCAGCCAACGTCAGGTCCATCTGGAATTAAGACAGGACGGATTCGAATGCATCGGTACCTTGGATTATCAATCGACGACACCACTGAAGAGAACGCGATACATGCCCTCGATCATGGGCCCTTTCGCTTATCTCGACCACATGGAATGCAATCACGGCGTCGTGAGTATGAATCATCGCGTCAACGGACGCTTAAGCATCAACGATGAGTTCTGGTTGTTCTCACGCGATACAGGCTACATCGAGAAAGATTGGGGAAAGTCGTTCCCCAAACGCTACATCTGGATGCAGGGCAACAATTTCAAGACAAGCGAAGCCAGCGTGATGATCAGCGTCGCCCACATCCCGTTTCTGGGGTTGAGTTTCGAGGGGATCATCGCGGAGATTTCACTGCCGAACCGATCGATTCGGATCGCCACCTATCTCGGTGCACGACGCGAATCCTTGGTTCATACCCAAAACGGATTTACGCTTACACTTCGACAGGGGAAACTACGCATCCTCATCGAAGCGAAAATGGATCAGGTCGGGGAGTTGAAGTCACCGAAACACGGTGTGATGAAAGATACGATCAAAGAAGGATTGGGTGGAACGATCAACGTGACGTTACAGCGTCGAAACAAGACGATCTGGGAAGATCGATCGACCCATTGCGGAATCGAAATCGAAGGATATAAGTAAAAGAAACCCTGCGGTTTCTTTTTAATTGTCATAATATTGTGCGAGGAATCCAAGCAAGACATCGTTGAACCCGGGATCGGTTTCATGCGGACAATGACCTTGGTTTTCGAAAACATGGACGCTCAAGTTCGTCGCGATCGGTCGGATCACGTCCAGACTTGAAGGCGGTACCCAGGAATCGTCTTCACCCCAAACCACCAAGAGGGGCGTATCCGGATACTTCCATTGCTGGATTTGGATGTTTTCGGCGGTCTTCACAAAATCCAACAGCGCGGGGATCGATTTGTTTACTTGCAGCGGCTCAAGATAGCCTTGCGCTTCTTCTTGACTCGCTTCACGGGCATAGGCCGATGACAATAAGGTTTGGATCGAATCGGGTTGCAGAGCGAAGTATCGAAGGTAGACTTCCATCCATCGTCCGATCGGCGAATCCAACAAGAACGGAAGATTCATCCCTTCCTGTGTCACCGCCCCGTCGATCATCACCATGGTTTTTACCCGTCGGTCCTCTTGATTACTCATCGCCAGGATCGTCGACGCCCCCATCGAATGACCGACCAAGGTCCAAGGTCCATCCTCCGATAAACTCTCATCCACGACATCCAACAATTCCCACAACCATTTCGCACGATTCACTTGGGTGTGCTTCAACCCGCGTCGACGGTCGCTGTAGCCAAAAGCCGGAAGATCGATCGCGACGACCAGATAACCGTCGTCGACCAAGGCATCGACGTTGTTTCGATAACTGAAGGTCGACGCCGCCAATCCATGGACAAGCAACACCTTGCCTTTGATCGTCTCGGGGGCAACGACGCGATAATGGATCTTCACGTTGTCAGACGATGAAAAGAACCGACTATTCGGATAGGGAAGGTCAGGGAGTTCATTGGAGGTGGAAATCGGGATGAAATAGGGAAGGATCATCAAGACAAGCAACAGTCCCAAAAAGAAACGCGTTATTTTTCGAAGCATAGGTTTTCCTACCTCCTATTCGCGGTTGGCGATCGTTTCCTGCATTTTTCGCACCTGGGATTCCGTCAACGTATAGGAACGTAGACTTAATCCCGCAAAGAAGAAACTCAACATACTCCCGATCGACATGATCAAGCCCAACGAAACAAGGGTGGAAGGCAACTGTTGGGGAAGATTGGCATCGAATCGGATCACGTCCAGCAAGATCCCGACGATGAAGATGGTGATGGCTTGGGATGTTTTGTAGAATAAGGTCAAACTTCCGAAGTAGACGCCTTCCTCGCGTTTTCCGGAAGAAAGTTCATCCAAATCGATCGTGTCGGCGACCATCGATAACGGCAAGGTAAAGAGGGCGCCTGTCCCGAAACCGGCGAAGAGCGCAAAGGGAAGAAAGTAAACGATCTGGTTGGCGATGGCGAGACGGAAGGGGATCAGAAATCCGAAATACACCCCGCCGACCATGCAGATCGCCAAACCCAGCAACATGGCGGGTTTCTTGTCGATCTTCTTTGAAATGTACGCCCATGCGGGTTGGGAGAGGATGCTGATGGAGAATTGAATCCCCAAGATGATCGCGATGTTCTGGCTGGTGAACCCGAAGGAATACGTAAAGACATGCAAGCCCAGGTTACTTAAAAGGGCGGAGGAAATGTTGTTGAACATATAGCACCAGGCCACGGCTTGGAAGGCTTTGTTTCTAAACGTGGAAAGTAAGGATTTAAACAGGAACACGACCTTATTCCCCTCGATGTCCGCGATGATCTTGCGGTTCAGGATGGGGATGTATTTCTTCGTCGCGAAGAAGCTCCAGATCGCAAACACGAAGACCAGGATCGCCGAAGCGAAGCCGATGTTACGATAGGACTGCGGATTCAATTGACCGCTGGGATAGCCCGGAGCGGGTCTGAAGAAGAAATACATGCCGGCGACCGAGACCAAGGCAAGTCCAAGCAGGAAGAACACGGTTTTGATCCCTTGGATCATCGTACGCTCGTTGTAGTCGTTGGACAATTCCGCCCCGAGCGCCGTATAAGGCGTGACGTAGATCGTCATGAAGGTTTTAAAGAGAATGATATAGAAGAAAATCAACAAGAACTTGAGATTCGTATCCATATCCGACCGGATGCCCCAAATCAGATAGAGGGTCGCGGAAATCCCGATCGAACCGATCAAAAGATAAAGGTGTCGTCGTCCAAACCGCTTCGAGCGGGTGATGTCAGAGACATAACCCATGACCGGATCGGTGATTGCATCCCAGAACACGCTCATCCCTACGGCCAATCCGGCCAAACTGCCGGGGATGCCAAGGATCGCGGTGGAAAAGAAAACGAGGTAGGAACCGATGACTTGCATCGCGACGCCGACGCCGAGGTTGCCGGCACCGTAGCCGATTTTATCGATGAGCGGTATCTTGTGGACGGGGGAGGGTTGCTTCATGTGGGAGACCTCGCAATTCTAGATGCATTATACCATTTCAAACGGAATTTTCGATTCAATCTACACGCGCTTGCATAGATATTGCGTAAAACAAGTCATCGTTCGGATAAAAAAATCGATTGACGAACGCACTTTTGCTTGTTAAAGTAATCTCATAGTTTTATGTAGGGCGAAACAAATCATATCGCACGAAGCGGGAGGACAAAACGATGGAAAGAGTCTTTAATTTTAGCGCAGGCCCGTCGACGTTGCCGGAGGTCGTTTTACGTAAAGCGGCATCGGAAATGTTGAACACCCATGGAACGGGGATGTCCGTCATGGAGATGAGTCATCGATCGAGTGCCTACGAGTCCATCCACAACAAAGCCCTGCAAGATTTGCGGGACCTGTTGGCGATTCCTCAAAACTATAAGATCCTCTTCCTCCAAGGCGGGGGAACACTGCAGTTCGCGATGGTTCCGCTCAACCTTCTTCGCAATTCCAAGAAAGCGGACTACATCGACTCCGGCGAATGGTCGAAGAAAGCCATCAAGGAAGCCAAGAAATTCGGCGATATCCGTGTCATCGCCAGTTCGGAAGCCGATACCTATTCACACATCCCCGAATTCGACGCAGCGGATGTCCGCGAAGATGCCGACTACGTTTATTTCGTCAGCAACAATACGATCTATGGAACCCGTTTTGCGCAGTTGCCGGATTTCAAAGAGAAAATACTCGTCAGCGACATGAGTTCGGACATCCTGTCGCGTCCTTTCGACGTCTCCAAGTTCGGTTTGATTTTCGCCGGAGCGCAGAAAAACATGGGGATCGCCGGATTGACCGTGGTGATCATACGCGAAGACCTGTTGGGTTTCGCCGATCCGAAAACCCCGGTCATGTTGGACTATGCCGCCATCGCGAAAGACAATTCACTCATGAACACCCCTCCGACCTATGCGATCTATATGGCGGGTCTGCTGTTTGAATGGTTGAAGGATCTAGGCGGTTTGGATGCGATGCATGCCCTGAACCAAAAGAAAGCGAAACTTCTCTATGACGCCATCGACCAAAGCGATTTCTTTCAAGGAACGGTAAAGACCGAAGACCGCTCCCTCATGAATATCACCTTTCGATCCCCTTCACCGGAAGCCGACAAAGCCTTCATCGCGTTTTGCGAATCGAGGGGGTTGGTGAATCTAAAAGGGTATCGCACCGTCGGCGGCATGCGCGCCAGCATCTACAACGCGATGCCGATCGAAGGGGTGGAAGCCTTGGTGGAAGCGATGTCTTTGTTTGAAACCCAATGGAAAGCGCAATAGGGAACCCCATGTACAAAATCAAAACCATCAATGAAATCGCGACGGAAGGGTTGGACCTTCTGACGCCCAACTTTAGAATTGACAAAGGCGAGGAGGTCGACGGCATTCTTGTCCGCAGTGCGGTGATGCACGAGATGAACCTGAACCCTTCCGTCAAAGCCGTCGCACGGGCCGGCGTCGGCGTCAACAATATCCCGTTGGAAGAGTATGCGCAAAAAGGGATCGTCGTGTTCAACACCCCCGGCGCGAACGCCAACGGCGTCAAAGAAATCGTCATCGCCGGATTGATGCTGGCGTCGCGCGACATCGTCGGTTCAATCGACTGGGTGAAGACCCTCGCGGATCAAGGGGAAAACATCCCCAAGAAAGTGGAGAGCGGAAAATCGGCCTTCACCGGACCGGAAATCAAAGGGAAGACCTTGGGGGTCGTCGGCTTGGGTGCGGTCGGCGTCTTGGTCGCCAACGCTGCGAATTCGCTGGGCATGACCGTCCTTGGCTTCGACCCGTATATATCCGTCACATCCGCCTGGGGACTCTCCCGCAGCGTTAAGCGCGCCGTCTCCTATGACGAACTATATGAGAAATGCGATTATCTGACCTTACATGTCCCTTTGGTCGATGCGACACGGAATCTGATCAACAATGCAACGATCGATAAGATGAAAGACGGGGTGCGGATCTTGAATTTCGCACGCTCCGAATTGGTCGACGACGACGCCATGAAGGCTGCGCTAAGCCGTAAAAAGGTCGCAAGATACATCACCGATTTCCCCAACGCGACGACCTTGACGATGGAAAACTGCATCTCGATCCCCCATCTCGGGGCTTCGACACCGGAATCCGAAATCAATTGCGCCATCATGGCGGTACATCAGATGATGGATTACCTGGAGAACGGCAACATCAAGAATTCCGTCAACTACCCTGAATGCGACATGGGGGTATGCCGCAACGATGCACGCATCACGATCAACCATAAAAACATCCCCAACATGGTCAGCCAAATCACGTCGGTCATGGGAACCCACAACATCAACATCGCGACGATGCAGAACATGTCGAAGAAGGCGTGGGCTTATACGGTCTTGGATCTTGAAGGGGAAGTCACCCCGGAAATCGTGACTTCGCTTCAAGCCATCGAAGGCGTCGTACGCGTCAGAGTCCTATAAACAAAAAATCCCGCGAGGGATTTTTACTTTGTCTTCAGGGATGGACGTGAGGGAAGCAGAAACATCGGGACCATCGTGATGAACGACAGTCCAAATCCGACCATGGCGACGATGAAGTACCAATCGATGTAGTCCGAAGAAGAACCGGCGATATCGATGACGCCGCGCAGGCACATCCCCATGACCAGGATGGCGACGCTGGTATTGAATAGATTCACGAACAAGCGATGGAAGCGACGATGGGTGAGATTACGGACATGACTCAGGATGTAATAAAGCAACGCCGCCCCCAAGGTCACCAGCCACATGCTTCCCATGTAACTCGATTTCACCCCGTGGGAGAATAATCCGTAAACGAAGTTAAACAAAGCCAAGAAGATCGTCAGCAGCAGATAGACCGCGACGGTTTTTACCGGTTTCTTCATATCAGTTTTTCACGATATAGATGATATCGCTGACGCCCCTTTCCCCGAACGACGAACCATCGGTCGTCGGACGGTTGATGACTTTCCCGTTATACCACATCGTGGCGGAACCGCCGCCATCCAGATTATAGGCCATGATGGCGCCGCGATCCTTGAAGACCTGGGCCAACTGCGGCAAGGTCATCCCGTCGCTGTTCTCGGTACGTCCGTCGACGACCACGAAGAGATAATGAAGCGGCCCCAGTTGGGCGATCCCGACCCGCGGATTCGCCTTCGACGCGACCCAATACTGATCGGAAGTATCGACCAACTCGCCGTTCTCGATCAAGACAGGACCAAAGGAGAAACTCTGAAGGGCACCTTCGGCGACCAACGATTCGCCGCTGACTTCGCCTTCCGTGACATACTTGAAATCCCCGTTCTTATCGATGACCAAGGTACGGTTGTCGATCGGACTACGCGGCTTATCCCGATAAAGAACCCCGTTACGGATGATCAAGCCCTTATCGCGATAACCGTAGAAGTCCCCGTTGATCGCCAAAATCGCATTGTTGTTCTTGGCGATGGTGGAAGTGTACTGGGTGATGTTGCGCCCGAACGTATTCTTCGCAAAAGCGGTCTTTAAATAAGCGACGTTGTTGAGCTGGATGTCGGCGACATAGTAGACGGTTCCGTTCTCAACGACCTTTTCGATCGTAATGCTTTTATAAAGGATCGTCTGACTCTCGCTGTAGCTTGTATCCGTGATGTCGACGATTTTCTCCCCCTCGCCCGGGTTGACATCGCAAACCGGATCGACCGGATCGACGATGACCAAGGATTTCGGAATCAAAAAGGCGTCCAAGAGGACGTAGAGGGAAAAGGTGATCAAGACCAGTGAGACGAAATACGCCCACAAATAAGGAAAGCGTTTGGATTTCATGTGTTACTCCTTCGTAAAGATGAGGACTTTCTGGATTTGATAACTTAGGATAAACAATCCGAGGTCCACAAGAATTTTAATCATCGGGACCGGGAAAGTAAAGACCATCGACGCACCTTTCACCAAATACGCACTCGCCGCCATTTGGAATGCGGCCAGGATGTAGTATTTGAGGGCTTGTTTCTTCCATCCGCTTTCACTCTTGAAAACGACCTTGCGGTTCATCGCGAAATTGAAATTCAACGAGACAAGGCGCGCGATGAGCGTCGCGAGCAGGATGGGTTCGGATAGCTTCGCAAAGAGACTCAGACAAAGAGTGAAAAGACTCCAATCCAACACCGCGGAAGCGATCGAGGAGAACCCGAACGCGAAAATCTGACGATAGATCCGGATGGAATCCAACAATGGGTTGAAATGCGAGGATGAATTATGATCAAGATACACGGTTTCGATCGTGACTTCGCGGATCTTGATGCCATACCGTTTCGAATAAAGCAACATGTTCATTTCAAATTCATAACGCTCGCCCGGGATGGTTAAATACTTCTCCATCGCGAATTTCGAAAAGGCACGCAGACCGGTCTGGGTATCGGTGATTTTCTTCCCGATCATGAACCGGGTCACGAAACGCGTGATCTTGTTCCCCAGTTTGCTTTTCAAGGGGACGTTACTGTAGTCGAAATCACGGGATCCCAAAACCAACGAATCGGGGGTTTCCTTCAAGGCGGCCAACACCTTCAGGATGTCCTGCGGGGTATGTTGTCCGTCCGCATCCACGGTCACGCACGCATCGACATCCGTCTTCTTCAGACAGTGTTCGATCGCGGTCTTCAACGCCCGACCTTTGCCTTGGTTGACCGCATGGGTCAATACGGTCACGCGCGGATACAAAGAAACGGCGTTGAAGATCTCAAGGCAACTTTCCTTGCTTCCATCGTCGACGACGACGATGGCGTCTTCACAGCTCTTCGACAGCGTATCGACGACGCCGATTAATTTTTCATCCGGTTGATAGGCCGGGATCAAGATCGCGATGTTCATTGGATTACGTTTCCTTCGTCATAATTATACAGGAATACGCCAAGAATGGCATAAGAAAGGTATGAAACATTGTGTACAAGGATGTCGGGACTACAATGAATCGAAGGCTTGTGGTAAGATAACAAAAGGAAGTGAATGGAAATGACGAAAACAAAGAAAAAGTTACGTGCCAAAGACGGAGTCTTGTTGGGGCTGATCGCATCGATCATCGCCCTGTCTTTACTCGTGGGATCCCTGGCGCAAGATAGCGTCGCGTTGGAACCCGACGATGAAGAACTCGGACAGGGCGCGGCGGATGTGACCGGGTTGGTCATCAACGAGATCATGACCGCCAATTCCGGGGCATACGCCGACCCGAAAGGGGATCTTTATGATTGGATCGAACTCTATAACGGAAGTTCGAAGGCAATCCCTTTATTCAATTATGGACTAAGCGATACGCTCGATAAAACGAAATGGGTGTTCCCCGAGGTTTCCATCCCTGCGAAGGGATATCTTGTCGTTTATCTCAGCGGGAAGGACATCCCGGGTCTCTATGCGAATTTCAGT
>DOUE01000040.1 GCA_003520745.1 Erysipelotrichaceae bacterium
TACGTCGCTGGTCCACCTCAGACAAGTCTATCCTTTACCGGCTTCACTTGAAGAAAAGCTTCGCGCCGCGAAGCGCGTGGTCGTCGTCGAGAACAACGCGACCGGTCAACTGGCCAATTTGATGCAGATGACTTACGGGATGAAACTCCCCCATCGTATCCTGAAATACAACGGCGAACCCTTCCATATCGATGAGTTGGGACGCTTGATCGCGGAGGTGAACCATGACTAAATTCGAATTCAACCACGACATCGACATGGCGTGGTGCCCGGGCTGCGGGAATTTCCCGTTGCGCAACATCATCGTGAAAGCCTTGACGGAATTGGATCTGGATCCCTCGCAAGTCGTCTTCTCCTCGGGGATCGGACAAGCCGCCAAGATGCCGCAATACATCGACGCCAGTTATTTCAACGGTCTGCATGGTCGCGCCTTTTCCGTCGCCACCGCCATTTCCTCGGTCAATCCGAGCCTGACGGTCATCGCGGAAGGCGGGGACGGCGACATGTACGGCGAAGGGGGCAACCACTTCATCCACAACATCCGTCGTAATCCGAACTTGACCCACATCGTCCACAACAACATGATTTACGGGTTGACGAAGGGTCAGGGTTCCCCGACCTCTCCGAAAGAACTGAAGACCACCGTCCAAGTCGACGGCGTCTACAACGAACCGCTCAATCCGATGGCCCTGGCCGTCGCGATGGGGGCGACCTTCGTAGCGCGTGGCTTCTCGGGGGATGCGGAAAAAACCAAGGAACTCATCAAGAAAGCCATCCTGCATAAAGGCTATGCCTTGATCGACATCTTCCATCCCTGCGTCACCTTCAATAAGGTGAACACTTTCGCCTGGTACAAGTCGCATACGTTCTGGTTGGATGAATCCCACGATCCCACCAATAAGGAAGCGGCGATGAAACTGGCCTTGGATGAAGAACGTCTGGCCTGCGGGGTCCTTTACCAAGCCGAAGCCCCGAGTTATGTGGAACGTCATCCCTTCTATCAAGGGGACTTGACTCCTTTATACAAACGTGAACGCGACCTAACCAAAGTCGCCGATCTCCTGAAGTAAACACAAAACCGACGTCATGCGACGTCGGTTTTCTTACATTATGACCCATCGATTCGGTTTATTTGGTTTCACCGAATCAAGGATGGATGATCCGTGCTTTGTAGACCGTTTGGTTACGGCCGTTGCGCTTCGCCTCATAGAGGTTCTTATCCGCCTGATCGATCAAATCGTTGACGCTCAAGCCTTCCAGGTAGGATGAAACACCGATACTGATGGTGATATGGATCTTCTCGCTGAAGACATGGTTCTCGACTTCCTTGCGGATCTTCTCCGCAACGCTCAACGCATCGACCCCTCCCGTGGATTCCAAGACGACCAGGAATTCTTCGCCTCCGAAACGCCCGACCAGGTCGGTGCCGCGTACACAGGATTTCAATACGTCCCCGAGCTCCTTCAAGATCGAGTCTCCCGTCAAATGGCCGAAGGTATCGTTGATGTTTTTGAAATGGTCGATGTCGACCATCAAGACGGAAAAGACGGTGCGGTACCGTAGGAAGTGCTTGATTTCCTCCCCCAAACGCTCATAGATGTATCGATGGTTATGCAAGCCGGTCAATCCATCGAGCACCGCCAAATTCCGCAAGAGCTCGTTTTGCGTCTCGACCAGTTCCTTTTCTTTGTTGAGTTCGCGGAAGATGATTTCCTGCGGCTCTTCGATCACCTTCACGATCATGACCTTATAGATGAAGTAGAACGAGAGGATGCGAAGATAGTGGCCGACCAAGTTGATCAGATCATATTTCCCGACGTATAGCGAAAAAGCCAGTTCGGACGCGATCAATAGGAAGAGCGCCGCGGAAAGCAGGCGGAAACTATGGTTCTCGAATTTATCGCGATATTGGAAGAGATAATAGATCGATAAAAGCAACAGGATGATGATAAGGCTTTCCGCGAGGATCATGCGCGTTGACAGAGAACCGTCCGCATTGGGAAAAATCGGAAAATTATCCAAGATGAAAACGGATATGAAAATGACTACGGTAATTAAAAAATAGATTAGGAACAGCCATTCGGGACGAAGGGTTTTTTTTCGTTTGAAACTGCGGAATGAGAAAAGGAAAACAAGGCTCTCGAATAACCGGGCGGCGATCCACAGTTGGCTCGGTTGAAGGTGCGTATCCGTCATTAATCCGTATTCCGGATAAGATAATGTGTGGAAAACATCCAGGACGGCGATGAAAACGAAGGCGATCCCGATATGGATCAGATAGTTGTTTTTAAGGAAGCGCATCGAGTTCATGGTGATCAAAAAAATCGTCACGCCGATCAACACGCTAAAAAACTCGGCAAGCGTGTGGAACACGAGAAAATTATACACGCTACTGAAATAGAGTGCGATCAGGACGATGATGGTGATGGATCCGTAGATGATTTTTGAACTGCGGTTTTCCACTGTTTCCCCTCCCCTTGTCCGAGAAGATGTTAATACTATTATACTCTAGTTTGCGTTTTTCACAAAGAAAAACCCCGCCGAGAGGATCGACGGGGAGAAAGGGAGGACAACCTTAGTAAATACCCATGACCGCGAGGATGATGGCGGGGATGGTGGCGACGATCGGCATGATCAGAGATACGACCATGATGTCGATGTAGGAGTCTTTGTGGGACATGCCGGTGTTGTTTAAGAGGGTTAAGACGGCACCGTTATGCGGCAAGGTATCCAAACCGCCGGAGGATAAGGAAGCGATACGATGGAAGGCTTGGGCTTCGATTCCCGAAGTCTTTGCCAATTCCATGTACTTCGAACCCAGGGCGGCCAAGGCGATGCCCATGCCGCCGGAAGCGGATCCGGTCGCGCCGGCCATCAGGTTGACGGCGACGGACAAGGAGATCAAGGGGTTGCCCGGAACGGCGAGGACGATGTTGGTCAAATCGGTGAATCCCGGAACGGCGCGGACGACCGCTCCGAAACCGACGGCGGCGGCGGTGTTCAGGATGGCGCCGATGGCGCCTTGGGAACCGACGGTCAACGACTTGATGAAGAGATTACGTTTCTTGAAGTTGAAGAGGAAGACAAGCAGGATACCGGACAAGAGTGCGTAGATGATGAATTCGCTGTTGGAACGGCCGGCTGCGAGTTGTTCGGGGGTGAACTTGACATAGAGCGGCATCAGGTTCAAGACACCGATGACGACCAAGAGAGGAATCATGGCGACCCATACATTGGGCATATCGCTCTTATCGATGACGGTACCGGCATGTTTGGCATCGGGTTCGGTATAGAATTCACCCTTCGCTTCGATTTTCTTACGTTTCCATTCCATATAGAAGAGTCCGCCGAAGAATAGGACCGCGGTCGCAACCAAGCCCATGATCGGGCCGGCGGTCGCCGTGGTACCGAAATAGGTGGTCGGGATCAGGTTTTGGATCTGCGGGGTTCCCGGAACGGCGGTCATCGTGAAGGTGAACGCACCCAGCGCGATGGCGCCCGGGATGAGTTTGCGGGAAATGTTGGCTTCTTTGAACATCGCCAAGGCCAACGGGTAGATGGCGAAGACGACGACGAACAAGGAGACGCCACCCAAGGTCAAGACGGCACAAGCAAGGACGATGGCGGCGATGGCGCTCTTGGCGCCCAATTTTGACGTCAGGAAGATCGCGATCGATTTGGCGCCGCCGGTGGTTTCCATAAGGTTACCGAAGATGGCGCTAAGCATGAAGGCCGGGAACCAGCTCTTGACGAAACCGACCAAGCCGGTCATGTAGGGTCCCATATACGTCGAGATGATGTCGAGTCCGCCGGCGAACGCGACGACCGCGGCACACAGGGGGGCGACCCATACGATGGAATACCCTTTCAAAGCGAGATACATCAACAAGGCAAGTCCGATGAAAATTCCGAATAGACTGGTCATAGTTACTCTCCTTTCAATGAGTAGATCTATTGAATCAAAGCGTTAGCTTATGCGGCTGTCCATCCGCCATCGATGGTCATCGTCGATCCCGTGATCATGGCGGCTTCGTCTGCGCAGAGGAACTTCACGACGTTGGCGACTTCCGAAGGTTCAAGCATTTTCTTGACGGCGGCTTTCGCTAACATGATTTTCGTAATGACTTCTTCTTCAGGGATGCCGTGGGTCGCGGCTTGCGCCGTGATTTGTTTGTCGACCAACGGGGTACGGACGTACGAGGGGCAAATCGAGTTGACGGTGATTCCGTACGCTCCGCCTTCCAAAGCGGCCGTCTTCGTCAGCCCGGCCAAGCCGTGCTTCGCGGAGACATAGGCGGATTTGAATTCCGAAGCGACCAAGCCGTGGATCGAGTTCAAGTTGATGACGCGTCCCCACTTCTGGTTCTTCATGAACGGCCAGGAATATTTGGTAAGAAGGAACGGGGCCGTCAGCATCAATGCCTGCATGAAGTCCCACTTGTCTTCCGGGAAATCTTCGATCGGGGAAACGGTTTGGATCCCGGCGACGTTGACAAGCACATCGACGGTGTTGTGGCGTAGGACGGTTTGGTCGACGACATTCTTGCAATCGGCACGCTTACTGAGGTCGGCGACGACGTAGGTCGCATTCAAGCGTTCGCAATGCGCCTTCAACTGCTCTTCATTGATGTCGACCATGACAACTTTACATTGTTCCTGGGCGAACATTTCGGCGATCGCCAATCCGATTCCGCTGGCGGCACCGGTAACGATACAGACTTTTTCTTTTAACATGTGTTCCTCCTGTTTTTCGTTAAAAGCAGTATTTTCGGTCAATCGATGTGATTTCCCGTTTACTCCATGGATTTCAGATCTTCGGCGATGATCAATGTGGGTTGGGTAACCGCCTGGACTTGCTCGACCGTGAATTCCGGATTGATTTCTTTAAGAACCAACCCCTCCTTGGTCACTTCGATGACGCCCATTTCCGTGACGATGAG
Source organism: Erysipelotrichaceae bacterium (assembly GCA_003520745.1). GTDB lineage: Bacteria > Bacillota_I > Bacilli_A > Erysipelotrichales > Erysipelotrichaceae > GWE2-51-13. Next base: position 4,941 of record DOUE01000040.1, read on the forward strand.
GTCGACTTCGCCTCGCGCTGTCAACGGTAGGTTGCATTCGTTGAGGATTTTGGCTTCCCCTTTGGCCGTATGTTCCATCGCGACGATGACTTTACGCGCCCCGGAGAGAAGATCCATCGCCCCGCCCATGCCCGGAACCAATTTTCCCGGAATCATATAGTTGGCGATATTGCCGTGCGCGTCGACTTGAAGCGCACCCAGCACGGTCAGATCCACATGCCCTCCGCGGATGATCCCGAAGGACGTGGCGCTATCGAAGAACATGCCGCCCGGGAGGATGGTGACGGGTTTACCGCCCGCGTTGGTGATGAATTCATCGAAATTGGTTTCATCCGGGGTCGGTCCAAGACCGACGAATCCGTTCTCGGATTGAAACCAGACGCTCTTTCCGCCGTTGACGAAGTTGGCGACCAAGGTCGGAAGTCCGATCCCCAGGTTGCAGACATCCCCGTCGCGAAGTTCTTTCGCGACCCGGCGTGCGATGTATTCTTGGATGAGTTGCTTATCCATGGTTGGTGCCCTCCACGATGTAGTTGACGAAGACGCCCGGGCAGTGGACCGTATCCGGATCCAGCACATCGACGATCTTCAGCGCTTCGACGATCGTGATATCGGCCGCCGCGGCCATGATCGGGTTGAAGTTGCGGGTCGAACCGTGATAGTTCAGGTTCCCGTATTTGTCGGCGGTATTGGCGAAGATCAGTGCGACATTCGCATGCAAGGGTTCTTCAAGCAGGAATTCCTTCCCGCCCACAACCACTTTCTGCTTGCCTTCTTCGACTTTCGTCCCCAATCCCGTCGCGGTCAGAAACCCGCCTAAGCCATAACCTGCGCAACGGATCTGTTCAACCAGGGTCCCTTGCGGAACCAAGACGACTTCCGTTTCGCCTTCCATCATCTGACGACCGGTTTCTTTGTTGGTGCCGACGTGGGATGCGATGATTTTACTGAATTGTTTACTGACGACCAATTTCCCGACACCCTTGTCGACGAATCCGCTGTCGTTGCAGATGAGGGTCAGATTCTTGGTCCCTTTGGCGACCAACGCGTCGATCAGACGTTCCGGCGTACCGACGCCCAGGAATCCTCCGATCATCACGACATCGCCGTCTTTGATTTTATCGATTGCCTCGATGATGCTGATTTGTTTGTTCATGGTTCCTCTATCTCTCTACGATCATGGAGATACCCTGCCCGCCGCCGATGCACAAGGTCGCAAGTCCGCGTTTCGCGTCGCGCTTCACCATTTCATGGATCAGACTGACGAGGATACGCGCACCGCTGGCACCGATCGGATGGCCAAGGGCGATGGCTCCGCCGTTGACGTTCACGATGTCAGGATTCAGATTCAATTCTTTCATGACGCTTAAGGCTTGGGCTGCGAAGGCTTCGTTGGCTTCGATCAAATCGAGATCTTCCACCGTCAAGTTCGCTTTTTCCAACGCTTTGCGTGTCGCGGGGATCGGTCCGGTCCCCATCAGTTGGGGATCGACGCCGGCCGAGGCGTAGGAGGTGATGGTGACCAAGGCTTTCAAGCCAAGTTCATCCGCTTTTTCTTTACTCATGAGTACGAACGCGGCGGCGCCGTCGTTGATTCCCGACGCGTTGGCGGCGGTCACGACGCCGTCTTTCTTAAAGGCCGGACGTAGTTTCGCCAATCCTTCCAAGGTCGTATTCGCTTTGGGATATTCATCCGTCGCGACGACGATCGGATCCCCTTTTTTCTGCGGGATCAGGATCGGAACGATTTCATCGACGAACTTCCCGTCGGCGATCGCCTGGATCGCACGGTGTTGGCTCTGTACGGAGAAACGATCCAATTCTTCACGTGTGAATCCATACTTCTCGGCGATGTTTTCCGCGGTGATCCCCATATGGACATCGCTGAAGGCATCCGTCAATCCGTCATGGACCATCGTATCGACCAACTGTCCATCCCCCATGCGTTGACCCCAACGGGCGCCAGGCAGGATGTAGGCGGATTGGCTCATGTTTTCGGTCCCGCCGGCGACGACGATATCCGCGTCCCCTGCCAGAATCGACTGCATCGCCAGTTGGACGGCCTTTAATCCGGAGCCACAGACTTTGTTGACGGTGAAGGACGGAACTTCGATCGGAATCCCCGCATGGACGCTCACTTGACGCGCAACGTTTTGTCCCAGGCCGGCTTGAAGCACGTTCCCGAAAATCAGTTCATCCACCAGATCGGCAGGAAAATTCGCACGGCTTATAGCTTCTTTAACGACAGCGGTTCCGAGCTCGACGGCGGAAACCGATTTTAGACTCCCTCCGAAACTCCCGATGGCGGTTCTGACGGCAGAAACGATCACAACATCTTTCATAAGGTTCTCCTTCATGTGAATTATTTAGTACTTTTACTGAATCCTATACATTAAGCGCTTACATTCACATGATAATCGAGCGTCAACCTTTTTACTAATACCAGAATTTTATAGATTGTATAACTTTAAGTTATAGGATAGAATAGGGCTACATCACGTCCTCTTGGACAAGGAAATCCCCATGGACATCACCCAGCTCACCTATTTCGTCGCGATCGTGGAAAATCGCTTTAACTTGTCGATGACATCGAAGAAACTTCATCTTTCCCAACCCGCCCTCACTCAATACATCCGTAAGTTCGAAGATGAAGAGAAAACGGAACTGTTCATCCGCTCCAACGGACGGTTGATCGGTTTGACCAACGTCGGGGAGAACTTCTATACCAACGCTAGGATCGTCCTAGCGCAGCATGAAAGAATGCTAAAGGAATTACGGGAGAATACGACCTCGGTCAAGGGGTCGATCCGTATCGGGATCCCTCCGTTGATCTTAACCGTCTTGTTCACCGAAGTCCTTGCCCAACTCATCACGCGCAATCCCGAGATTCGCTTCGACGTGTTGGAGGAAGGGGCGTTCGACCTGCGCAAGAAACTGATCCTGCACGAGATCGACTTCGCGATCCTGCTTCAACCCTCCGATTTGAATCCGCAAAGTTTTCGTGAAGACGTCATCCACCAGGACGAACTTACCGCCTTCATGTCCATCCACAATCCTCTGGCACAAAAAAAGGTGATTTCCTGGACCGACTTGAAACATCGCAATTTAGCGATCTTCAGCGAATCCTTCATGATCCACCATCAACTGATACGCAAGTTCTCCAGCATCAACCTGGTCCCCCAAGTCGCCTTGACTTCTTCTTCCTGGGATTTCCTGCTTGAATCCACACGACCTTCCGACTTCATCACGATCCTGCCTTCTCCGATACGTCATCACATGTACTTCAACGACGTCGTCGAAGTCCCCTTCGACCATCCGATTTCCTGGCATGTCATTCTCGCCTATCCGTTGAAGTCCCATTATAACCGAATTGAAACCTACACGCGTGACAGCATTCTGAATTACTTTCTCAAAGGAAAAGCGATCGAACCGATTTCCATCGGATGATCGCTTTTATTATTTCTTGAGCGATTGTTTATAAAGGGCGGCGGTTTTAAACCCCGCCTTCAACACGATCGACATTTCCTCATACCGTTTCTTCCGTGTCGCTTCACTGGGCGTACTGTAAAGATATCGCGCCCAATCCCGTTGATACCCCGGCGTCAAGGCATCGAATTTCGTCAACACCTCAAGGTCGGATTGAATCATCGAGCGCACTTCGTCGATGTATCCGATGTAGTCGCCGGTCGATTGGCTCGGGGCGGTCAGTGATCTTCCCTTCTGCGAGTACTTGATGCCAAGGACGGTGAACACATCGTCGAATGCGACCATGCGGTTGAAACGGAACGGGGTATGATCGATCGATCCGTCGGCGACGTCCACATTCAGTAAACCGAAGATCTCGTCGCGATGAACGTAGTCGGGATATCTCGGGTTCCCTTTCTTCGGATAGGCGATATACAGGATTCCTTCTTCGTTAAGCCGCTTTTCGTCCATGACGTCTCGGATCGTCGCGAGGAATTCCGCTTTGTTGGTGGAGAAGGCGAAAATGCAGTCATGCTTGTTTATTCCGTCCGTGGTATTCAATGGAGCGAAAACGTGTTTCACATCGCTTGGACAGTTGACCAACGCGATCTGGGCATATTGACCCAGTTTCAGTTTCTCGATGATTTCAGACATGGTATCCTCCCGATTCATTACCTCCATTATACGAAAAGGACATGAATTTGCTTGCGATTTGATTACGAAAACGCTTTCTAAAAAGATTCGACCTGTGATACAATACGAATATAAACGAAAAAGGATTCCCATGAACATGACGAAACTCATTACAGCCGGTTTGACCTGCGCCCTGCTCTCTTCCTGCGCCCCGATCAAAGACCCCGTCGTTACCCCTGAAGACCCGAAGGTGTATCGCATCGGTTCTAGCGTCGAGGTGTATTTGTCGACGATGGATGCGTCGAATCTTTTTAACCATATGTCGGAAGACGCGATCGTGTATGATAAGAAAGACGCCCCGAAAACCGGGTTCGATGTGACGATCGATCCGAATAAAACCTACCAGAACATTTTGGGTGCCGGTGCGTCGTTCACCGACTCCGCCGCCTACCTCATCAACTCCGTCTTAAGCCCGCAACAACGCGATGAACTGATGGTCATGTTGTTCGACAAAGAAGACGGGATCGGACTGTCGTTCATCCGCCAGCCGATGGGGGCGTCGGATTTCGCCCGTGATTTCTACACCTATGACGATCAACCCAAAGGTCAGACGGATGAGGATCTTAGCGATTTCTCCATCGATCATGACCGGTCGGATATCCTGCCTTTATTGAAACAAACCCTTCTTCTGAATCCCGACCTTAAGATCATGGCCAGTCCTTGGAGTGCCCCGGGATGGATGAAAACCAGCGATAATACCGTCGGGGGTTCGCTGAAGCCTGAATACTACGAGGAATATGCACAGTATTTCGTGAAGTTCATCCAAGCCTATCAGCAAGAAGGAATCGAGATTTTCGCAATCACCCCGCAGAATGAACCGCTTTATATCCCGAAACATTATCCAGGATTGGGCATGAGTGCCTACCAACAAGTCCAATTCATTCAGAAGGGGCTATACCCTGCATTTCAGGAAGCCGGGCTTTCCACGAAAATCCTGGCCTATGACCACAATTGGGATCGGAAGGATTTCCCCTTGGACGTATTGAAATCCATCCCTGAAATGGTCGATGGCGTCGCATGGCATGTCTATGGCGGAAAAGTCATCGCACAGAGCGAAGTGTTCAACGAATTCCCCGAGCACGAGGTGTATTTTACCGAGGCTTCCGGGGGCGAATGGGTACCCCCCTTCGAAGCGGCGTTCCATGACCAAATCAAAAACGGCATCGATGTCTTCCGCAATCATTCACGCACCTATGTGTTATGGAACATGGCGCTCGATGAAAACAACGGACCGACGGTCCCGGGTTTCGGTCGAAGCACATGCCGCGGCATCGTCACCGTCAACCAAGAAACCAAAGAACTGACCTACAACCTCGACTACTATTCGTTGGCGCACTTCAGTAAGTTCATGAAGAAGGATGCCTTACGGATCGATTCGACCAAGGCGGAGGGGAATTTCACCAGCGTCGCGTTCTTGAACCCGGATCTCTCCGTCAACCTCGTGGTTTATAATATGCAGAACACGGCGCGAAACGCCTTGATCCATCTGAATGAGCAGACGATCGTCTACCCGATGCCCGCCAAGAGCGTCGCGACCTTGACGTTCAAGATCGAAATCACAAACGAACTTCAGTGAAAATTGAAGTTTTTTATTGACAATGGATGGGAAACGATATAAATTTAACTTAGTTAAATTATGGAGGATGCGATGTCGCAAGAAAAAACGTTGGATAAAAAAGAGAAGGTCATGGCGAAATTCACCGAGGCCGCCGCAGAAATCATAAAAACCGAAGGGTACAATGCCCTAACCGTTCGGAAAGTCGCCGAAAGGACGGAGTATTCATATCCGGCGATGTACCATTATTTCAACGATCTAGATCATCTGTACGCCCTTTCGAAAGCACTCCTGATTCGCCAAACCGTCGATGAAATCCTGCTTCGTCTTCACAGTGACAATGTCCGACAAGATGATCTCTATGGTGTTTTTAGGATTTATACCTTGTATTATTTCGAGAATCCCAATCTCTTTCGGTTTTTCAACGACAAGGCGATTCCTAGGAAATATCTATCGTTGATCTATGAGAACACTCCTGATTTCAATTCGCTATGGCGGACCTCGTTCACAAAACAAGTCGCGCTCGGGCGGTGTAAAGTCGAAGAGATCGATCTCCTTGCGAAAACAATCATCTATTCGATCCATGGAATGATCGCATTGGCATTGTCAAATAGCGGCGACCTTAATGAAGAAACCATCGTCGACCAACTCTACTCAATCATGGACTATTTGCTTCGCAAAGCATGAAAGGAATTCTATGAACAGCACTTCCTCTTTCTATCGTTTCACCGCCTATTGTACGCTCCTCATGGTGGGACTCATCCCGATTCAGATGACACTCTTCATCCTTCTTCCTCCACCGACCACTGTCTTGGGGTTTTTCGATTTGTACGCGAAGAGCTCTTTGCTGGGTCTTCTCAGTCTCGACTTTCTTTATCTCATCAACAATGTTTTGATTATCCCGCTCTACCTCGCCATCTATGCTTCCCTCAAACCGAAACTGGCTTCCGTTACGACACTGGCCTTGTTGTTGGGCTTAGTCGGCATCGCAGTCTATTATCCATCCAACCCTGCGTTCGAGTTTATCTCCTTGAGTATGAAATTCGCTCAAGCGACGAGCGAAGTCCAAAGAGTATCCTTACTTAGTGCCGGTGACGTCCTGTTAGCCGGTTATGTCGGCACGGCATTCAATACTTATTATGTCCTGAACGCGTTTACTTTAATCGTATTCTCACTTGCGATGAAGCGAAGTGGATATTACTCGAAATCCACCTCAACCGTCGGATTGATATCAGGTCTCTTGATGATCATTCCGTCCACTTTCGGGACCATCGGCCTACTCTTTTCGGTGCTATCTTTGATTCCATGGATCATTTTCTCTATTCGTGTGATCATCGTTTTTCTTTCCCCAAGTTTTCAATCCAAAATCAACGCATTACTTTGAATATCCCTGATTAATGGTTCGATGTACATAAACATCCTGATTCGCTTTAGGTCGGACTGTTCGACCTTTTTAACGTCCTTGTCCCAGTTAAGCCAAGGATCTTAATGATATTGATTTTTCTGTGATTCTTATGTTGTGCTATACTGAAATCGGAGAATACCATGAACTATAGCGAAGAAGACTTCGAGAACATCTATCGGGCGACATTCACACCCCTCAGTAAATACGTACTCTTTAAAGTGCAAAGTGTTTTCGATGCGCAAGATCTTGTTCAAGATGTTTACTATGACTTGTATAAGAGGATGTTGAAGGATAAGGAAATCATCGAGAATCCCTTGGCTTACTTGATGCAGATGGCGAACCATGCGCTTACGCGCTACTATAAAGAGAAGTCGGTCCGTCCGATCACCTTGGGTGACGAGGATGCTTCGACAATCCAGGCGATCCCCGATGAATATGATTTGGAATCGGATGTTTTGGATAAAGTGAGTTTGGATGAACTCTGGGATGAAGTGGCAAGACTCCCTGAACTTGATCAGAAAATCATCGTCGCCCGGTTTCGATTCGATCTGCGCTATGTCGAAATCGCAAATGCGTTGGGCATCCCTGAAAGCACCGTGAAAAGCAGGATGTATAAGGCGTTGGAAATCTTGAAGAAAAAGTTTTTAAAATAATTTCGTCGAAAACCGGATGAGGCGACTCTATAAGGGTGAAAGGACTTAAGTGAAAAAAATGAACCAACTGAAAAAAAGCATCCACAAGAACACATTCAACGAAGACACGATGTTGGCTCAGATTTATCAACGTGCCGAAATGGACGGCTTAAGATCCAAACGGTCTAATCACCGAAAGGAGCCACTCATGAAAAAGAAAAGCATTTTCGTCTTCGGTCTGGCGGTCGTCGTTCTCTTCGGGATCGTCTTCGCCAACTCCCTGAACCTATTCAAACAGGATACATCCAACGTCGTCGCGGCGATCGTCGCCGTCGACATCAACCCGAGTTTCGAATTATCCACCAACTCCGAAGGAATCGTATTGAAAGTCGAAGCGATGAATGAAGACGCGAAAACACTCGCCTCATCGGATTTGGTTGGAAAACCGGTCGCCGAAGCCATCGACCTGATCGTGCAGCGCGCCAGTCAATCCGGATTCATCGACATCGAAGATTTGGAAGATGATTATGTCGTCGTCAGTACGGTTCTGATGGAGAAAACCGCCGAAGCCGTCCGCGATCAACTTCATACCCAACTCCAGGATCGCATCCGTCTTAGCGATACCTTGCAAAGCATGAATGTCGTCGAATTGAAGGCTGAAAGAATCGCTCAGTTCGAAGCGAATGAAAAAGAAATCCCCTTGGGCTTGTATGTTCTTAAGGGCATGGTCAACCTTCCTGACGGAACGGCAATGACAGTGAAAGAATTCTTCTCGAATGCCGAAAATAAAGAACAAGTGAAGAACAAAGTCCAGCTTACCGAGGCGACCCAGGAAAAAGTCCGTGAACGCATCGAGCTCGCACTCAACAAGCTTGAGAATGCGGGCGTCGACACGACCGAGCTGAGAACACGGTTGCAGAACGCTTCGGTTGATCAGATGTTGCAGATTCAAAGTGAAGTGAGAAACAAACAAGAAGATCCGGGTCAAGGTGGAAACGATAACGGAAACGGCGACGGGAACACCAATGACGATTCCGGGAATCAACAAGGTTCCGGGAGTGATTCCGGCGGTTCCACAAGCGGTTCGGGTAAAGGAAGCTAAAAACGAGAGTTCGCTCTCGTTTTCTATTGCTTTTCATCAATCCTACGAACCAGTGAAACGGTATACGGTGTGAAGTGCTTTCCCCAGAATTCCCGGGCGGTCGGATTGAAACTCTCGAAATCGACCCCAAGCAAGGGGATTCCTTCTTGGTGTAACGTATGTTCTAGAAAGGCAAGGAGTTCATCCACGATGCCCGATTTCCGAAATTCGGGTAGACAATAGGCTCCGCAGATATTCAACATCCCTTCGTTTTCGGTGATGAAATTCTCCCCGTCGGCCATGACTTCGATGTAGGCGATGATTCCACTCTCGTTTCGAGCGATGAAGATCCGTGAATCACGGCGTTGTATGGAGTGCATGAGCTGTTGATCACTCATCATCGGGTACTTCAGAAAGGTCGGGGAGTGTGAAAGATGTCGGATCAATCCGTTGCGCAGGGGTAGGATCGATGCGCTTTCGTTGCGGTCAAGTTCCGCGATTTCGACCTTGGCAGGACGAATCGGTCTCTCGGCATCGATCGCGCGGATCGAATCCATGCATCGCATCCCGAACCCGTTGGTGAAGAAACATTCGATCGCATCTTGATCATGGGCGTAGAGCGCGATCGCATGGCTGAAGACACGGTCTTCCACCAGACGTTTCGCCAACCCTTGATAAAGCAGGTCGTAGACTTTCTTGCGTCGGTTACCGATCGCCCCGTGTGCATGGACCGGAATGAACGTACCTTTGACACCGGTCGTACCGAATGCATCTTCGATGGGAGGATAGGCACAGAGATAGCCGATCAACGTGTCCCCTTCGATCATACCCAACGCATAGGCGTTCTTTACGAAATACCCCAAATCCGGAGTAGATATGATTTCAGGCAATTCTTTCGTTTTCGCTCTTTCCGCTTCGTAATTCAAGCGCATGATTTCGTAGGCTTGGTCAAGATGGGTTTCCCTCAATTGAATACAGTCCATGGCTTCTCCTATTTCAGTGTCGTACTGAGTTCAACCATCCGGTTGAACTGTTTTTCCATCATCGACAGATTCGTTTTGATTCGGCTCTCGCTTAAAATCTCATCGTCCGAATTCAAACCCAGGTTTGCATCCGTCGACGAAGGATGCGTAAAATCGAGTTTCCCGAGTCGTTCGACGATGTCGTTCAACTTCTTCAGATCCATCGGCGTGACCTCGATGTGCTTTTCCTGAACCATGAAAATACAGTCGTAGGCAAGATGAATCATGCTTTTCATCGCATTCACCATGTCGTCGAGCACCGTCAAGTTCGCTTTCTCGCGGCGGTTGAACGGGAGTGAATTCTCCTTCATCATCGTCCGGATGTTCGCCTTCACCATTTCGATGTCGTTGAACACGCTTGCCAACACCGAGGATGAAACCGGGGAACCGATCGGACTCGATAGGATTTCATAGGTTTTCTTCAATCCGGACACCCCTTGGAGCCTGGCGAATTCCATCCTTTTTTTCCCGATCTTCCGATAATAGAAAAGGGAAAAGACATAGTTGAAGGCCAGGGCGATCAGGACACCCAAGCCAAGGGCGGATATTCGGAGTCTGAAGGTCAACAGGACGCTGGGATTCCCCAAGGCATCGCTTTGCAGAAGCTGCGTCATGTAGACGCTGGTGAAAATCGCGACCGGCGACACCATGCGATAATCGATTTTAAGCGCGATGTAGAGGGTCAAGCCCATGCCCAGGGCGACGGTGACAAACGAGACGTGATATCCCATGAGAAAGACCAAAAAGCCGGTGGAGAGGGCGCCTAGGGTCGATGCGGTCATTTGGTTGAGTGCCCCCTTCACCCCGGAGACGTTCACCGCCTCAAGATTGTACATCACGCCCAACAAGACGGATATCATGTCGAGGCGGGTGATTGAAAACGCCTTTCCAAGAAGAAAACCGACGCCGATCGCGCACATCGATTTCAAGATATAAAGCCAGGAATCAAGTAAAACCGCTTCACGTTTCAAACCGAAAACCCGCATCAATTGATCCATAAGTAGCTTCTCCTCTGTGGTTTCATTATAACGGATATTCGCGTACTTGTCGGAAAAACATGAAAAAGACCATCGCTGGATGGCCTTATCATGATTCATCATCCGGTAGGCGAAACACAAATCGGGATGATCCTTACTGAAATCGAGTCCTCCTTCGATTTTCAACCTTGACCGGATTGACTATAACGATGGAATCCGCTTCGACTTATCATGATACCCGCCCAAGAATCAAGTCGTCGCTACGAATCGACAAGGTTGAATCGTTTTCATCTTCCTAGAAATCTCCTGACCCCATTCAGATACTTTCCGTTGGCGAGTTCAACGATCCCGTTCGCCATGGATTGGGTTAATTGTCCTTGGCTCATCAACATCGTGGTACGCAACGGCGTCGTCATCACGAACTGGAACATCATCTTAAATTCATTGGATCGACGGTCTTCCTTCGTAAACCCGCCCGCCTTCATCAGCATACCCTTGGAAACCTGTTTCATCATTTTCCCGACCAGGGTATGCCCCATGTCTTCCAGCGTACTGTCGATGGTGAACTTCCCCTTCCCAGCGCTTTCTTCATTTTGGATGCCTCGATCGTAGATCGCCTTGAAATCTTCATCGCTTGGTTTGCCTTTGAGATGGGCATACCAGGTCGATTCCCACGAGGAATCCTTCGGTAGATCCGCTTCCCCTTCTTTACTGATGATACCCGTCAGCCGAATGTCTTGTCTCGATGCGCCGATCAGAATCTCATATTCACCCGACGCGACGACGAACCGTTTTAGTTTTGGATGATAGAACATGAAATCCCGTTCGTACAACTCGATTTCAACGGTCTTTTCCTGACGCGGAGCGAGGTGGATCTTCTCAAACGCCTTCAGTTCTTTCGCAGCGAAGTAGTGCGCCTTGGTTACATTGCCTACATAGACTTGGACGATTTCCGACCCTTTTCGCACTCCGCTATTCCTCACGTTGAAACGCAACGTATTCCCGAGGATTTCAAGGGCGGAGTATTCGAAGGTCGTATAGCTCAGCCCATGGCCAAACGGAAAAAGGACGTCGACCTTGGCGGAATCAAAGTAGCGATATCCAACAAAAACACTCTCGCGATAATGGACTTGCTTGCGCTCTTTCCCATAGGTATCGCTACAGGGGACCTGGCTAAGGGCCCTTGGATAGGTCTCCGCCAGTTTCCCGCTGGGATTCACATCCCCGAAAAGGAGATCGCGCAACGCAAGACCGCCGGCTTCCCCGGGGAGGTATCCGTTTAGGATCGACGTGACCTGGTCGACCCACGGCATTTCGACCGGTGAACCCCCGGCCAGCACGACGACCAAATTCTTGGTTTTCTTGGCGACTTCTTCCACCAGTTTATTGTGTGCGTAAGGGAGTCCGAGCGACTTCCGGTCGAACCCTTCGTTCTCATCCTCGTCACGCAATCCGACGACGACGATGACGTTCTGGTTTTCTTGGATCGCATGGATCGCCTCGGGGATATGGAACGTACTCTTCGCATTGTGTAGGTCGTAACCTTGACGATATTCATAGACGATGTTCGCCTGGTCCAGGGCATCGCAAAGCGAGTCGACACGATGCGGTTCAATGTGCGAACTCCCGCCGCCTTGGATCCTGGCTTGTTTCGCCAATTCGCCCAACACCAAGATTTCTTTCTCTTTTTTCAGGGGAAGGAACTTCCCCTTGTTTTTCAAAAGGACGATGCTTTGATGCGCGACCTTACGTGCGATTTGGTGATGCTTTTGAAGATCGTAGGTCCAACGGTCATTAAGAACCGGCTTCGCCTTTTCGATCAATGTAAGGATTCTTGTCGCGGTACGGTCGATCTCTTCCACCGTGATCTTCCCATCGGCCACCGCATCGACCACGCGTTGAAGATAGTGTTGGCCATTCCCCGGCATCTCGAGGTCCATCCCGGCTTTTAGGTCTTCCCAATGTTCATGTCCGGCCCCCCAGTCGCTGACGACGACGCCTTGAAACCCCCATTCTTTTCGTAATACATCCGTCAATAGCCATGAANNAATTCCTTCCGCAACACGTCATCCAAAAGCCATGCGTTGGCGGAGCTGTACACCCCGTTGATTTTATTGTAGGAGCACATGATCGTCCATGGTTGGCTTTTCCGTATGGCGATTTCAAAGGGAAGGAGATAGTATTCCCTCAGCGCACGATCATCGACGTTGCTGGAAGAGGTCATCCGGTCTTGTTCCTGGTTGTTCGCCGCGAAATGTTTCAACGACGTCCCGATCCCCTTGGACTGGACCCCGTTGATGAACGCCGCGGCCAATTCGCCCGACAATACAGGGTCTTCGCTGAAGTACTCGAAGTTACGCCCGCACAAAGGACTGCGTTTCATGTTAGCCCCCGGACCCAAAAGCACCGAGACTTCCTCCGCTCGGCATTCATCCGCAAGCGTCGCCCCCAATTCGAAAAGCAGTTCCTTATCCCAACTGCACGCGCTGAGGCTGGCGGTCGGAAAGGCGGTCGCCGGTTGACTACCCGACAATCCAAGATGGTCTTCCTTATCGGTCTGTTTACGCAATCCGTGGGGACCGTCGCTTACCCGGATCGAAGGGAGGTTCAACGCGGGATACCCTTCCAAATGCCAAACATCCTTGCCTGAACATAGCCGGATTTTGTCTTCCAATGTCATGTGATCGAGGATTGCCTGTTTGTCCATCCGATTCTCCTGTTGATTCTTTCTTTTATGATACTCCATTTCCGCGTCATTTCACAGAACCACTCGATCGGAATCATCATTCGAACGTCGATGAAATTGTCTCTTTGAATCGTTCATGATAAACTGTGGGCGAGGTTCGTCCGATGCAACTCCAATGGTATTACTTCGCTTCCTTGATCTTCGTGTCTCTCACCTTGTTTTTCTTTCGCTCTCGCCCACGGTCCTCGCGCTATCGCTTCCTTCTTTTCCTCACCCTCGTCAATGCCATCGCCTATGTCGTCAATTGGTGGTATTTCTATCTTCGTCGCGACTCGATCTTCACCCTTCTCCCCCTCCAGTTATGCAACATCGCCGTGTTCTTGATCCCGACCGCCTTGATCCGCAAAAGCGCGCTCTTGATGGACTTCGTCTTCTATGTGTGCGGACTGGGGGCGCTGGCCGCGATCTTGATCGTCAGCACCGATTATCAAGACACCTACTCCATGATGACGATCTCTTTCTATATCTTTCATTTCTCGATCTTCATCATCCCGGTCTTCAATTCGATCTGGGGGTTTCATCCCTTGCGGCCCACCGTCAAAAGTGCGATCCGCTTAACCTTGATGGTCCTTGCGGTATCCGGCTCCCTTCATCTCTTCAACCTCTACCTCAACCATTTCCATGCGATCCCCGCCAATTACTTCTTTACGATCAAAGATCTCTCCGCCGGAGGCAATGCGGCGTTCACCCTCTTCGCATCCTGGCTTCCCTACGACTACATCTATCTCTGGGTCGCCCTGCCGATTTTGTATCTTTATATGTGGATCGTTTCGATCATCGTAACCCGAAGACCTAAACCCCGACTACGCGTTGAAAGGAGATAAAGCATGTACCTTGAAACCCGACGACTCATCCTGCGCACGATATCGATTGACGATTTGGACGACATGGTCGAGATGCAGAACGATGAAGTCGTTCTGAAATACAACTGTATGAAGCCGATGAATCATGATGAAATGAGGGAAAGCCTTCTTACCCTTCAAACGGATGAGAAGAACATCGTGCTACACCATAGAGAAGAGGATAAAGTCATCGGATTCATCGATCTGAGTCCGGATTCTTTACGATATGGAGTCAAGAGTCTAACCCTGTCTTTCTATCTCAATACGAAGTATGCTTCGCAAGGATTCATGAGCGAAGCATTGCGTAAAGTGATCGACCATGCTTTTCAAACCCTTCGACTCGATGTGGTAAGCGCCCGTGCGTTTTTGCCCAACGTCGCCTCCAACCGGCTCCTAACCCATCTTGGGTTCATCCATGAGGGAACGTTGAGGCAAGCGATAAGAGGGTATCGTGATATCGTCTACGACGATTGCCTCTATTCGATGACCAAGGACGACTTCATCCGACTCCATGGCGAGGACTTCCCTCGAAACGTCCTCCTTTGATTTCAGACCGTAAATCTTGCGCTCTCGATTGCATATCTTCACAAACTCATGTATGATACTTTCTGGAAGTTTTGAGGGAAATCAAGCATGAGCATCTGTACCGTAGAACATTTAAGCCATGGATTCGGGGATCGGGCGATCTTCGAAGATGTATCGTTCCGTTTACTTAAAGGAGAACATGTCGGTTTGATCGGCGCCAACGGCGAAGGTAAATCGACCTTTTTAAGTGTTCTCACGAATAAACTGATTCCGGATGAAGGAAAGATCACCTGGTCGTCCAAAGTGCGCGTCGGTTATCTCGACCAACATTCGGTCTTGGAGAAAGGGTCGACGATCCGTCAGAATCTGCAAAAAGCCTTCCAATACCTCTTCGACATCGAAGCGGAAATCATGCAGTTGTATGAAGCGATGTCGAGCGACCCGGACCTGGACATGGATAGCGCATTGGAAAAGATCGGGATCCTGCAGGACATGCTGGACCACCATGATTTCTATATGATCGATATCCGCATCGATGAAGTCGCTTCGGCGCTCGGGCTTTCCAGTCTGGGATTGGATCGGGATGTGGACGACTTGAGCGGTGGTCAACGGACGAAAGTCCTGTTGACGAAGCTGTTGCTTGAAGAACCCGACATTCTATTACTCGACGAACCCACCAACTATCTCGACGAAGAGCATATCGTCTGGTTGAAGAGATATCTTCAGGAATACGAAAACGCCTTCATCTTGATTTCCCACGACATGCCCTTCCTCAACGAAGTCGTCAACCTGATCTATCATGTGGAAAACTGTAAACTGACGAGGTATGTCGGGGATTACGATGAATTCCTGCGCATTTATGAACAAAACAAGCGCTTGTTGGAATCCGCCTATGATCGCCAACAATCCGAGATCGCAAAACTGGAGGACTTCGTGGCGCGCAATAAAGCCCGCGTCGCCACGACCGGCATGGCTAGGTCGCGTCAAAAGAAACTGGATAAAATGGAGAGGATCGAACTGGTCGGCGAGAAGCCCCAGCCGGTCTTCAACTTCAAAAGTTCGCGTACATCGGGTCGGGTCGTCATCGAAGCCGAGGACTTGGTGATCGGTTATGATTCTCCGCTGTCCAAACCGTTGAAATTCACGATCGAACGGGGTCAGAAGATCGCTCTGACCGGCGCCAACGGCTTGGGGAAATCGACCTTACTGAAAAGTCTGTTAGGGATGATCGAGCCGTTGGACGGGAAAGTCCATACCGGGGAGTTCCTGAGCATCGGTTACTTCGAACAAGAAACACGGCGTGACAACACAAACACCTGCATCGACGAGGTCTGGCAAACGTTCCCTTCGATGAGTCAATTGGAAATCCGCAACGCGTTGGCGAAAGTCGGTCTGACCCGACAACAACTTGAATCCAAAGTGAGCGTGTTGAGTGGTGGCGAGCAGGCTAAGGTAAGGTTATGCAAAATCCTGCATACGCCGACCAACGTCCTTGTCTTGGACGAACCGACCAACCATCTG
>DOUE01000013.1 GCA_003520745.1 Erysipelotrichaceae bacterium
ATTCTGATTTCAAGATCTCGATCAATTTCAACAAAGATGCGAAAACTATCACGATCACCGATAACGGTATAGGTATGACAAAGGACGAGATCGTTGACAATATCGGTACGATAGCTAAATCGGGAACTAAAGAATTTCTCGCAAGGCTGAAAGATTTAAAATCTGCTGATAAAGATGCCAACACAGATCAGCTGATCGGACAGTTCGGCGTCGGGTTCTATTCGGCGTTCATGGTCGCCAAGAAAGTCGAAGTCATCAGTAAGAAGGCCAATACGGACGTCGCGTTCAAGTTCGTCTCCGAAGGGGAAGAAGGATACGACATCGAAGAGGCACAGCGTGATTCGGTCGGAACCAGCGTCATCCTGACCCTCAACGACGACACGGAAGATGAAGACTACTCGCAATACCTCGACGACTTCAAGATCCAGGAATTGGTGAAGAAATATTCCGACTACATCCGCTATCCGATCATGATGGACGTGGAAGAGGAAGTGACGAAAGAAGACAGTGAAGACGTTGAAACGAAAGTGGTTGAAAAGACGCTGAATTCAAGGATCCCGTTGTGGAAACGCTCCAAGAGCGACATCAGTAAAGAAGACTACAACGAGTTCTATAAAGACAAGTTCGAAGACTACCAGGATCCCCAACGCGTCATCCACACCAACCTTGAAGGAAGCCTTTCCTTCGATGCGATGATGTTCATCCCGAGCCATGTGCCCTTCAACTTCTATTCCGCCGATTATGAAAAAGGACTACAACTCTATTCCAGAGGGGTATTCATCCTCGACAAGGCCAAAGAACTCATCCCGGATGCGTTCCGTTTCGTCAAAGGCTTGGTCGACTCCCCCGACCTCTCCTTGAATATTTCCAGGGAAATGCTGCAGCACGACCGTCAACTCAAAGCCATCGCCAGCCGTCTTGAAAAGAAGATCAAGAGCGAACTCTTGGGGATGCTGAAGACGGAGCGCGAAGAATATGAAAAGTTCTGGAAGAACTTCGGCTTGCAGATCAAATACGGGATGTATCAGAACTATGGTGCCAACCGTGAATTGCTGGAAGACTTACTCCTCTTCGTTTCAAGCCATGACAATAAACTCGTCAGCCTGGAAGAATATGTCGCGCGCATGAAAGAAGACCAAAAAGAAATCTACTTCGTCTCCGGGGAAACCATCGAGAAATGCGCCGCGGTCCCGCAAAGCGAATGGGTTCGCGAGAAAGGTTTCGAAATCCTTTATCTGACCGAGGATGTGGATGAATTCGTCCTACAGATCCTGCATACCTATAAAGAAAAGACGTTCAAGTCGATCAATCAAGGCGAATTGGACATCGCGAGTACGGAAGAAAAAGAAGAGATCTTGAAGAAGAGCGAAGAAAGCAAAGATGTGTTGACCAAGATCAAAGAGGTGTTGGGCGCCAGCGTACAAGACGTACGACTCTCCACGAGGCTGAAAACGCATCCTGTTTGCTTAGTCAGCGCGGAAGGTTTATCCTTTGAGATGGAGAAGGTGCTATCGCAAATGCCCGATGCCAACCCCAACCTCAAGGCGGGCAGGATCTTGGAAATCAACGCCGGACATCCGCTTTTCGAAGCCATCAAGGAAATCCATCGACACGATCCCGAGAAGATCGACAACTATGCGAAAGTCTTATACAACCAAGCCTTGTTGATCGAAGGGTTGCCCATCGAGAACCCCCTTGAATTCTCGATCCAAGTCTCCAATTTAATGATCGACGCATCGCAATTTCATTAACGTTATCTTAACGAAGGGTTTGGTATACTATGGACACTTAAAGGGGAAACCCTCCAAGAAAGGTGATCCTATGTTGAAATTCAAACGTTTCTCAATGTTCTCCTTGATTAGCGCCGTCTTGTTGTTTCTTTTGATCTTGCCGGCGTTGGCGATGGAAGGCGAAGGTAGTGGTAGCTGTACGGTCAGTTCCGACGGCGTGGAAACCTGCGTGACCGATTCGATCGGTACCGGCGAAGGTGAAGGAAGCGAACCTGGAAATCCGGGTGAAGAATCCGTCGATCCCGCCCCGGTCGATCCTGTCGAAGAAGCCCCGGTCGAAGAGAAGCCGACCGAAGAAGTCCCTGTCGTTGAAGAGAAACCCGTCGATGAAGCACCGGATGTCGTCGTCGATGAAGAAGGCAGCGTCGTTCCCGAAGATTGGATCAAACGCACCGACACCGATGAAGAAGCGATCGAAGATGACGGAATCCGTTACTTCATCACCGCGGATCTCGCCTCCAACGGATCGTGGTTCGCAGCGAATGCGAATGGCATCGCCACAGGGGTCGGGATGATCGCAAGCATGGCCGGATTGACCTTATTGGCTTTCCGCAATAAAAAGAAATAGTCGTCACCACCAAAGCCCCGCTTTGGTGTTTGACTTTCAGAAAGGAGAGTACGATGCGCATTCTATTGGTTGAAGATGAAGTCCAATTGGTCGACGCCTTGGAAAAAGGCTTGAAGAAAGACGGATATGCGATCGATAGCGCCTATAACGGACGCGACGCATCGGAACTCTTCAGTATCAACGAGTATGATTTGGTCGTATTGGACATCAATCTGCCCGATGAGAGCGGGTTGAACCTGTTGAAGCAAATCCGCGAGAAAGACACCGAGGTTCGCGTCATCATCCTTTCCGCGAATCGATCGATCGACGATCGCATCCAAGGCTTGGATCTTGGGGCGAACGACTATCTGACGAAGCCGTTCGACTTTCAGGAACTGAAGGCGCGGATCCGCGCCCTGCTTCGCCGTGACTTCAATTCCAAACCCACCATCCTGAAACAAGGGGACTTCTCGGTGGACCTTGCCTTACACCGGGTCCAATTCCAAGACAAAGACGTCCCGTTGACCCTCAAGGAATATGCCATCTTCAGTTATCTTGTCCGCAACAGCGACCGCATCATCAGCAGCGAAGAGTTGCTTGAACACATATGGAACGAAGAAGCCGATCCGTTCAGCGATGTGATGCGGGTGCATATCTATTCGCTTCGAAAGAAGTTGTCGTCCGCGACGGGAGGCATGACGGTCATCCAGACCGTCAAAGGCTCCGGGTATCGGTTCGACGCGAAAGGAGGGAACCCATGAAACGCAAACTCGACGTACGCGTACGACACGGACTCACGACGATGTTGACCCTGTTGGTTTTAGGCGGGTTCACGATGTTCATGTCGCTGAAAGCCACCTTCCCCTCGATGGCGTCGGAACTCGGACGGTCCGCCAAGTACTACAATTTCATGGATACTTCCGAAGAGATCGAAGCCAACACCACCATCGATAAGACGCAATACGATGCGGCGATCGCGCAGGCGACCGCCATCCAGGATCAAATCGACGCCTCGTTCGACCGCTTGATGTGGATGAGCGCAGGGGTCTTGCTTCTGATCGCGGCGTTGGGAGGGGTGGGTGCCTATGTCTCCAGCGGACGGACATTGAAACCATTCCGTAACCTCAACGAACAAGTCAAGTTCGCGAACGCCGAAATCGGGGACACCATCGTCTTGAGCGATTCCACCCGTGAAGTGCAGGATCTGACCCACTCGTTCAACACGATGTTGGCGAAACTGGAAAACGCGGCTGCGACGCAGAAACGCTTCAACGCGGCGGTCGCCCATGAATTGAAAACCCCCTTGGCCGTCATCAAGACGCACATCGACGTGCTCAACGACCAGGAACGCAAAAACGTGGATGATTATAAGCAGACGTTGGGCGTCATCGAGAACTCGGTACGCAAAATGAACGCTTTGATCGAAACCTTGTTGGATTCGATCAGCGTCGAAAGCGCGGGCATGGATGACCAAGTCTCGCTCGACATGGTCCTCTCCGATGTGATGGAAGACCTGGCGCTCTATGCCAAGAAGCATCAAGTGAACTTGAACGGGGAAATCCCGTCGGTCGATAAGATCCCGGGCAACGAAGTGTTGGTCTACCGCGCCCTCTACAACATCGTGGAGAACGCCGTCAAATACAACCGTGAAGGAGGAAGCGTCGACCTCTCCCTCTCCCAAGACAAAAACGATCTCATCGTCTCCATCAAGGATACGGGGATCGGGATCGCCAAGGAAAACCTGGATCTCATCTTCGAACCGTTCTATCGCGTCAAAGGACAAGAGAAGACGGAAGGGTTCGGTTTGGGATTGGCGATGGCGAAGTCCTTCCTGAAAATGCACGGGGCGACCATCACGATCGAAAGCGAACCCGGCAAAGGCAGCGAATTCATCCTCAAGTTCCCCAGATAATCAAACCGGAAAAGGCGCACGACGCCTTTTCTTTTGTCTTTAAGCGCTAGTGTAACACTTGAAGACATCCCGCTTTGAGTCCAAACTCGAATCATGGTAGAATGATGACATCACTCAAGGAGTAACAACCGATGGAAAAAGTAGTCCGTAAACTACAGATGGGTCGCATGACCCTGCTGCTGATGACGATATTGACAGGCATCTACTTCGTTCTTCTTTTATTCGGAATCCAGATGGATTCCCCGTATTCCGCTTTTCTTCCCCAATTCCTCGCCGTGGTCGCCCATGCGATGATGGTCGAGTATGGGTTCAGCGTCAGCGTCCTCTTCGTCGTCTTACTTGGCGTCGGGTTGATCGCGATCTACGCCCTTGCCTGGGTTAAGACGAAAACCGGTGCGAAGTGGTTCATGATCGCCTTTATCCTCTTCTTCGTCGACACCTTGTTTCTGATCTACTGGTACCAAAACATCCTTACCCAGCTTCCGGTCCTGTTGACGATCGCGATCCATTTCATCATCCTCTATTATCTCTATACAAGCTATCAGACCTTCGCCAAGAACCCCGACGCACCCGACTGGTCGAAAGGGAAATACAAATGAACGTCTACGACTTCGATAAAACCATCTATGACGGGGATTCCTCGATCGATTTCTATGCCTACAATCTATCGAAATCCTGGATCATCGCCCTGCTTTGGCCATCCCAACTCATGGCCGGTGCGTTGTATAAACTCAAACTCATCGACAAGACCTTGATGAAGCAGATTTTCTACGCCTATTTCCGTTTCATCCCCGACATCGATAAACGACTGGACGGGTTTTGGAAAGCCAACCGGTCGAAAATAAAAGCGTTCTATGCGTCCACGAAAAAAGAAGACGACATCATCGTCTCCGCCTCCCCCGAGTTCATGCTTGAACCGATCTGCAGGGAGTTGGGGGTACGACTGATCGCCTCCCGTGTCGATAAACGTAACGGAGTCTATACCGGCAAGAACTGTTTCGGCGAAGAGAAGGTTAAGCGTTTCCGCAAACTTTACCCCGATGCCGTCATCGAGGTCTTCTATTCCGACTCGCTCTCGGACAGCCCGATGGCCAGGATCGCCAACGAAGCGGTCTTCGTCGTCGGTGAACAATTGAATCCGTGGCCTAAAGAAGAGAACTGACTCTTCTTTTCTTTTTAAGCGCTCTAGGCGCATTCGGTGCGTTAGGTGCGGACCGACTTGATGCCGTGCAGGCAAAGACTCAGGGTGAACACGACGAAGAGGATCATCCCGATCTGGATCGAGAGCGAAGAGAAGAAGTACAAAGCGAGGATGAAGACCGCGATGCCAATCAAAGTAATGTAGGTGGGGACGGCGAATTTCTCGAAGAACGGGCTGTCGAGTTGATTCGTCAAGTCGAAGATCCACAGGGTCAAGTGGATGATGAACGTCAAGCTCAACAGGATACCGGTCGGGGTCAGCGTCAACATCATTTGGAATCCCATCACACTCGCTTGAAGGGAATTACCGAAAACACCGTTGAAGACGGAATCCAATCCGATCCAATCCGGCAGAACATCCGAAAGTGGAACGTTGACAAAGGGGAGAAAGAAGTTCAACAACAAGAAAGCGCGTGCGATCAAGCGGAAGATGCGCTCCTTTTTCTTGGGATCTTGTTGGCTTGGTCGGGGTTTGTCGGATAATTCTTCATTGGATGTTCCCTGTAGAAGTTCATCCACGCTAATCTGTAGCGCATCCGCCAAGTCGACGAGAAGGCTGATGTCGGGTAACCCTTCCCCGGTTTCCCATTTTGAGATGGCTTTGTTTGTGATGTGAAGTTTGTCGGCCAGCGCCTGTTGGGTCAAGCCCAGTGCTTTGCGACGGGATGCGATCAAGTTTGCGATGTTTTTGTTTTCCATGGTTTTTACCTCACACAAAGTATAGTATCACGGCGAAGTCCCGTCACGCCACGTAAAAACGAATCAATCTACGCATCGTGGATATCGTATTTGATAAAAAAAGAAGGACATCGCCCTTCTTACTCCCGATTGAAGATTTCACCCCATTGGTCGATCATCTTATGCAATTCTTCATGGACCCCGTAACCGATCACATCTTCCTCGTGGAGCTCGAACTCGGAGAAAATCACCCGCTGAACCTCGTCCTCCATCATCCCGTCGATCAGCGCGAAGAACCGATCTTCCTTTTCGATGTGCAGGATCAGCAGGTCGCGATACTCCCGTGCGCACCGTGCGAACTCGTTGAGATCTTCGACGAAGAGGGCGTCATCCATCCGAGCGACCCAACGTCTCGCTTGCATATGATCATCTTTCAGTTCATCCAACACGACGTCGATCTTGGGATCCTTGAGCGAAGCGAGATATCGGAAGAGATATCTCTCTTCCTTGCCATGATGGCAAGCATCGGCGAACACTTTATAAAAAGTCGTCAGTTCATTATAGTAACGAAGTTTAACGGAGGGTTGGCTCATATAATCCATCAGCATCCGATCCATGAGACTCAGTACATGATGGATCGACGCATGTTCATCCCGTAAATCCTGGATGGCTTTTCCCATGTGAATCTCCTTTCCTTTGTTTATCTTCTTGAATCGTAGTCCTTTTTCACTCTCTTTACAACCCAAACTCCCAAACTTCACCGCTCATCTCCTAAAGGATGGTCTCGTGAAGCGATGAAATCGCCTCTTTCTCCATGCGGACCAGATGCCAATCCTCGAGCACGACGGCGCCTAAAGATCGATAGTAGTCCAGGGAAGGGGTGTTCCATGTCAGACAGACAAAGTCCATGCGTTGACAGTTCCTCTTCTTGGCGATCTTGGCCAGTTCGACGAAAAACAGGGTTCCGATGCCTTGGGAGCGGTATTCGGGTTTCACGTAGAGGTCTTCAAGATACAGGCTCGGCAGACCGGTGAAGGTGGAAAAGGTGATGTAATAGATGGCATAGCCGACCGCGACATCCTTCTGCCATGCGATGAGTCCGCGGGCGGTTTTACTTCGCAGCGCTTCCTTCATCAACTCTTCCGTAATGACGCACTGCTCAGCCAATTTCTCGTAGTCCGCTAATTCATGGATCAATTTGACCAAGACCCCGGCATCCTTGATTCCCGCTTTTTTCAATTCGATCATGTCGTTCACCTCTTCTAACTTCATTGTAGCGAAGATTCAGGGAATGTCCACATTCTTCCCTAAAAGGGAGGGGTGGGGAAATGGAATGCATGCGGTGCGGGAATCGATCGAAACGATATTTCGCGGTCTATCAAGGAAAAACGGTTTGCCGTCGATGCATCGGATTCACCGGTGACATCGCCGACATCCAGGCGAATTCCGGGGAAGTGTCGATCCATCTTCCGTTCCGGTTGAGTGAAACGCAGAGGAAGGCGTCAAAGACGATTTATCAGGCATCGTTGTTAAAAGATGTCTTGGTGAATGCGGTTTGCGGTGCAGGGAAAACGGAGTTGGTCTATGAAACGATCGCGAAGACGCTCGAAGCGTCGAAAACGATCGGATTGGCGATCGCCCGCAAACAAGTCGTCCTCCAACTCGCCAAACGCTTGACCGGAGCCTTCCCGGGAATCCGTGTCCAGGCGATCTGCGAAGGGCACACGAACATCCTCGACGCCCAACTCTTCGTCGTCACGACCCA
The DNA here is from genome assembly GCA_003520745.1 of Erysipelotrichaceae bacterium. Classification (GTDB taxonomy): domain Bacteria; phylum Bacillota_I; class Bacilli_A; order Erysipelotrichales; family Erysipelotrichaceae; genus GWE2-51-13. The sequence goes on from DOUE01000013.1 coordinate 7,893, forward strand.
TCAACTCTATCGTTTCCCCCGGATGTTCGATTGTTTGATTCTCGACGAACCCGATGCCTTCCCTTATGTCGGGGATGAATTGTTGGAAGGGTTCGCGAGAATGGCGTGCCGCGGGCGGATGATCTATCTCACCGCCACTCCGGATCGGGAAATGTTGCGACGGGTCAAGAAGCAGGAGATGGTCGAAGTGATGGTGAACGTACGTCCTCATGGATACCCACTTCCCGTGCCGTCGATCCGTTGTGCCCCGTATTTCATCCAACTCATCCTGGTGAAGCGATGGGTAGAGAAGACGAAAGGTAGGAAACTGGTTTTCGTCCCGACGATACGACAGGCTGTATTCATCGCACGGCTTTTCAAATGGAAGCAGGTGAGTGCGAAAAGCAAAGATCTGCAGGAAAAAATCGATGAATTCGCAAACAACGAGGACGGCGTTCTCATCTGTACGACGGTTCTTGAACGGGGGGTCACTTTCGAGAACGCCCAAGTCTGCGTGGTGATGGCCCAACATCCGGTGTTCAACGAAGCGTCGTTGGTTCAAATCGCCGGAAGGGCGGGACGGAGTCCGAGATACCCGAAAGGAGAGGTGTTGTTTCTTTGCGGATACAAGTCACGAAGCTGTCTCAACTGTATGAACATCTTGCTTCGATCGAACAAAGATGCCTCCTTTGCTTCAACCCCTTGACCCATGGCATGACCTTCATCGATGTCTTTCTCACGGAGGACGTACTCTGCAAAGTCTGTCGACGTTCGCTGAAGAAGGTCGAACGCTGGGTCGATGTCAATGGAATGAAAGTATATGCCTATTATGAATTCGACGAGATGATGTCGACGCTTTTCCACCGCTATAAAGAAGCGCATGACCAAGCTTTGGGGAAACTCTTCCTGCATCCCGTACATGCGGCCTTCGATAAGAAATTCAAGGGGAAGACGATCGTCTGCGTCCCTTCCTCGAAGAAGAAAAGGGAGCAGAGGGGCTTCATGACCTTGCATACGATCTTGGGGGAGAGTCGGTTGGTGCGGGTCGACGTACTCGAAAAGTTATCCGATGAGAAGCAGAGCCTGCGATCCGCCGCGATGCGAAGGGAGATCCAGCATGAGATGCTTCTTGCGAATCCGATGTTGGTGGAGGGGAAAGACATCCTTCTCTTCGACGACATCGTCACGACAGGGTCTTCGATGCTGGCATGCAGCGGACTATTGCGTGAAAACACACGTTCTTTGACACATGTATGCATCGCAATCCACCCTAGTTTCCTCAAAATCAAGGGAAAAGGGAGGGATAAGGCGACAAAGACAGGCGATTAAAGCGCTTTCAACCTTTGAGTCGTAAAATTATTGCAATTTTTCCAACATAATGTATAATAAACACAGTAGCACAGACTACAGAAGAAAGGTATAGGTTTATAATGCAAGGCAAAGTAAAAAAGTTTAACAAAGAAAAAGGCTATGGCTTCATCAAGTTGGCTGACGATCGCGATGTATTCTTCCACTACTCACAATTGGTAATGGATGGATTCAAGACCATCGAAGAAGGCACCGAAGTCGAATTCGATCTGATCGAAGGCGACCGTGGCTTACAAGCTCACAAGATTACCAAAATCTAGTTGCAAGAAGGGTTGGTTGATTCCAACCCTTTTTGTTTGCCTTAGGGCATGGTACAATACTAAAGAAGAATCGGAGGAAGATCCTAGTGAACCTACTCGACAAGTTGTTTAGCGTCGATAAAAAACGCTTAGACGAAATTACAAAGAGAGCCAAGGAAGTCGATGCTTTGGCCCAAACATACGCTGCGATGAGCGATGAACAATTGAAGGCGAAGACCCCTGAACTGAAACAGAGAATCGCGGACGGGGCGAGCTTGGAAGAGTTGTTGCCGGAAGCGTTCGCAACCGCGCGTGAAGCCGCAAGAAGAGTGATCGGGGAGTACCCGTTTTTTGTCCAGGTCATGGGCGGCATCGTCCTTCATCAAGGCGACATCGCCGAGATGAAAACCGGGGAAGGGAAAACCTTGACCTCGGTTTTACCCGTCTACCTCAATGCCTTGGCGGGGAAGGGCGTCCATATCGTCACGGTCAACGAATACCTGGCCGGACGCGATGCCAAGTGGATGGGGGCCATCCACCAGTTCCTTGGCTTGAGCGTCGGATTGAATGTCCGGTCGATGACACCGAAGCAGAAACGTGATGCGTACTTGTGCGATATCACCTATACGACCAACGCGGAAGCGGGCTTCGACTATTTGCGCGACAACATGGTCACGACGATCCATGATCGCGTGCTCCGTCCGCTCAACGTCGCGCTGATCGACGAAGTCGACTCCATCCTGATCGATGAATCCAGAACCCCGTTGATCATTTCGGGCGGGCAGAAACAAACCGCCAACCTCTATATCCAAGCCGACCGTTTCGTGAAGAATCTGGTCGAGAACGAGGATTATGAAATCGACATTAAGGGGAAGACGGTCCAGATGACGGAATCGGGTGTCCATGCGGCGGAAAAAGCGTTCCGCATCGACAACCTGTACGATTTATCCAACACCAACCTCGTCCATCATCTGTATATGGCGCTGAAAGCCAACTACATCATGTTAAAGGATGTGGAATATGTCGTCCAGGACAAGGAAATCATCATCGTCGACCAATTCACGGGACGCTTGATGCAGGGACGGGCGTATTCCGACGGTTTGCATCAGGCGATCGAAGCGAAGGAGAACGTACCTATCAAACAGGAAACGTCGACCTTGGCGACCATCACCTATCAGAACTTCTTCCGTCTCTATGCGAAATTGTGCGGGATGACGGGGACGGCGAAAACCGAAGAAGAAGAATTCCGTTCCATCTACAACATGCGCGTCGTGGAAATCCCCACCAACAAGCCGGTCGTCCGTGAAGACTATCCGGATGCGGTGTTCGGGAGCCGTAAGGCGAAGTTCGACGCCTTGATCGCCGAGATCATGGAATTGCATGAGAAAGGCCAACCTGTGTTGGTCGGTACGATCGCGGTCGAAACCAGCGAGTATGTCAGTAAGTTATTGACGCAGCGTAAGGTGCGTCATGAAGTATTGAATGCGAAGAACCATGCCCGTGAAGCCGAGATCATCGCGAAAGCCGGGCATGTCGGATCCGTCACCATCGCCACCAACATGGCGGGTCGCGGCACCGACATCAAACTGGGTCAAGGCGTCCGTGAATTGGGCGGATTGGCCGTATTGGGAAGCGAACGGCATGAAAGCCGACGCATCGACAACCAGTTGCGCGGACGTTCCGGTCGTCAAGGCGACCCGGGGTATTCCCGCTTCTACGTCTCGGTCGAAGATGAACTGATGGTTCGCTTCGGCAGCGAACGCTATTCGATGTTGTTTAATCAATTGGGGGATGTCCCCATCGAATCCAAGATGATCACGAAATCCATCTCCAGCGCCCAGAAACGGGTCGAAGGGGTTAACTTCGACATCCGTAAGACGCTCTTGGATTATGACGATGTATTGCGTCAACAACGCGAGATCATCTACCAACAACGCAATTTCATCCTGGAACACGAAGACGTGCATGCGGTCGTCAAAGACATGTTCGACCGGGTGGTCCTCAATACCGTGAAATCGTATACCGACAAGAGCGGACGCGAGCCCAAGATCGACATCGAAGGCTTCCTGCTTGGATTGGAGAAGATCGGATTCAAGGATGCCGGGATTTCACAGGAAGACCTCGTCGACAAGACGATCCCCCAGGTGGAAGCCTTTGCCATCGATAAAGTTTGGGCGAGTTATGAAGTGAAGATCGAACGCATCAAAGAACCGATGAAGGAAATCGAAAAAACGATGACCTTGAAATTGGTCGACCGTGCATGGGTCGAACACATCGACACCATGAGTAAACTGCGTGACGGGATCCACCTGCGCTCCTATGCCCAAAGCAATCCGCTACAGGCCTATGTCCAAGAAGGGTTCGAATTGTTTGAAGATATGCTGGCGCGGATTTCGCAGGAAGTCGTCGCGTTCTGTTTGAATGTGAAAATCAAATTCGAGGAGAAAAAGTAATGGAACTGTATGAAATGAAACAAGGCGTCCTGAAGGTCAGGGATAAACTCGAGCAGTTGGGTGACTCACTTTGACTCGGCAGGGCGCGAAAAGAGAATAAAAGAGATTGAAGAATCGATGATGGCCGAAGGGTTCTGGGATGATCGCAAGAAAGCCCAAGGCTTGATCGATGAGATGAACGGCCACAAGGACATCGTCGAGAGTTACCACCACCTCCAAAACCGCTATGCTTCCATGGAAGAAACGGTCGATCTGTTGAAAGTGGATTTCGACGACGACATGGCCAAGATGGTGGAAGACGAAGTGATGGATGCACAGAAGGAATTCGAAGACTTCGAGATCAAATTGTTGCTGAGCCATCCCTATGACAAGAACAACGCCATCCTGGAACTGCATCCGGGAGCCGGCGGTACGGAATCGCAAGACTGGGCGGAACTGCTCTATCGCATGTATACGCGATGGGCGGATCGTAAAGGATGGAAGGTTTCGGTCTTGGACTATCAAGAAGGCGATGAAGCCGGCATCAAGTCCGTTTCGTTCTTGGTCGAGGGCGACATGGCTTACGGTTATCTGAAAGCGGAGAAAGGGGTCCACCGTTTGGTGCGCATCTCCCCCTTCGATTCTTCGGGACGTCGTCATACTTCCTTCTGTAGTCTGGATGTCATGCCTCAATTCGACGAGCAGGTCGAAATCACCATCGACCCCAATGATATCGTACTGGAAACCCGCCACGCCTCCGGAGCAGGCGGTCAGAACGTCAATAAAGTCTCCTCCGCAGTCCGCCTTTACCATAAGCCGACCGGCATCGTCGTCAACTGCCAGACCGAACGTTCCCAGCTCAACAACCGCGAGAACGCCATGAATATGCTGAAGAGTAAACTCTATCAGAGGATGGTCGAAGAGAACGAAGCGAAACTTGCGAAAATCAAGGGCGAACAAAAAGCCAACGAATGGGGATCGCAGATCCGGTCCTACGTCTTCTGCCCCTACACCATGGTCAACGACCATCGGACGGAATACAAAGACACCAATGTCCAGAAAGTCATGGACGGTGATCTGGATGATCTGATTTATGCTTATTTACGCTCGTTGATTGCATAAAAATTGTGATTTTCATCTACACTTTCCCACGTTAGAGAGTGTATAATCTGAGTGAGGGCAATCCCCTCAGAGCCGGCAAATCCCCCACCCAGCCGGCTCTTTTTCGTATACTGAAGTTAGGAG
>DOUE01000018.1 GCA_003520745.1 Erysipelotrichaceae bacterium
CGGCCTATGCCGTCCAACTGGGCGGGGTCGACGCGATCCTCTTCACGGCCGGGATCGGTGAAAATTCGATCTATCTGCGCCAATTGATCATCGAAACCTTGGAAGACGCCTTCCCGATCGAACTCGACCGCACGGCCAACAACATCCGCCGCAAAGAAGCGAAAATCTCAACGACAAGTTCACGGATCCAGGTCTGGGTCATCCCGACCAACGAAGAACTCGTCATCGCCCGCGATACCTATCGCCTGATGAAATAATTGTTAATTCGTTAACATACCCATTGACAAACCATTCACAACGTACTAACCTAAAACATGAATCACCATTCATGTTTTATTTTCATGAGGGAAAGGAACGTTATGAATACTGGAAAAACGATTTCCGAATTGAAGTTGGGTGAAAGCGCGTCTCTCACCAAAACCATCACCGAAGCCGATGTCCTTGCGTTTGCGGATGTCAGCGACGACCATAATCCGGTCCATGTGGATGAAGCGTTTGCGAAAACCACGATGTTTAAAGGCCGAATCGTCCACGGGATGCTTGTCGGTTCCTTGTTTTCTTCGATTCTGGGTACGCAATTACCCGGAAATGGATCCATTTATCTCGGTCAAGAATTGAAGTTCATCAAACCGGTTCGATTCAACGACACGATCACGGCGAAAGTCACGGTGATCGAGAAACTGCTCGACAAGAACCGGATCAAGCTGGAAACGACCGCACGCAACCAGGACGATGAATTGGTCGTCACGGGCATCGCGACGATCATGCCTCCGAAAGCGTAGGAACCCCCATGGACTTCAACCTTTCGAAGCAGCATACCCTTTTGGCGAAGATGTATCGTGATTTCGCATTGAAGGAAGTGAAACCCTTGGCGGCTCAAATCGATGAGGAAGAACGCTTCCCGGTCGAGACGATCGCCAAGCTTAGATCAACGAAAATGATGGGGATCTGTTTTCCCGAGAGTCTTTGCGGTTGTGGGGCGGATACCCTCGCCTATATCCTAGCCGTCGAAGAACTGAGCCGGGTCTGTGCGACCACCGGCGTTATCCTGAGCGCCCATACTTCCCTTTGCGCATCCCCGATCTTCACGTTCGGTACGGATGCGCAAAAACAGAAATACCTACCCAAACTCAATTCCGGCGTATGGTTGGGCGCTTTCGGCTTGACCGAACCCAATGCGGGGACGGATGCGGCCGGTCAGCAGACCGTCGCCATCAAAACGGACCATGGCTATCTGATCAACGGATCCAAGATTTTCATCACCAACGCCGGTTACGCGGATGTGTACGTGGTCTTCGCGATGACGGATAAAACGCAAGGAACCCGCGGTATTTCAGCCTTTATTTTGGAGAAAGACACTCCGGGGTTCACCATCGGGAAGAAAGAAAAGAAACTCGGCATCAAAGGGTCGAGTACCTGCGAACTGATTTTCAAGAACGTCGAACTTCCGAAAGAGAACCTGTTGGGATCGGAAGGGATGGGATTCAAGATTGCGATGAACACCTTGGATGGCGGAAGGATCGGGATCGCCGCCCAGGCGCTGGGGATCGCGCAGGGGGCGATCGACGAGACCGTCGCCTACGTGAAGCAACGCAAGCAATTCGGAAAGTCGATCGCCTCGTTTCAAAACACCCAGTTCACCCTGGCCGACATGCAGACACGCGTCGAAACCGCGCGTCTGTTGGTCTATCGGGCGGCTTGTCTGAAGGATGCCGGAAAACCCTATGGGACGGAAGCCGCGATGGCGAAACTCTATGCGTCGGAAACGGCGATGGAGGTTACGACCAAGGCGGTCCAGCTTTTCGGTGGATACGGCTATACCCGTGACTATCCGGTGGAGCGCATGATGCGCGATGCGAAGATCACGGAAATCTATGAAGGGACCTCCGAAGTGCAACGGATGGTCATCGCCGGCGCGCTGCTGCGCTAGGAGGCACTATGAACATCGTTCTACTTGTCAAGCAAGTTCCGGATACGACGGAAATGAAAGTCGATAAAGTCACGGGGACGCTGATCCGTACCGGAGTCCCCACCATCATCAACCCCGACGATCTGGCCGCGGTCGAGGAAGCCTTGGTCCTGAAGGAAAAATACGACGCCAAAATCATCCTCGTCACGATGGGTCCGCCCCAAGCCGAAGAGATGCTTCGCGAGATCCTGGGAAGAGGCGCGGATGAAGCGTATCTCCTCAGCGATGCCCGCTTCGCCGGTGCAGATACCTGGGCGACGTCCACCACGCTGGCCGCTTTCCTTAAAACCTTGGCTTACGACATGATTCTCGCCGGAAGGCAGGCGATCGACGGGGATACCGCCCAAGTCGGTCCGCAGACCGCCGAAAAACTCCATATTCCCCAAGTCACCTACGTCGAAGAAATCATGCACCTTAACAATGATCGACTCATCGTCAAGAAAGCCTATGAATCCTTCAGCGAGATCCTGGAGGTTCCCCTCCCCTGCCTCCTCACGACCTTGAACACGATGAACCAACCGCGGGGGATGAATGTCTATGATGCCTGGCGCGCCTACCAAAAACCGTTAACCAAAATCACGTTCGACGATTTGGATCTACCCCTAAACCAGGTCGGTCTGAAAGGGTCGCCGACCCAGGTCAAGAAGACCTTCACACGGACGATCCAAGCCGGGTCGCTCAATGAAAACCTTCCTCCCCGTGAAGCCGCGAAGTTGATCGCATCGACGCTGAAAGCGTACATGGAGTAAATGATGGAAACGAAAGATATCTATGTCTTTGCCCAGCAGACGGATTCGGTGTTCGAGAATGTGGTGTTCGAACTGTTAAGCGAAGCGCGGAAACTTTGCGATACGATCAACGTCACTTTGCCTGATTTCAAGGTCGTGGCGCTTTTGCTTGGGTACTCCGTGAAAAACAATGTGAAAACCCTCTTTGAACACGGCGCGGACCGCGTGATCGTCTGCGATCATCCAAACCTCGCGCATTATTCCACCGAGAAATACACGGATGTGGTCAGTCAGATCATCACGACCTATCATCCGGATTCGCTGTTGATCGGGGCGACGGTGGTCGGACGCGATTTGGCACCGCGCATCGCTGCGCGCGTCGATACGGGGTTGACCGCGGATGCGACCAAGATCGAAATCGATCCGACCGGTGAACATCCGACGCAGCTTTGGATTACACGACCCGCGTTCGGGGGGAATCTGTTCGGGACGATCGTTTGCCCGAACCATCGCCCCCAGATGTCGACCATCCGGCCCAACGTGCTGGATAGCGATTTCTTCCAACACGGTCGGACCGGCGAGATCCTCGAGCTCGAGTACAAAAACGATTCGGAAAGCTTGGTGAAGTTCCTTTCACGGATCCCCAAGGAAGAACACGGCGTGAACATCGCGAAAGCCCGGATCATCTTTTCCGGGGGAAGAGGCATGAGCGGTCATTTCGATTTGCTTGAAGAATGCGCACGGCAGGTCGGGGGCGTGGTCGCCGCATCCCGCGGCGCGGTCGACATGGGCGAAGCACCCAAAGACGTCCAGGTCGGACAAACCGGCAAGACCGTTCGGCCGACCTTGTACATCGCCTGCGGGATTTCCGGCGCCGTCCAACATACCGCCGGCATGGATAAATCAGAGTACATCATCGCCATCAACAAGGATCCGCAAGCCGCCATCTTCTCGGTCGCGACCCTGGGGATCGTCGGGGACGCGCTGGAAATCCTTCCTCATCTCGTGGAAGAAATCCAGAAACTCCAACAACATTCCGAATCGTAAAAAAAACGATAAAATACGTGTTTCGTCACGTCTTCACACTGATTAACACGTATCTACTGAATCGCTTGAAACCCAAATGAAAGAATGAAAAATGTTGCGATTTTCTTTACGGAAGACCGTCGGAATGCCTTGACATCGCTCTTCGTGGTTCATACAATAAAACCATGATACATGGGATGTCGCCGCACTTACGGGCGACATGGGAGGAACAACATGAAAAAAATCATTCTTTTCTTGACAAGCGCGCTCGTTCTGGCGATGACGATGTTACCTGTTTTCGCGGCGACGACCGTCAACACGTACGAGCAATCCATTCTTGATAAACTAGCGGCCGGCGTCGTTGTGGGGACCAAAACCGTCGCTCTGTCGACCGAAGAACTGAACATCGCGAAGAACTTCTTCATGATGGACGGGGTCGACTTCACGCAAGCCGACGCAACCGCGATCCTGGATGCGATCGACGATATCGCAGTCGTCATCAAGGCTGCCGGCGTCACCGATTTGACGAAGCTGACCTTGGATGACAAAAACGAGATCCTGGCGTTGGCGCAAGCCGCGACGGCATCCGTCGCTTCGATTTCCCTGACGTTCGAGTACGATGTCGCCACCAAGACGGTAAGCATCCTTTCGGGTCAATCCGTCATGGTCCAATCCGACGTAAGCACCGCTTCCACCGTGGTGAAGAATACCGGGATGAATGCGACCGTCAGTTTCTGGATGTTCTCCATCCTGGGTTTGACGATGGTCGCTGCCGTCGCATTCGCAAAGAAAAACAATCTGCTTGTTGCGAAAGCATAGGTTGATGAAGTCGGTTTCGAAAGTCTCAAAAGCAATGGCGGCGATTCTTTTCGTGCCTTTGCTTTTTTCTTTGGTTTCTTGCGTCTTACTTTACGTTCTGCTCAAGCCGACGATCGATCTTTCCTTATCCGTCGCATCGATGGTAATCGCGGAAAACGCACCGGATTTCGATGCGGATCTGGATTCGATCTTCCAAGGGAAAGACCTGATCGATCGAAGCACGGTCCCCTTATCCGAAGTGGTGATCCCGTATGTCGGGGTCCATTACGCCAACCTGAGTATCCAACGTATCGATCTCGATGTTAGACTCTATTGGGGGGATAGCGAAAAAATCCTGCGTTATGGCGCGGGTCAGTATATCGGGAGTTTCCTGCCGGGGTTTCAGAAACCCTTGTTGATCGGGGGACACAATCTCTCGGTGTTCAAACAGCTCCAATACATCACCCTGGACGATGAAATCGTCATCCACACCAATTACGGCGAGTATGTCTATGCGGTCGATGAGATCGTGGTGAAGAAAGCCGATGATCCGACGTTTTATCAACTGAACCAGGAGGTCGAACAGCTCATCCTCTATACATGTTATCCTTTCCGCATCCTTTCCAGTCGTCGATATGATCGGTTCGTTGTTTATGGTCACCGGATCTCTGGTCCGGATGTGAAGTAGGTACATGATGAAAAACCAAGAAAAAGCACGAAGCGTCATCGCTTCGTTCACCGTTTTGATGTTGACACTATGTACCGTAACGATGATCGGTCTCCTTGCGATCATCCCCTTCTTCCTTAGCCAAGACGCATTGACGGAAGCGATGGAAAAGAGTACCTTCAGTTCGAATGTCTATGACGAATGGCTGGCGAAATCCAAGGACATCGCGACCCAATACGGCGTCGACGAAGAGGTTGTCGAAGGGATCGTTCCTCAAACGAAAATGGAAGCGGACATCCGCCTAACCCTCCAAGAAACAAGCCTGGATGAGGATCCATTCATCGATACTCTCGCCTTATCCCAAGAACTTCGGCGTCGCTTGGTTGTGTTCATGGAAAGCCAGGAATTGACCCTGACCTCTGAAGTCCAGGCGGGGATCGATGAATTGGTCGACCTGATCACGGATGATTACATCCGTTCCGCGACGATCCCTTACTACGATCTCTTCCTCTCGGCACGAAGTCGAATCGATATCCCCTCAAGAAACCTCTCGATCATTCTCTTCCTGCTTATCGTATCGCTCGCATACTTTCTTAATCGGCTTCTCCCGCGAAGACGATGGTATCGATCGTTGACAACGGTGTCGTTATCCGCAGGATGGATCTACTTCCTTATCCCAGGATATCTCTATGTCGAAGGCTTCTATGATCGTATCCAAATCCGACCGTATTCCATCCAACGACTCGCGGCACTTTTGTTTGAAAACGGGTTGGTGAAGTTGATCGGGGTTGGATTCGTGTTGGTGCTGGTTGGAAGCATCCTGATGTATCTGGTTTTATCCAAAAAAGAAACCGTGGCATGAACCACGGTTTTTAATACGATTGAATGATTTGCTTGACGATGTCGCCATCGACGGGTAAACCGCTGGCTTCGGACAACGCTTGCGCAACGCCTTTCTCCTTGATGGCGAATTGGAGTTTCACCGCTTCCTCATCTCCCGCAAAATCATAATGAAGCGCATTGGCGACCGATTGTTTGAGCGCATCGCAACCAAGCCCGTGTTTCGTTAATTCGACGATCGGCTTGATGAAACGATCTTGCGGCGTCAGTTTCCGTAGCGGAGAGCGTCCGACCCGCGTCACTTCATCCACGATGTACGGATTGGAGAAACGACGGATGGTCTTTTGGACATAGGCTTCTTGTTCGATCGGGTCGAACCCATATTTTTTTACGATCAAAGAACCGGTTTCACGGATGACGCTAGTGACGAAGTCCTTGATTTCAGGATCTTGCATCGCCTCGGGAATCGTGGCGATGCCTTTTTTATACGCCGCATATGCGGCGGATGCATGACCCGTATTGACCGTGAACAGTTTACGTTCGATGAACGCTTCCAATCGGTCGGTGAAGTGAACGCCTTCGATGTCGAGTTTTCCTTTGATTCCCCGTGAATCGACGACCCATTCAAAGAAGGGCTCGACTTTTACGTGAAGCGGATCTTCGTTGACTTGGTTGGGGACGATGCGGTCGACGGCGGCGTTGGGGAAACCGACCCAGGTATCCAGATAGGAGGTTGCGACGGGACTAAGTAGGCCGCGTAGGGCGGTTTCGAGTTGCTTCGAACCGCCGATGGTGTTTTCACAGGCGATGATGTTGAGGAAGGAAGATGCCGCGCGTGCGGCGCGAGCTTCGATGACGGGGGCAAGTTGTTTCGCGATCAACGGCAGGATCGAAGGACCGACCGCCGTCGTGATCAATTCCGCGGACAATAGCGCCGTAAACGCCTCGTCCCCTTCGGTTTTACTGTTGATCCCAAAGACATTCACCACGGTTTCGATCGTCGTGGTTTCGCCTACCAATTCGACGGTATACGACTTCCTTCGCTTAAGCGCCTGGATTACGACGTCGTTGACGTCGAGAAACGTGACATGATATCCCGATTGCGTCAAGAGGAGTCCGATGAATCCCCGGCCGATGTTTCCGGCTCCGAAATGTACCGCGTTCTTCATTTCATTCTTCTTCCGCGGTCAAGAGGTTGAAAATCTCCTCCACGTCTTGGTTTTGGATCACTCTTTCCACGTCGCTCATTTCGCTGAACACGGTCGCACAGTTGGAAAGGATGTTGATGTGGTCTTCACCGATCCCGGCCAAACCGAGAACGAGATGGACCTTCTCGCCATGCCAATCGATCGCCTGGGGGTAGACTTTGATGACGATGCCCGAGTGTTTGATGAATTTCTTATATTCATATTCCCCGTGCGGGATCGCCAAGGTATTGCCCATGAAAACCGACAATGAATGATCTCTCTCCATCATCCCTTGGATATACTCCGGTGTAACATACCCTCCGTCCACCAACATTTTCCCGACGGAAAGGATGGCTTCATCGCTGGTTTCCACGGGACAATTGACGAGGATGTTTTCTTTACGGAGAACGTTGAGTTTATTCTGCTGCATGTTTTGCATGATTTCTACCACCTTGTTGTAATTTTCGCGATTCATGAAATCGCTGAGCGAAATGATCAGCGTTTTGGGATATCTCTTCTTGAGAATATGGGCGAAATTCTCATGGGAGACGATGATGTCCGCCACGATGCCTTCGTTGTCGATCGATGCGTTTTTGACTTCCGCGTCGATCTTGTATTCAATCAGTTTGCGGCGAAGCATGCTTGCGCCCAAGGCGCTGGATCCCATACCCGCATCGCAAACGAAGACAAGCCGATATTTTTTCTTCATTCGCCCGCGACCTCCTTCAGCCATTCATCCAATCCCGGCTTAAGCAAGGCTTCGATGGATTCACGTAATCGGGCGGATTCTTCCCGATGGATCGCAAAGAGAAAGGAGGGGTCTTCCAGAAGTCCGGCACTGATCCGACTCATGAGTTCCTGGATGATCGGATTGACATTCACCGGGACCAAGAGGACGACGATGGTCTTCATTCCATTCATTTCCGGATCTTGGAACGACGAAGCGTTGCTACGGAAGACCATGCAGATCGGAGATCCGACACCGGCGGTTTTCGCATGCAGAAGGATGACCTGTTCCTCTTCGAGGTGGATCGATCCCATTTTTTCCCGCTGACGCAAATCGTCGACGATCAACTTCCCGGATTTTTTATCTTTCCCGATGCGATACCCGATGGTCGAAAAGATCTTCGTCATCGGAATCGTCGGGTCGAGTACGACGATGTCGATATTCTCAAGCAGATGCTTTACACTCACCGCGATGTCTTCCATTTGATCCAGGACGACCCCCATGCGGGCATGGGCTTGCCCTTCTGTCTGGATCATCGTCGAGCGGGAGAGACGGCCGACTTCGACCTTCAGATTCTCCACATCCGTATCGCTCAACAGCGGGTTCACCATCAGTACGGGCAAATGGTCGGATTCGATCGGCATGGTCGAAACCAACAGATCGTATTTCTCAGGGTTCATCGATCGGACATCGACTTGTGAGCGCGGTTCGACTTTGACTTCGTCCTGGAAGATGCGTTTGATTTTCGAGGCGAGCAGGCTGGAGATGCCGATGCCCGAGGCACATACCACCGCCAAGCGTACCGTACGACGTTGTTCGTGCGGATTGCGACGTTCCATCGCCGCCCCGAAATGGATCGCCAGAAATCCGATCTCGTCTTCATTGATGACCAAGCCATACTCCGAACTGATCTTCAACACGGCTTGGGATGTCAGGGAATAGACTTGGGCATATTGCGTCTGGATCTGCTTGAGCAAGGGATTGCGTATTTCCATTTTGAATTTGATACGTGTCAAGGCCGGACGCAGATGCGTCGTCAAGCCGGAGATCAGCAATTCATCTTGTTTGATATGCAAACCTGAAATCATTTCGAAGGCTTCCACCAATCGATAGACCAGGCGTGTCACTTCATAGGCGCTGACCAATTCTTCCTCTGTCGCTTCTGGAACGGACGTATCCACGTTGAGAAGCCGCGCTCCTTTGAGATGCATCGTGATGTACGCGATCTCTTCCTGAGGGAAGGTCATGTCGAATTCGTCTTCGATATAAGCCGCCAAATCCTTGGCTTTCGTGTAATAGGGGTCTTCCTGGATTTGTTGGAGCAGACTTGGATTCATCTTGATTTCGTCGTTGTTCTGCATCCGCTCAAGCGCGATCGTGATATGCAGAATCAGTCCGATGTATGAACTCTGGGCCAAACGATGGACCCAGATCGAATCGTTCTCTTTCAAGATGTTGATGACTTTCCAAAGGATTTCCTTGTTGACGAGTTGCAGGATACTGTCGGGTCCCTGGTTTCTGAAGTAGTCTTCCACCTGCCATGGACGATCGTCGCGCTCCAGCATTCTCTTTAAAGGTTCTTCACCCATGTGTTTATGGATGTAATCGGTGATCGCTTTACGGAAGTTCTCTTCCGTTCCGACCAGATTCATCGGACTCCCGGGACGACGTGTGAACTGTAGGTCATAGCTCGAAAGAATCTGTTCGATCGCTTTCAAGTCGTTGCTGATTGTCGCTTCGGAAACATCGAACTTACGGCTATATACCACGAATTTCTGTAGATTCTTATTTTTGAGGAGTTCCGTCAGCAGATAGGCTTGCCGCTCTTCCTTCAAGATGAGCGAGTTCTGCATCCCCGCCTGTAGCAGTAAGCTTTTGAAATGGATCTTCTCGTCTTTCTCCCCTTCCATCTTCACGCCATACCCGGTTTTGGATTGGATGTGGACGCGGTAGGGGCGCAGGATTTCATTGATGTCTTTCATCTCGCGGAAGAGTGTGCGTTTGCTTGTCTTGCAGGAATCGGCAAGTTTCGCGACCGTCACGAAATCGTCGTTGTCCGCCAACAATACCAAACACTGGATCAACCGCGGGCTAAGAATCGCAAGTCGTTGGGTCATGTCGCACCTCCGTCATCTTCATTATAGAGGGTTGGTGCCAAAATTGAATAGTGACATGATTTAATTGTGCGCTCACATCATTGGTGCCAAAATTTAAGAAAGGGGCATTGCTGCCCCTTTTGGATTATTTCAGTAAACGTTGAACCAACGTATCGTATTCCGGGGCTCCGACGAAATTCGTGATGGTTACGACTTCAACGTTCGGATGGTCCTGACGGGTACGTGCCGCCAAGGATTCGTGGGTGACGATCAGATTGGCATCGTTGGGTACGTCTTCAACCGAAGCATGGACGACTTCGATGTCCAAACCGGCGGCTTTGATTTTCTTGCGAAGGGTGGAAGCGCCCATGGCGGACGAACCCATGCCGGCATCGCAAGCGAAGACGATCTTCTTGATGGAAACTTGACGCAAGCCCTTCATTTCTTTGACTGCGCCTTTGGCTTCTTCCAAATCGCTGCTCTTGTTGGTGAACTTCAAGACAACGGCGGCAACGAGGAACGAGACGACGGCGGCGGTCAGAATGCCTGCCCAAACCGGGAGTAAACCACCTTTAGGAGCCATGGCGGATAATGCGAAGATGGATCCAGGTGAAGGAGCGGCGACAAGGCCGGCACCCAAGAAGACGAAGGTGAGGACACCGGTGAAACCGCCGGCGATGACAGCAAGCAACAGAACGGGATTCATCAAAACGTACGGGAAGTAGATTTCATGGATTCCACCCAAGAAGTGGATGATGATCGCTCCCGGAGCGGATTCTTTCGCTAAACCTTTACCGAATACCCAGCAAGCGGCCAGAAGTCCAAGTCCCGGACCCGGATTGGTTTCCAGAAGGAAGAAGATGGATTTGCCGGCATCGGCGGCTTCGGCGACACCTAGGGGTGTCAAGACACCGTGGTTGATGGCGTTATTCAAGAACAAGATTTTAGCAGGTTCGATGAAGATCGAAGCGATCGGTAGTAAACCGGCTTTAACGATCGTATCGACACCGGCACCCAATGCATCGGAAACGGTCTGAACGATCGGACCGACGCCAACCAAACCGATGAGCGCGAACGCTGCGGCAAGGATACCGGCGGTGAAGTTGTTGACCAGCATTTCGAATCCGGTCGGAATCTTTCCATCCAACACTTCATCGATTTTCTTCATGACCCATGCGGTCGCAGGACCCATGATCATCCCGCCTAAGAACATCGGGATCGTCGTACCGACGATGACACCCATGGTCGCTGCCGCACCGACGACTCCGCCGCGTACGCCATGAACCAGTTTACCACCGGTATAACCGATCAATAACGGCAACATGTAGACAATCATCGGACCGACGAGGGCACTTAACTTTTCGTTAGGCATCCAACCGGTAGGGATGAACAAGGCAGTGATCAATCCCCAAGCGATGAACGCGCCGATGTTGGGCATGACCATACCGCTGAGGAAGCGGCCAAAACGTTGAATCTTTTCTCTCATTTTAAACCTCCCTTTGGTTTCTCGAGAATTTCGGATTTCTCCGCTCTTCTTGATTTCAGTATAGGATAGGGGTTACATTCAATCAATCAATTGAAAAACAGGCTTGTCGCTGAAGAACTAGTGACAAAACTGAGGGCTGCTCACATATTATACACGGAAATGATGGCACGAGACGTGTTGAACCCTTTTGACCTTTTTGTGTTAAAATGATACGGGAAAAGCGAGGAATATCATGTTAAGACAAATGATCAGGATTGATGAAGACTTATGTAACGGATGCGGGAAGTGTGTCAAAAGCTGCGCCGAGGGGGCGATCGAGATGGTCGACCACAAGGCGAAAGTAGTGCGCGAGGACTATTGCGACGGATTAGGCGCCTGTCTTCCGGTCTGCCCCGTCGATGCGATTTCCTTTGAAATGCGTGAAGCCCTCCCGTTCGTCGACCCGCATGCCCCGGCTCTAAAAACCAATTGGCCGCTTCAGATCCAATTGTCCGCCCTGACTTCACCCGCTTATGACCAAGCGCAACTATTGATCGCAGCGGATTGTACGGCGTTTGCCTCCCCGTCGATCTATACCGGTCTATCCGCCGGTCGCGTCGTCTTGATCGGATGTCCGAAGCTGGACCGTGTCAGCTACGCTTCACGCCTAGGGGCGATCCTGAAAGCGAACACGATTCTGGATGTGACGGTGCTACGTATGGATGTCCCGTGCTGCGGCGGCATGAGCGCCGCGGTCGCAGAAGCGATCGAACTCTCCGGCAAAGATCTTCCGTTGACGGTCCATGTCTTGCATCGCGACGGAACGATAAAATAACCCCCGAAAAACAGGGGTTCGATTCATGCGTTTGGACTTTTATCCATTCATAGAGATGATTCGTTACTTCAATGTAAACCCGAAGGATCGCGCAAGCCATCCTTTTTTGTCCAATCACTTCTTACGCAGGATCCTAAGGGCATTCAGGATGACCGCCAACACACTCGCTTCATGGACAAGCATCCCGGTATCCATGTGCACTTTTCCTAAAAGGACGCCGAAGATCAGGAAGAACACGGTACCGATCGAAATCACGATGTTCTGTTTCAACACCTTCGATGTGAATCGGGCGATCCGCATCGCGGTCGCCACGCTTTCGACCTTCTCACCCAGGATCACGATGTCTGCGGTCTTCATCGCGACTTCGCTGGCATCGCTCGACATGGCGATCCCCGCATCGCTTTCATTGAGTGCTAGCGTATCGTTGATCCCGTCGCCGACCATGGCGACCTTCTTTCGCTTCTTAAGTTTTAAAATGATGTCCGCCTTTTCCTGGGGAAGGATGTCCGCATGGATCCTGTCGATCCCTAGCGGACCTAAAGTCTGACTGGCGCTTGCGGCACTGTCGCCGGTGATCACATGGATTTCCTGTACCCCCAGCTTACGTAATGAAACCAAAGTTTCCTGGGTATCATCTCTCAAGGTGTCGCTGAGGATCAAGTAACCAAGCAATTTCCCATTCAACAAGACGAAGACACAGGTGGGATAGGTTTGGGTCAAGGTCGAATAGGAATCCAGCTGTTCAATCGGGAATTCCGTTTCGTTTTGTTTCGCCAAGCGGAGGTTCCCGACGATGATCTTACCGAAATCCCCGACCGCAACGACCCCATACCCCGCAAGAACATCAAGATTCGATGCAATGTTTGAAGGTTTGATTCCCATTTCTTCCGCCTTGGCGAGAATCGCCTTGGCAAGGGCATGGCTGGATCCGTGTTCGGCGATGCTCGCGTAGTTTAAGATGGATGATTCATCCCCTTCGACGGGATGAATCATCGAAACCTTCGGTTTCCCGATGGTGAGCGTACCGGTCTTATCGAAGGCGATCACGTTGATTTTCGCCAGTTTCTCGATCGATTCCCCGCCTTTTACCAGGATCCCGTGTTTGGCCATCGTACCGATCCCCGCCACGATTGCGACCGGGATGGAAATCACCATGGCTCCGGGACAAGCGATCACCAACAAGGTCAACGCCAACCGGATGTCTCTTGAGATCAAATAGGTGACGATCGCAAGGACGACCACCGATGGGGTGTACCAACCTGCGAACTTTTCGATGACCCGTTGGGTTTGCGCCTTCTTGTCCTGTGCTTCTTCCAACCGTTTGAGGATGTTTCCGAAAACGGTCGATTCACCGACCCGCTTGGTCATGATTTCGGCGTAACCGTTTTGAAGGATCGTGGAGGCATAGACACTGTCCCCGATCGTTTTTTCCGACGGCATCGATTCCCCGGTAATCTGCGACTGGTCGATGGTGGCCGACCCATGGACGATGGTTCCGTCGACCGGGATACGCTGTCCGGTACGGACTTCCACGATGTCCCCTTCGACAAGGGTAAGGATGTCGACGGTTTCACGTCGACCGTCACGAAGGACGACGGCGCTGGATGGAGCAAGTTTAATCAGACTCTCCATCGCGGAGCGGGTTTTACGGATCGTACGGGATTCCAGGAACGCTCCGAAAAGAAAGAGGAACGAGACGATCGCGGCTTCCGAAAATTCACCCAGAAACAGAGCGCCGACAACGGCGATCGTGACCAGCAGTTCGATCGACGCCATACCAAACCGAAGGGCGCCCACGGCTTTCCTTCCGATCGGTAGCAGGGCGATCAGCGAGGCGATCGCTAGGGAACCATCGCGTAATGACGTCATTCCCATCGCATCCAATAGCAATGCGGAGCCAAGCAATAGACCGGATACAACCATCGGAATGTCTTGTTTTTTCATCTCTTTCTCCTTTAAAAAAGAAAGCGGTTAGGCTTTCTTCGATTCTAGAACCCGATATCCCAAACGGTGGATGCGATCGATCAAGACCGTCACATCGACCGTGTCTTCGAAGGCGACGTTCACTTTACTCGAAGTGAACGAGACTTCCGCGCTTTCAACCCCGTCGACTTTCAAGAGGACGGTTTCGATTTTCTTCGCACACGTCGGACAAGATAAAGGATTCAGTTGGAACACTCGTTTTTGCATGTTATTCTCCGATCAGGCGTTTTTCGCCCTGTAAGGCTTGGATGTCGCTGATGTCCATCGTCACTTCCATGACACCCAGGAATTCATCATGTTTACGAACCGCATAATAGCGGATCAAGACATATTTGGGACCCATGTGGATCCAGAAATCTTCGTGGTCTTTCTTACCGGATCGCAGGTTTTCGACGACTTGTTCGACCACATGGACGGATTGCGGGGGATGGCAGTTTTTGACTTCGCGTCCGATGACCGTTTTGGGTCGCGGGAAGATCCGTTCTTTCCCTTGTGAGACATATTTGACCACGTTGGCGGCATCGACGAAGGTGATGTCCATCGGTAAAGTGTTGAAGAGGGCGTCCGCTTCGGCGAACGTCAGTTGACCCAAGCTCATCGGGATGACGCCGGATTCCATCACCGCTTCATCGGCTTGGGGATCTTGGTATTCATGGGTTTCTTCTTCGGTCAAGGTTTGGGCGACTTTCTTCCAGTCCTCTTCCCGCATCACATCGCGCAACATCGGGAAAAGGATCTTGTCTTCCTTGTCGGCCATTTCCAGGATACTGTCGACGGTGGCGAGGAATTGTCCCTTCAGTCCTTCGATCGTCGCGTCGTCGGATGCGATCAACATCTTGCATTTGCGCAGAGCGGCACGGATGTTGTTGTCGACACCCCACATGACTTTCGGCGGGGCGCTGATCCCGTGTTTTTCAAGGAACGGAAACAGGATGTTTTCTTTCTTGGCATAATGTTCTTCGATCATCATCAAGCGGTCGACCCGTTCCCCCAGATGCGCTTTGACTTTGTTTAAGTCGTTGGGTTTCGCGGTTCGGATGTGTTCGATGTTCTCTTCGATGTAGATCCGCAGTTCTTGATTGTGCTCTTCGAATTCCTTCAACGGATTGACCGTCAGGACATTGTCGTGCATTTCCTGGACCGATCCTTCGAAAATGGAGGCGTGGATATCGCAAAGATATTGGATCTCTTCGACCTGCGTCCCTTCCAGGATCAGATTCCTCTCCATTTCGGCGATTTCCGCGCCGGTGACATATTGGAAATGTTCCTTGAAGTCTTTCTTGACGGTGGCGGCATCCTCGCCTTGGTGTAGACGTTGGATCAGTTCTTTAAGTTTCTCTTGACGGAAACGTTGGTTGTCGATGATTTCGCTCATGTTGAATCCTCCTTTAGGCAAGCACAGTATATCCTTTTCCCCCAAAAGAAAATGTGACTTCCGTCACACTTCTTCTACTCTTTGATGAGGATGCGTTTGTTGGGTAGGATCTTGATTTTCCCTTCCTGTGCCAACTGGGCGAAACGTCGGCTGACCGTTTCGCGGGTTAAACCCAAGCGGTTCCCGATCTCTTCCCGTGTCATCGGAAGTTTCATGATCGTCCCTTCCTCCATCTTTGTCCCGTAATCCCGCCCGAATTCTTTCAAGAGTTCATACAATCGCTCTTCGGCCGGTAAAGAAGACATCGATACGACGTTGTGTTCCAAACGATCCAGACGCAAGGCAAGTTCGCGGATCATATCCAAGGCCAAGGTCGGATGGCTTTTCAGGAAAGGTTGGAATTTCTTACTTTCGATTTTACAGATCCCCGTGTCTTCCTGGGCTTCCAAGGTATAGTGTATTGGAAGCGGGGCGAACAAGGTGTGTTCGCCGAAGAAGTCGCCTTGGGCGAAAAGATAAAGGATTTGCTGCTTGCCTTGATTACCGATCGTATACGCCTTCAACCGACCTCGGTTGACGATGCCGAGGAAATCCAAGGTGGTTCCTTCAACAAGAAGGATTTCACCTTTCTTCAGTTGGACGCGGTCGACCAAGCCAAGCAATTCGGTGCGTTGGTCGTTGTCGAGGCTACGAAAGATCGGGACGCGCGTAACGCAGGATATGCCGACGCAACGTTCACAGACTCGTACGGGCATGGTCAACCCCCCGCCATGACGAAGTCGCCATAGCGGTCTTTCCCCGTCGCGTCGATAATGACGGTGACCGGGAAGTCCACGACTTCCAACCGACGGATCGCTTCGCTTTGCAGGTCTTCATAGGCGACGATCGAAACCGATTTGACACAGGTGGCATAACGCGCACCGGCACCGCCGATCGCGCCGAGATACACGGCGCCTGCTTTCTTCATCGCTTCTTTGGCGGAAAGATTGCGTGCGCCTTTTCCGATGGTGACGCGCAATCCGGCTTCCACCATTTTCGGCATGAACGAGTCCATCCGGCCTGCGGTCGTCGGTCCGATGGAACCGATCACTTCCCCGGGGGCGGTCGGAGAAGGCCCCGCATAGTAAATGACCGCATCTTTGAGTTCGATGGGTAAGATTTCCTGTAGATCGATCGCACGGACAAGGCGTTGATGCGCCGCATCCCGGGCGGTATAAAGGACGCCGCTTAATAAAATGTTCTCGCCGCAGACCAAGGAAGTACGATCTTCTTCGCTCAACGGTAAAGTGAATCGACGCATCAGAACACCCCCTTCGAATGGCGTGAAACATGGCATCCGACATTGATGGCGAGAGGTAGACCGGCGATATGCGTCGGATAGGTCTCGATCGCGACGTTCAGACAGGTGGTGTCCCCGCCCAACCCTTGCGGTCCATATCCGCTTCGATTGATCGTTTCAAACAATTCTTTCTCCAAATCCGCATAACGTTCTTCAGGATGGCTTTCCCCGATGGTGCGCAGACAGGCGTGTTTCGCCATCAACGCGGCTTTTTCCATGGTTCCTCCGATCCCGATCCCCAGGATCATCGGCAGACACGCATTGGGCGCCGCGATCCGGACGGTCTCCAGGATCGCTTTTTTCACCCCTTCGATTCCGTCCGCCGGCGTCAGCATGACGACGCGCGACATGTTTTCCGACCCGAACCCTTTGGTCATGATTTCCAGTTCCACGCTTTCACCCGGAACCAGTTCGACATGCAGAACCGAAGGTGCATTATCCAATGTGTTTTTACGTTCAAACAACGGATCGCCGACCACCGACTTCCGTAAATACTTTTCTTGATAGGAATCCTTGACCGCTTGGTCGAGCACATCCTTGATGTCGCCATGGACAAGATGCACATCTTGTCCCAGTTTCAAAAAGAAAACGACCATCCCCGTATCCTGACAAAGCGGGATCGAGCGGCTACAAGCGATCCCTTCATTCTCGATCAACACGCCAAGGATATCCTTCGCCCCGGCATCCCGTTCGCTCAGATAGGCTTCCTTCAGACTTTTCGCTATGTCCTTGGGATATTCAAACGCGAGTTTGCCTAATTCTTGTTTGGCGAACGCCGCGATGATCCGTACATCGATTTCACGCATAAGGTTTCTCCGTTTCTATGTCTACTTTACCATAAAATCAGCCTGAAAATGGAAAAGAACTCCCGAAGAAGTTCTTTAGTGTGCTGCTGAATGTTACGTGGTGTCAGCCCACCCGGGTCGCACGATGCCCTTCCGTTTCAGTATATACCTATCTTAGGATGGATTCAACGGGAAGACCCGTCGAAAATCGAAAGATACTCTGCGTACCCTTCGCTTTCCATCTTGTCATACGGGATGAAGCGCAGGGATGCGGAGTTGATGCAATAACGCAATCCACCCTTGTCTTTCGGACCGTCGTTGAACACATGACCCAGATGGCTGTCCGCGAGTTTCGAGCGGACCTCGGTGCGGATCATGAAGTGGGACATGTCGGTCTTCGAGACGACTTGTTTGGGTTCAAGGGGTTTGGTGAAGCTTGGCCATCCGCAATGGGATTCAAACTTATCCAAGCTTGAAAACAACACTTCACCCGAGACGATATCCACATAGATGCCTTTTTCGAAATGGTCGAAATATTCGTTTTGAAAGGGACGTTCGGTCGCGTTGTGTTGCGTGACTTCAAATTGTAAAGGGGTAAGATGATCGAGTTTCTTTTCCATAATGTACCTCTAGGGATAGTATAAGGAAAGTGAAGGAAGGATGCAAAGAAAAGACCCGCGTACGCGGGTAATGCCGAATCGAGGGTCCCTTTAGACGCGATGGGGGGTCGCACCCTGATTCAATCGCCCTGGATCACCTCGCTTTCGATCATCGACGGACCATGGGGGAATGTCCATCGAGGGTTGATTTCAGTGTAGCGAAGGATTGTGGCAGGAATGAGGCGAAGGATGGAATAAAAAAGAAACCCGCTTACGCAGGTTTCGAGGTGCTGAATTGCCAGTAGATGCCGAACTTGTCGATGATGCTTGCGTAAAGGGGACTCCAGAACGTTTCCTGCAGTTCCATTTCGACCGTTCCGCCCTCTTTCAAGAGCTCATAGTATCTCCGGGTCTTGTTTGGATCGTCCGTCACGACGGTCAGGGAGATGTTGTTGCCGACGATGATCTCCATGCCCGGATAGTAATCGCCGAACATGACGATGTCCCCTTCGATCTCCAATTCCGCATGCATCAAGAGATTCGACGCTTCTTCATCCATCGGGTAATCCGGATTGGGCATATCGCCGTATCGAATCAATTCGACGACGGGGGTTTCGAATACTTCTGAATAGAAATTCACGGCTTCTTCGCATTGCTTGTCAAAATTGACATAGGCTTGAACAGGCATGATCTGTCCTCCTTGGATAAACCTATCGTAGCGATTTTCCATCAAGAATAAAAGCGGAATGCAACGAAAAAAGCAAACCAAGTCAAGGGCTTGGTTTGTTGAGTTTGATGATGAAGGATGTCCCCTGCTCCAGTGTACTTTCAACCCGGATGCTTTCACCCAGATGGGTCAGGATTTCCTTGGCGATCGATAGTCCCAAGCCGGTCGATTTGGCCGAACGGGCTTTGTCGACCGTATAGAAACGGTCGAAGATGTAAGGAAGATCGACGGGGTCGATCCCCGTGCCGGTATCTTGGACGATCAAGGTATAGTGGGTCGGTTGAGAGTCGAGTTTGATTTCGACGTTGCCGTTCATCGGCGTGAACTTGAAGGCGTTGTCGAGAAGAACGGTAAGTACCTGGTCCATGCGGTCCTCGTTACCAAGGTAAGGACTGGGTGACTCCGGTATCGTCAGCTGAAGATCGATGCCTTTTTCTTGGGCGAGAGAACGATATTTTTCCTTGATGTCGGTCAAGAACGGATTCAGGTCGAAGTCCCTGCGTTCAAACCCCTGGTTCGTGGATTGAAGGCGTGAAAGTTCAAGCAAATCGTTGATCAAGCGCGTCAGACGCGCGGTTTCCTTGAGGATCAAGGCATAGTATTCTTTCCGTTTCTCATCATCGCGGATCAAACCGTCATGCAAAGGGTCGATCAAGCCTTTGATCGCGGTCAGAGGGGTTCGCAGTTCATGCGAGACGTTGGCGACGTAATCCTTGCGGAGTTGGTCCAAACGTTCGCTTTCGGTGACATCCCGAAACAATCCGACCGATCCGACCAGAACCTTGTTTTCATCCAGAATCGGTCGTAGGGTGATCCGTAGGATCCGATCCAGATGGGTATAGAGAAAGTCCATGTTTTCCTGATCCAACGAACGTCGGATCGCATCTTGGATTTTCGGGTCGCCGAGGATGGACAAGGCGTGTCGGTTGCCTTCATCGCTCCCGACCACTTGGTAGAACGCCGGATTGACGGTTTGGACCTTCCCCGTCGCATCGAAGGAAAGAATCCCGTCCCCCATCGATTCGACCAGTTTCATGAGACGGTCGCGCTCGATCGCCACATCGTTGATCGTTTGACTTAGGTCGCTGCTCAGTTGATTGAGCGATCGCCCCAGTTGTCCCAGTTCCCCTTGGTCCTTCACATCCGCCCGTAGGTCGAAGTTCCCCATCCCCATCCCCTGGGCGACATGAACCATCTTGTTGATGGGTCGGGTGAAGATCTTCGAGAAGAAATAGATGGGGATCGCCATCAGGAAGATCACCGCCAACATGGTCAGGATCAACACGCGGATGAGACCGTTGAGCGTCGAGGTGATTTCATAGGCGGGAAGGATCATGGCGACCGCACCGACCAGTTTCTGGTTGATGATGATCGGTTCGCCGACGACCAAACTTTCAAAATCATGACCGGTTGCGGTGAACATCTGGTTTACGGAACGGTTGGACAAGAGTTCGGCGGTGATGGCGGAGATTCTGTTCGTATAGTCGATTTCATCGATCATGCCGGGTTGGTCGTGCGAGGTTTCGCTGCGGATCGGTCGTGTCGCATAGATGACGATCCCTTCGGTGTTCACGATGATCAATTGGCTGCGGTTGGCATCCGATTGGGAAACGATGACCCGGTTCATCGCGTTTTCATCGATGACCCCGAGGATGTAGTCTTGAACCAATCGGTTCATCGAGCGCAAGACCGGTTCCATTTCCCTTGATTTGATATCGGTGACCAGGTTTCTTCCGATGGGAAGGAAAACCAAAAGCGTCAGGATCAACCCAACGCTAAAGAGGGAAACAAACAAGGTGAGTAAGCGGAAAAAGAGGGTGTGGCGGAATTTCATCAGATTTCCTCGAATTTGTACCCGACGCCGTAGATGGTCTGGATGGCATCGTGAAGATGCGGCGGAAGCTTAGCCCGGATCCGTTTGATGTGGGTATCCACCGAACGCGTATCCCCGTAATAACTGTATCCCCAGACCAGATTCAGGATCTGGTCGCGGGTAAAGACCTGTGACGGATGGGACATCAATAGGAAAAGGATCTCCACTTCTTTCGGTGTCGCGGGGATGGCTTCCTGGTTAACGCGGATCGTATAGTTCTGTTGGTTGACTTCAAGATTCTTGTAGGTGATTTTCTGAACCGTCTTCTTTTCGCGACTTTCGCTTAAGCGACGCTGGATCGCCTTGATCCGTGCGATGACTTCCCTGGCGCTGAACGGTTTCACGATGTAGTCGTCGGCCCCCAGTTCAAACCCGAGGATCCGGTCGATCTCTTCGCCCTTCGCCGTCAGCAGCAGGATCGGCACATCCGATTCTTTACGTATTTCCTTACAGACTTCCAGTCCGTTTTTCTTCGGCATCATGATATCCAACACGATGAAATCGGGGTTGGTGCTTCGAAACGCCAACAAGGCTTCTTCCCCGTCGGACGCAAACGTCGTCGCATACCCTTCTTCCTTCATGTAGACCCTTAACGCTTCTTTGACGATCGGATCATCGTCGCAACACAGAATGTTCATTCAACTCACCTCTTGGTGTAGGATAACAGAGAATTGTGGCTAAAATGTGGACGCTTTTCGACACTTCAACACAAGTTTATTGTGCTGCTTGATTGAGATGGATTTGAATCGGTGCCGTCAATTGATTCTTGAACTGCGTTTCATACGCCTCGACGGCGGCCGGGTTGTTCAAGGTGATCCCGATCGAAACGAACTGGACCAACACCCTCCCGTCCTCGAAGGTCTTGACGATGGAGGCGGCGCCTTCCTGCTCGATGATTTCCTGCGCTTCTTCCTGCGAAGTGATCTGGTAGGAATCATAGATCCAAATTTCTTCATCATCGTAATAGATGATGAAAACCAAATCGGGGCTGGGATTGAGGACATGCATGAACGAAGGCCACGTCTGGATCGGGGCATCCAAGGTCGCGTTGCTTGAGAGGAGTTCGCATCGTGTCGCATTTTCTTCGGCGATGCAGTTGGACTCGCTGGCGAACAAGAGTGAGATGGAGGTGAATACCATGGCGTTTTGATTGAGGATGTCGGGGTCGAATTGATCCAGAAGCGCCTGTAGATTCTCCTTTTCTTTCGTCAAGGTCAACACTTCGTTTCGTAGTTCGTCGATCTTCGCTTCTTGTTGGGCGATGACTTCTTGGTATGCGGCGCTATTGTCTTCGGTTGGCGTACATCCGGACAAGAGGATGAACAGAATAAGGAGGAGGATGGATTTTTTCATGGATGGCTCTC
Organism: Erysipelotrichaceae bacterium; assembly: GCA_003520745.1. GTDB lineage: Bacteria > Bacillota_I > Bacilli_A > Erysipelotrichales > Erysipelotrichaceae > GWE2-51-13. The sequence continues at coordinate 22,384 of DOUE01000018.1, forward strand.
CCTGATTTCAATTTTCATTATAGTCCATCCCTAATTAAACTGGAATAAGAAACGTTGAAGATGCTTGTCGTCGTTCACTTGGGTTCTCATCGAGTTGGATTTAATGCACATTACATCCTTTACTTCAGGAAAATCCTCATTCCCCGATCGGTCCCGGGTCGGTAGAATACGTCGACTTTTCTTCTGATTATGAGCGAACGTTCATAAACGCACGACCCTTCTTCTTTCTTATTACGCGTCGAGCGATGTGGGGTTAAAATTGCGGAATCACACCCATTCTCTTGTTCATCTTGAGAATGATTTGTGTTATATTGTGAGTAACAGATGACTCGACCTGTCTTTCTACGATGTCGACTCATGACCCGGTTTCGGTACTCGTTTCATTGGCATCCATTCTAACCGCATTCATCCATCAAGACTCAAATAACGAAAGCATCGATCTGATATCCTCCCTTTATGATTCACGATGTTTTTTTATAGCAATCATCTTCGAATCCGGTTGGTTGAACGGATTAAATCAATCCGCATCGCATTGGACGCCCACAATATGCCAAAACTCTTGGATTATTCTCTCCGTATGAATGGTGGGGTTGTTTCAAAAAGAGGTGGCCATCATGAAAGGACAGTATGTTTATTCATTGGCTGATCGTTCAGTCCATGAAAAAGGAGGAAGCAAGGCGAAGAACCTTCGTTTTCTCTTGCGTCGTCGTTTCTTGGTCCCCGCAGGGTTCATCGTCTCGTGGGAAGCGCTCGACGACTTCAGCAACCATGGCGACTCGGTTCTGAATGCCTTAAGGATCGAACTCGATAAAAACATCGATCCGGACCGATTGTATGCGGTGCGTTCATCCGCATCCGTGGAAGATGACATCCTGTATTCCTATGCCGGTATTTTCCGAAGTTTTCTTGAGGTCCAAGGTATCGAATCGATCCTTGAAACCGTTCAACGGGTCTGGCAATCCCTGGAGTCGGATGAATTCATGACGTATCGGAAAAACAATCCGAACGATGGCGACCCGGTGAAGTTGTCCGTCATCGTCCAGGAAATGGTTCCGGCGGTTTCTTCCGGGATCGCCTTCAGTAAGAATCCCTTGACGGGTTTATCGGAAACGATCATCGAAGCCGGCCGGGGGACGGGTGAGGAACAAGCGGCGATGAAGCGCGATCCTGAGCGATGGATCGGGAAATGGGGCGTTTGGTTACAGTCACCCGCCGACGGAATCCTGACCGACCAACTGGCTCGTCTGATCATGAAGAATACGAAAGAAATCGAGTCGGCGTACGGACAACCGGTCGACCTTGAGTGGGCGTACGATGGGAAGAATCTCTATTTCCTTCAGGTCCGTCCGATCACGCGCCTCGACATCCCTGTGTTTTCCAACCGCATCTCGAAAGAAATGTTGCCGGGGATCATCAAACCTTTGGTCTGGTCGGTCAATACACGATTGGTCAATCAAACCTGGGTCGACATCCTGAAGAAATTGACCGGGGATGATTCCTTTGAACCGGAGAAATTGACCGGGCACTTCTATTATCGAGCCTATTTCAACATCACCGTGTTCGGCCGCGTTTTCGAGCGGCTTGGCATGCCCTATGAAGCCTTGGAGTTGTTATTCGGACTTGAGCAGGAAGGTCCGGAGAAACCCAGGATGCGCCCCGGCATCAAAATCGTCTTTCAATTACCTCGTTTGATGTCGTTCGCGTTTGATTTCATCCGGATCGAGGCGAGATTCAAAACGCTTCTTCAAACAAAAAAGAAAAGATATGAAGAACTGGTTCGCGAGATGTCCCAGGACCTTTCGGATAAAGAATGGTTGGATTTAGCCAACAGAGTCTACGCCGAGACCCGATCGGTCGCTTATTTCAACATCATGCTTCCGATGTTGGCGATGATGCATCATCGCATGCTGACGGGGATGTTGAAGAAAGAGGGCATCGATGCCCGTACGCTCGAATTAAGCGGCGTTTCCATCGTGAGCGAGAAAAACAGTCCTCACATTCGCTTGAATCAGCTTCATCAACAGTACTATGAAGGTAAAACCGAACTGACGGATGACGAACAACGCCGACTCGATCGGGACTTGGAGCTCTTCCTTCATGAGTTTGGTCATTATAGCGATAGCGGGAACGATTGTTCAAGCATCCCTTGGCGGGAAACCCCCGATTTGATCCGCCAGATGATCGCCCAACCGACGACGAAGAAATCGACTTCTTCCTTCATCGCTTTCGATGATCTCAAGCTTCCCATGTTCCACCGTTCATACCTGAAGAATTTTTATCGGCGTTCAAGCCGTTTCGCGGTCCATCGCGAAACCATCAGTTCGTTGTATACCTTCGGTTACGGTCAGTTCCGTCGTTGTTTCATCGGATTGGGGAATCGTCTAGTCCAACAAAACGTTCTCGAGCGAAACGACGATGTGTTCTACCTTTATTGGCAAGAATTGGTCGAGCTTGTCAACCACGTTGAAAAACCAAGTCAAAAGGAACTCGTCCTTCAACGGAAACGTGATATCGAACATGTTGCCGACGCGATGTTGCCTGAAATGATCTTCGGATTCGATCAGCCTCCCCTCATCGACGAGAAAAAATCGTCGTTGCACGGCATCCCCACCTCGTTGGGTACGTATACTGGACCGGCTCGAATCCTCCAGCGTTTGGTCGACTTCGAGCGTCTCCATCAAGGGGATGTCCTGGTCATCCCGTTCTCGGATGTCGGATGGACGCCGTTGTTCGCCAAAGCCGGGGCGGTCGTGGCCGAGTCCGGCGGAATCCTCTCCCATAGTTCGATCGTCGCACGCGAATACCGCATCCCCGCGGTCGTCTCCGTTTCCGGGGCTTGCCGCATCGCGGAGGGTACGATGATCACGGTCAACGGATATACCGGCGATGTCTTCATCGCCGAGACCTAGCCCTCGATTCATTCTCGTTATACTTTCATTCGATCCATCGACACGAAGGAGGATAGGATATGACTCAATGGCAAATGACCTTGATGGTTGCACTGATCGGCTATCTGATCGGTTCGGTTTCGTTCGCACGCCTAGTCTTCGCCCGTTTGAAACCCGGCGTCCCGATCGAACCGATCCGAACGCCCACGACGGATGGGCAAGGCGAACTCGTCGCCCATGCGGTCGGCGCCACCAACGTGATGATCGTGTTCGGACCGCGATGGGGCATGTTGACATCGCTTGTCGACCTGCTCAAAGCCTTTATTCCGACCTTGGTCTTGCGACTCCTTTTCCCTGACGAACCCTATTTCCTCATCTGCGCTACCGCCGTCCTGATCGGTCATCTCTGGCCGGTCTGGTACTCGTTTCGCGGCGGAGGGGGGAATTCCAACATCATGGGGATGCTTCTCGCCATCAGTCCTCTCGGACTGATCGTGACGCATACCGCCGGGATGCTGATCGGTAGGATCTATCCCGTGCTCTCTTTTCTTGGCGGCGTCGTCCTGTCGATCCCCTGGTTCGCCTGGCGCAACGGGATCTTCAGTGCGGAGACCGCCTTTGCAGTCGTCATCTGCGTAATCTATGTCGCCGGTCAGTTGCCGGAAGCGAATCAGATGCGTAAACTGAAAAAAGAAGGCCATGATTTGGATATCGACCACGTCATGCGCATGATGAAACGGTCGGCAGCCACGGGGCAATCCGGAAACCAAATCATGGAAGCGAAAGCGAAGGAGGGGCACAATGAAAGTACTACAGGCTGAAGGCCTTGCGAAACAATACCTCTTGGGGAAACACGTGGTGAATGCGCTCGACGGCGTCGACCTGGAAGTGGAAAACGGCGAGTTCGTTGGGATCATGGGACCCTCGGGAAGCGGGAAATCCACCCTTCTGCACCTGTTGGGCGGGTTGGACGGACCGACGTCCGGCAGTATCGTCCTGGATGGGCAGAATGTTTCCAAACTCACCGACCGGGAAGTCACGTTCGTACGTCGCAGGAACGTGGGTTTCGTCTTTCAATTCTTCAACCTCCTGCCGACCCTTTCGGCGGAAGAAAACATCTTGTTGCCGCTGATCATCGACGGGAAGAAACCGAAGGAATACAAAGAACGGCTCGCTGAAATCTTGAAGCGGGTCGGGCTTGAAGATCGCAGCCAACATCGTCCCGACCAACTTTCCGGCGGCGAGCAGCAACGCGTCGCCTTGGCGCGGGCGCTGATCACCCGCCCCGCCATCCTCTTGGCGGACGAACCGACCGGGAACCTGGATACCAAGACCGGCACGGCCATGATGCGGTTACTTTGCGAATCCGCCAAAGACCTCGACCAGGCGATCGTCATGGTCACCCATGACCCCAAAGCCGCCGCCTATGCGGATCGGGTCGTTTTCCTTCGCGATGGTAAAATCGTCGACGAAGTCGCCTTTGAGATCAATCTCGAACCTGCGATGAGGCTGCACCGGATCATCACCACGCTGGAAAGATTGGAGCGCTAATATGCGCTTGACACGACTCATCACGGTTCGCTCCATCTTTACGCGACGTTTGCGTAGCTTTCTGACGCTCTTCGGGATCCTGCTTGGCGTCGCAAGCATCTATTCCATCAACTACACCAACCAGAACGCGTTTCGATCCATCAGCCGGTTTTTCGAAGGGACCTCAGGTCGCGTCGATCTTGAAGTCCGAAACGCGGTCAATGTCGGTGGGATCCCCTTGGATCGATTGGATACGATCCTGGCGATCGAAGGCGTGAAGGACGCGGTCCCCGTTCTGAAACTACCCGCCGCCCTGCCGGGAGAAACCCCGACGGAAATGGATTTGAACTTTTTCGGAACCAATGCAGGCGGATTGATCCTTTACGGAATCGATCCGCTCAAAGACCCTGACGTACGCGACTATCGCATCACGCAAGGGCGTTTCCTTGATCCCGCCTCCGATGAAAAACAACTGGTCTTGGTCGAAGAGTATGCCCAAGATCAGGAGATCGAAGTCGGACAGACGATCAACGTCCTCACGGTGAACGGTCCTGTCAGGATGAACGTCGTCGGATTCATCGCGAAGGAAGGCGTCGGATTAACCAATCTCGGGAAATTCGGCGTCATGACCTTGCCGCTCGCCCAGGAGTTGACGAATCGGCCGGACGAAGTGGACCAATTCGATATCGTCGCGGATTCAAGCAACTCGGATCCCGCCTTTCTCGATGCGCTCCGCGCATCCCTCTTGTCGGAATTGGGCGAGGAGTATGCGGTCGTCTACCCTGCCAGCCAGGGGGACCGCATGAACCAGATGCTGAGCGGTTATCAGATCGGATTGAACTTCATGGCGGGGATCGCGCTTTTCGTCGGATCCTTCCTCATCTATAACGCATTCTCGATACTNNTCATCTATAACGCATTCTCGATGACCGTCGTCGAACGGACGCGCGAACTCGGACTCTTGCGCTCCGTCGGGATGACACGTCGTCAAATCACCAGCCAAGTCCTCTTCGAAGGACTGTTCTTGGGAGGCTTGGGCGCGATCGCCGGAGCCTTGATGGGAATCGCGATGTCTTCCGGATTGATGGGGCTCATGTCCCAGATCCTGGGTCAACCTCTGAACGCCGGCGAGTTTCAACCCGACATTCTGATCGGAAGCATGGCGATCGGGATGGTCGTAACCTTGTTGGCGGCGCTGCTTCCCGCCTTCCAAGCCGGCAAGATTTCCCCCTTGGAAGCCCTTCGCCTGCGCGGTAAGTCGGACGATGGTTGGTTGATCCGCTACGGATGGATGGTCGGGATCATCTTGTTGGTTCTCTCCGCGGGCATCCTGATCTGGAACCCCTTCCCCTATGACGTCCAATTCCGTCTAGGGAGCGTTACCGTGTTCGCCCTTTTCTTCGGTGCGATGTTGATCATCCCGGTCACCTTGAAATTCTGGCAATGCCTCGTCCGTCTCCCTTTCCACATCCTCTTCGGACCGTTGGGCGAGATCGGATCGCGTAATCTGGAGCGCGCCAAGAAACGTACGATGTTGACGTGCGCCGCCCTTTTGGTCGGGGTGTCCATGATCGTCGTCACGACGGGCATGACCGGATCCTTCACCGCGGACTTGTATGCATGGATGGATGCCTATATCGGCGGGGATGTCTTCGTCGGCGCCGCGGTTCCGTTGACCTATGAATTGAAGGATGAACTCGAATCCCTGCCGGGCGTGGAACACGCCGCCCCGGTCCGATACATCGAGATCGAATGGATCCACGACGAAAAAATCGAGAAAATCAGCTTCATGGCGGTGGAACCCACTTCCTATACCGCCGTCACCCGATTCGTGTTCGAAGACTCCGACCTGGATGTCGATCAGGCGTTGGATGAATTCAAGCAAGGCGGATCCGTCTTCGTGTCCAGCGTCATCTCGGAAAAGTTCAAAATCCAGACCGGGGATACGCTCAGAATCAAGACGTTGGAAAACGAACAGACGGTGAAGGTCGCGGGGATCATCCTCGATTTCTATAACCAAGGCTTGACGGTGACCGGGAACTGGTCGGATATGGAACGTTGGTTCGGAGTAAACGATGTCACCACCTTCTTCGTCAAAGCGACGTCGGGGGTCGGCGTCACGGAAACGATCCGTCAGATCAAGGACGGATATCAGGAAAACTATCAGCTGATCATCGAATCCAACCAATCCATACGGAAAAGGGCGGATCTACTGATGCGCCAAACCTTCAGTATGTTCGATGTCCTGGGCGTCCTTGCGGTCATGGTGGCCGCCTTGGGCGTGATGAACACCCTTTCGATGAGCGTTTCCGAGCGTACGCGTGAAATCGGGATGCTGCGAAGCATGGGGATGACCCGCTTCCAGATCATCCGTATGATTCTGGCCGAAGCCGGTCTGTTGGGCATCATCGGCGGAATCCTGGGACTTGGATTCGGTATCCTCTTGACCCGCATCTTCTTGGCGGCCATGGGCGCCATGTCCGGCTATGACCTTGAATTCGTCATGCCTGTCAAGGCGATGTGGTTCAGCGTCGTCGTCGCCTTGGCCACATCCCAGCTGGCGGCGTTGTTTCCGGCGATACGAGCCTCCCGGACACCTGTGTTAACGGCCATCCACTACGAATAAAAATAAGTATATAAAAACGCGGAAAGTCGATTCCCGCGTTTTTCGGTTTAGATGAATAAGGTCGTTCCGACGTTTTCGTTGGATGCGATGTACGTCGCGACGCCACCGTATTCGATCCCGTCGATGAGTTCTTCTTTCTTGATGCCCATCAGATCCATGGACATCGTGCAGGCGATGAACTTCACGCCTAAGTCCAAACAATTCTTCATCATGACATCAAGTTGGTCGACGCCTTTGGTCTTCATGATGCCTTCGATCATCGCTTTCCCCATCCCTCCCATATTCATGCTGGAGAGCGGGAGCTTGGATGCGCCTCTGGGCATCATGACGCCGAACATCTTCTCGATCAGATTCTTTTCAGTCGCTACGTTTTGCGGTTTACGCAAGGCGTTGAGTCCCCAGAAGGTATAGAAGATGGTGACTTTCTTACCCTGGGCGGCCGCGCCTTGGGCGATGATCATGGCCGCCAACGCTTTATCCAATTCCCCGCTGAACAGGACGATCGTCGCGTTTTCCTGGGTGTTGGGGGTCAATGCGCCTAAGGTGCAATTGACGTCCTTGTGTCCCTTGACGATCTCGGCGATGTACTTGTTGCCTTCGGTCACGTTTGAAACCAAAGTGTGGCCGTTGCTGACGCTCCAGGTTTCCACGTCCTTCGCGAATCCAGGGTCGGTCGCGATGATCTTGATGTGGTCGCCTTCATTGGCTTCGGTAATGGCTTTATAGGTTGCCATCAAGGGTCCCGGGCATTGCAATCCGACGACATCGACGACTTTGAGTTCATTCAGACTTTTACCCGTGATTTCATCGACTTTCGTGTCGACGGTTTTCTTCGCGGTGCTGAGTTCGTACTTGAATGATTTATAGGTGGAGTAACCTCCGGAAACGTTGAAGAGTTTGGTGAAACCTAAGCCTTTCAAGATGCGGATCGCGATGTACGCGCGTAATCCCACCTGGCAGTTGACATAGATCGGAGTGTCTTTGGAGACCTTTATTTCGTCGATGCGTTGACGCAGTTCATCCACTTCGATGTTGACGGCGCCCGGGAAATGTCCGGTCGAGAATTCGATCGGCGTACGGACGTCCAACAAGAACGCCCCTTCTTTCGCCAATTGTTCGACTTGTTGGGCATAGACGACGCCGTAATCTTTGTGGAGGACGTTCTCGGCGATGTACCCAAGGATATTGACCGGATCCTTCGCACTGCTGAAGGGCGGGGCATAGCTAAGTTCAAGGTCGGAGAGTTGGGTGACTTTCGCCTTCAGTTTGATGGCCGTGGCGATGACGTCGATCCGTTTTTCCGTCCCTTCTTGTCCGACTGCCTGGGCTCCCAAAATCTCACCGGTTTCCGGATTGAAGAGAAGTTTCAGGGCGATGTTGGTGGCATTGGGGTAATAGGAAGCATGGTTCCCGCGGTGGGCATGGATCGCCTGATAGGGGATCTTTTTCATTTCAAGCAGACGTTGGTTGTTGCCGGTCGCCGCGACGGTCAAATTGAAGACTTTCAGGACGCTGGTCCCCAAGGATCCGTTGTATTGGGCATCGTAGCCGTTGATGATGTCGGCGACGATGCGTCCTTGACGGTTCGCAGGCCAGGCCAAGGCGATGGCGGTATCCCCGCCCGTAACGACATCCTTGACTTGGATGGCGTCCCCGATGGCATAGATGTCGTTGAGCACTTCGCCGGTAACGGCGTCGAAGGTTCTGAGTTGGGGGTTGGTGGCGATGTGTCCGCGCGGTCCGAGTTGGAGTCCGCCGTTCTTCGCCAAGCCGTTTTCGGGGACGACCCCGATGGACAGGATCAAGAGGTCGGTATCGACTTCTTTACCGGATTCAAGATGGATCGTATGCCCGTTGTCGGAGAAGTGGGAAACACCGTCTCCAAGGACCAGTTCGACCCCGTGGGTGTTGAGTTCCTGATGGACCATCTGCGCCATTTCGAAATCAAGCGGTGCCAAAACTTGCGGCATCTTTTCGACCAAGGTGACTTTGATTCCGCGTTCGACCAGGTTTTCAGCCATTTCGACGCCGATGAACCCGCCTCCGACGACGACCGCCGTCTTGGGTTGTTTGTCTTTGATGAAGTTGTAGATCGCATCGGTATCCGGGATATTGCGCAATACGAACAGGTTGGTCGCTTCCTTGATGCCGGGGATCGGAGGTTGGATCGGTTTGGCTCCGGGGGACAAGATCAATACATCGAAGGATTCGGTATACGTCGCGTTGGTTTGCGTATTGCGGACGGTGACGAATTTCTCGGCCTTGTTGATTTCGGTGACTTCGTTGAAATTGCGGATGTCGAGGTTGAAGCGTTCGCTCATCCCTTCGACGGTCTGGACGAAGAGTTTATCGCGTTGTTTGATGACGCCTCCCAGATAATACGGAAGTCCGCAGTTTGCGAAACTGATGTATTCGTCCCTCTCGAACATAATGATTTTGTCTTCTTCGTTCAGACGACGAAGACGTGCGGCTGCGGTCGCGCCTCCCGCGACCCCTCCTACGATTAGAATTTTCTTCATGCGATTTCCTTTCCTTCCTCATTGAAGAGGCATACGATGACCCGGACCACTTCCGGATTCACCAGTTCATAATAATTGGTATTCCCGCTTCGTTTGACGGACAAGACCCCGGCGGATTTGAGCTTGGCAAGATGTTGGGAGATCGCGGATTGCGAGACGTTCAAGCATCCTTCCATGTGCGATACGTTGCACGACCCATGGTCCAAAAGACCACGAACGATGCAAAGTCGGATCGGATGAGCCAAAACTTTCAGTAAATCGCTTTTTTGCGTATACAGTTTCTCGTTGAATTCCACGGTGTACCTCCTAGTCCATAAGTATATTAGATTTTTCTAATATACTTGTCAATACATAGACAATCGAAAAGAACGAGAAACGAAAAAGTTCCGCTGCCTCGGAACCTTTCCTTGAAACAAATCATCGAATCTTTGTGAAGATTGAAAGGAAACAAACGAGTGACGGGAATTCATTGAAATTCATCCAGGAGGAGGGGGAATCGCCGTCGACTCGGGAGATGGAAGTAGGTGTCGGAATTTCTTATCGAACAATCATAGTATCGCAGACTAAGATGGCGGAAATGTGACGCAGAGACGAAAAAAAGGTGAAAAAAAGAGAAGTCAATGGACTTCTCAAGCGAACTGTTGGATCATGGTCATCAACTCCTCGTCGGAATCGACGGAGAAGATATAGCGGCTATCGATGAATTTCAGGGAGAGAAGGATGTACTTGGGAAGGATGACCGGTTTGTGTAACGCAACGCAGTACCCGGCTTCGCGATGGGCGCTCCCCCCTTCTTTGGCGCTCATGACAACCGACACTTTTCCGATCGACGCCAACATCCTGCCAATCAGTTCCGACTCGCTTTTCAGCATGCCGGCCCGGGTCGGCGGGAACGGGGAAAGGGTCAAGGACGGTGTGGAGAAAAGTTGACGCTTGATGGAAGCACTCAGGCTTCCTTCCACGAAGGATTTGACCAAGGGCATATGCAGAAGCGTGATGCTGGGGAAACGGTTCTCCTGGGAAGCCGCCTGGACGCAGGTGTCAAGCGGATCGTCGAATCCCGACATCACGATGTATCCCGATTTCCCTAAGGTCGCGCTCAGGTTCTTCGCATGGATCATTTCCTTCTCGTTGGCACTACGGCTCCCGACGATCGCGATCTTCGGATGTTTCCGGTTTAATAATGAAAGGTTCCCGCAACCATAAAGAAACAACGGCGCTTCCTCTTTCAAATCCTGAAGCAGACTCGCCGGATATTCCTCATCGAACTTACTGATGATCTTCGTATTCGGTAGAAGTTTCGCAAACGCACCGACGGTTTCCCGTTGGATCATCTGGAACACTTTCGGATAATCCTGGATGAATTTGGATGCCGGGCAATAGTTGAAATAGAATTCAGAGACCTGGAGAAGTTCGTGAAACCTATCACGAGTAATCATTTGATTCAACTTCGCATCGTCCTGCACCAGTTTGCGCAGGATTTCGAAATTGATCGCGATTTCCCGGTTTCGTTGATAGTGATTCACACGTTTCTCCTTGGTTTATACGTCGTAGATTCCACTTGTTTTATGGATCATTTCCTTAAACCGGTCGACGGCGGATTGCGGTCCGACCAGTTTCATCTTGTCTTCGAATTGGAAGATCCAGGCCATGAACGTCGGGCTGAAGACGATCGGGACGCTAACGGAAAACCGTTTGTCCTCCGAAGGGGTTAGAACCACATCGGATCCGAACCGGTCGAAGACGACCCCGATCAACTCATGGCTACAGTCGAGTTCGACGATCATTTCCTCGCCCCCGAACATATTGAAGATTTTTTGACAATACTCGCGGACATCCTTGTCCGCCGGAAGTTCTTCGAAGTGTTCCTCGCACATCGCCACATCGACCATCTTATCGACGCGATAGTTGACGAATTTGGCGTACTTTTCATGATAGGTCACCAGATAGTAGTTTTCATCATCCCACACCAGGATGCAGGGTGTCGCGATGTAAGGTTGTCCGTTTTTGCGGAACTTGACTTGCTTATCGACATCGATATCGAAGTAGCGGAAGCTCACTTTACAGCGGTTGGCGATCGCGTTGTGGAGGATGTCGACGCTATAGTAGATTTTCTCGTTGGTCGTTTTCAGCCGGTTGGTGACGTAGACCCGGTTCAATTGTTTCGCCTGGTTCTCGCTAGCCAATCCGTTGATTTTACGGATCAACTCGTCGCTCTTTTTCTGCGTGATGAATTTCGAATACTGGACGGCGTCGACCAAAAGTTTCAGCTCGGGGAGTTCGAATTCGCGCGATCCGACGAAGTATCGGTTGCGTTTCTCGCGGTTACAGAGGATGTCCACCCCGTATTCCTTCAACAGTTCGATGTATTCATAGATGCTTTTGCGCTCGCTGCTTAAACCCATCGACCATAATTCGTCGATGATCTCCTGTACGGTCACCGGATGTTCTTCATCCGTCTTCTCCAACAAGAACCTGAGTACATACAAAAGTTTGAGTTTACTGTTCCCGGTCGTGGTCATACGTCAATCCTCGCTCATTCTATTGTACTCTATCACGATTTTTATCTCAAGAGTACAGAAACTAGGACAATTTAGCCGTGACAACAACCCAACCTTGCTTATTTTACCTTATTTCTCACGATTGGAAAGAATTTTCGCTTCAACCGACAAAATCACGTCCTGAAATCGTTCGCTTGGTCAAACGATGGTGCCGAGATATGCTAAAATGGGGAAAAGCGAGGTAAGGGTATGAAGATTTGCGATGGGTTTGACGTGTTGGTGATCCCCCAGGAACGGGGAGCGTATTATCTTTCCCTTGTGTCCACAAAAACGAAAACCCTTCTCATCGATACGGGAAACCTCGATCAGGAAGACCGCTTGGTCGAAGCCGTGCATGAAGCGGGTCTACCGCTTGAAAGCATCACGGACATTCTGATTACACATCACGACCGCGACCACATCGGAGGTCTACGCGAACTGAGACGAAGACTTCCGCGGGTGAAGGTATGGGCTCATGTGGATGAAATCCCCTTCATCGACGGCAGCGTCCCCGCCCTGAAGATCCAGGACCTCGACCCGGTCTTCGATTCGTTGCCCGAAAAGAAGCAGATTTTCATCACACAGATGAAGAAAATCTTTCCATCGATCATTGCACCGGTCGATTTTGGAGTGAAGGACGGCGATGTGTTGGATTTCGATGGCGGTATCGACGTCATCCATACCCCCGGCCATACCTTGGGGCATATCTGCCTTTATCATCGAAGATCCAAGACTTTGATCGCCGGGGACGCCATGAACATCCAAGAAGGCAAGCTGATCGGTGCGAACCCCGACTTCACCCACGATCTTCACGAAGCGTCGGTAACATTGAAACGCTTATCCCACTATGACATCCAACGCATCGTTTCCTATCATGGCGGTGTCTTCGAGGATCATCCTAACCAAGCCATCCTCTCCTTAACACACTAACGGCCCCTTGCGAGGCCGTTTTTTAGTTCAATTCAGTTGTTTCGCCCATTCTTGGGCACGAAGAATTTCCCCGTCTTTCAACGGTCCTTCCTTATCGAGAACATAGAACGCATTCGTCCCGACGGAGATTCCACCCTTTGAAGCCAGCTTCTTCAGTATCTTTTCCCCGGCGTAACCGAAGAACTTCACCATCGTGGTAAGAACCTTGCTTTTGACGACTTCGACATCCACGCGTGTATCAAAGGAAGCGACCCGGACGGATTTGAGCGAATTCGCGGGAAGAGCGGCGACGAAGGCATTGAGGGTCGGCATGGCGTTGAACGCCCGGGTCGGAGATCCGACCACAAGCAGATCGACCTTCAGATCCCCGGGTTTCACATTGGAGACATGTATCAGCGTCGACCCCTCACCCAGTCCGTCGACGATCGATTGGGCGATTTTTTTCGTGTTGCCAAAAACGGAATCATAGATCACCAACGATTTCATAACGTTACCTCCATGAAATTTAGGTTGAAGGATGGAAAGGATTAGTGGTTGTTGGAGGAGGAATTGGCGCGTTGTTGGGACATGACCGCATCGATCGCCAACACGACAGCCAGTGCCGGAACTTCGTTTTTACTGTCGGGGACGTTCAGGACATACGTGTCACCCCAGGTAAACCATTGTTTACTGATTTCGACGACCGGACCTTCTTCCGCATAGACGGCGTACTCGTGTCCGCTGAAATTCCCTTCGACCTTCCAATCCAAGCCAAGGATGTCGTATTTCGGTTTCAAGATGGAGAACTTCGCTTTGATTTCGGCGACTTCCTCCCCGTTGATCGTGACGAAGAAACGCGGCAGAAGACTCAGGACTTTTTGGTGGATGTACGCGAGTTCGGTTCCGGTGAGATCCAGGAGGTGCAGCTTCTTGCCAAGCGAGAACACTTCCCCTTCGACCTTGTAGCGTTCATTCCCCGCTTCATCGTATACCGTAAACTTGTCGCCCCAAGAGAAAACCTTTTGCTTGATGAGTAGTTTCATAGAAAACCTCCGTGATTCCATTATATCCCTTTTATTTTATGATTTCCTCATGATTTTCATATGAAATCATCGATCGGAATAAGATGGGTTCAAGGTGGAGGGGAAGCTCAATACAAAGGCGCATCCCCCATCTTTTTTATTCTCGCAGTGGATCCGCCCACCATGCATTTCCACGACTTTCTTTACGATCGACAACCCCAAGCCCGTCGATGCGCTTTCTTCATGGTTCGATTTGGTGAATCGCTCGAAAAGAACGGGGATCAATCCGGGATCGATGCCAACCCCGTCGTCTTCGATCCTCACTTCGAACCCTTCGCTCGACTGACCCGCCGTAATCGAGATCGTTATCGGTTGATCGTTATGTTGGATCGCATTGGTGATCAGGTTCGTGAAGACACGATCCATCCACGACGGATCGATTTCAAGATGATATCGCTCATCCGGGATTTCGATCCGATAATCACACCCGGCTTGTTCGATGACGGGAAGCAGGTCGGCGATCGTCATCCTAAGATATTCGTAACCGTTCACACGTGTTTTCTTCATCTTGAATTCGGGGCTTTCCAACGTTGAAAGATCGAATAAGGAGTCGATGAGGGTTTTCGCCCGCAATCCATGGTTTTTGATGAGGGAAGAAAACTGATGCTGCTGCTGCGGAGTGGTTTCTTGGTTTGTCAGGATATCCGCGAACCCCAGGATGACGGAGAGAGGGTTGCGCAAATCGTGGGAGATGTCGAGGATCAACTGTTGCCGTTTCTCTTGCGCAACCACCAGCGCTTCCTCCTTTTTCTCGACTTCTTCGGCCATCTCATTAAACAATTCCCCAACCGCTTCGAACTCCTTCGACGCCTTCATCACGACACGGTGAGAATAATTCCCATGCTTGATTTGCGTAACGGCCTCGGATAGTTTGCGGATCGGTTTCAGAAATTGCCGTGAGCCGATTCTCGACAA
The DNA here is from genome assembly GCA_003520745.1 of Erysipelotrichaceae bacterium. Taxonomy (GTDB): domain Bacteria; phylum Bacillota_I; class Bacilli_A; order Erysipelotrichales; family Erysipelotrichaceae; genus GWE2-51-13. Next base: position 37,393 of record DOUE01000018.1, read on the forward strand.
CACCACCACGCCAAGACTCAAGAACAAACCGATAAGAATCAGCATCGAATAAATCGCATTCATGACCGCGTCCTTATCGTTGGACTCGTAGGCTTGGTTCGCGACGATCGCAAGGTCGATGCGCAACGACGTCGGGAAGACCACGACGACCCACCCCTGCAATGTTTCGCTATATTCGATCTGCAGGCTATACGGAAGTCCGACTTTCCGCGAATCGGTTAAGAACCGGGTGAATTCCTGTCGACTCATCGCTTTGGACCCAAAAGGATCAATCCCGCCCAAATGTTCCAACGTCAAGTTCGAATCGATGAAGTAGACCCCGCCGTTCACTTCGGCGATTTCCGCGATGGCGGATTCATCCATTTCGTTTGTGACTAGAAAACTCGGTGGAAAACGGTCTTTCACCAGGTTCTGCGACAAGATGTGATTGACGAAGTCCGTCATCGCCAGCCCGACGAAAAGGACCAAGACGATGAATGCCAGAAGATAGACGTAGTTCCGCAAGACTTGCGTATTAACCCGGCTTCTCATGAGTTGTCCTTACGAAAACGATAGCCAAGGCCATGGATCGTTTGGATATAGGCGATGTCTTGTTTATTGTCGTCGATGAGTTTGCGCAGATGGCTGATATGGACCATCACCGTATTGTCATCCATATAGGAATCCTGATGCCAGATTGCTTCATACAACTGCGCTTTGGTGAAGACGCGCCCGGGGTGTTCCATGAAGTGTTTCAACAATAAATATTCCTTCGTGTTCATTTGGATCAAGGCCCCGTCGACCGTGACCGTACATGCGGTGGTATCCAACACGATTCCTCCGATCTGGATCCGTTGAACGGTTTCGGTTTCACGATGCGTCCGACGATAGATCGCTTCGATCCGTGCGATGAGTTCCGAAATCGCGAACGGCTTCACCAGATAGTCGTCGGCACCCAAGCCGAACCCGAGCACCTTGTCCATTTCTTCCCCGCGGGACGTAATGAACACCCAAGGGATATCGGACGTTTCACGGACACGGCGCAGCAGGTTCAAGCCGTCGAGCCCCGGCATCATGATGTCGCACAACACAAGGTCGAACGGATCTTGGGATAAATTCTCGAATGCTTTTATGCCATCATTGGCGATCACAACCGAATGTCCCGCCTTTTGGAGTTCGAACTGCATCAGGAAAGCCAGGTCTTTTTCATCTTCAGCCACTAGGATTCGCATAGGGTCCCTCACTCATCGCTTTTCCCCATTATAGAAGATGGGAATGGGCAATGCAATTCTTGATGGAGGGGATCCAGGTTGTTTAAGGAATATTTAAGGTTCCCGTTCTTTCGATTTAAGAACCCCTCGATATAATCACGATGTACTTTACAGGAGGTTCACTATGTTTCAACTTGATTCACACTATTATGATCTATTCGGCGTCGTATTCTTCACCGCTCTCTATTCGGCCGTCTTACTGTTGTCCCCCTATTATCGCAAAATGTCGGCGAAACCGAAGAAAGCCTACTTCGCCTTCGTCCTCGCGTTTGCGATCGAGATGCACGGCATCCCTTTCAGCATGCTGTTGATTTCGTGGCTTTTCAATAAGTCGTTGCCCTTAGGTTTCCTTTGGGGGCACACCTTATTCCCCTACATCGGACATTGGGGCATGTACATCAACATCGCCTTGGCTCTCATCGCGCTTCTTATCATAAGCAATGGATGGAGAAACATTTATAAGCACTATTGGTCCAAACCGGCCGGTCAAGGCACACTGGTGACTAGCGGCATCTATCGCTACATCCGTCATCCGCAGTACACCGGACTGTTCCTACTGAGTCTTGGCATGCTAATCGAATGGGTCACCCTTCCCTTACTTCTCATGTTCCCCATCATCATCGTCATGTATACCCGCCTTGCGGACCGTGAAGAAAAAGACATGGTTAAAGAATTTGGCGATGAGTACATCCAATACAGAAAGAGAACGAAACGGTTCATTCCGTTCGTGTGGTAATCTATGAAAAAACTATTTCTCATCGCAATGATTTTGGTCGGCATGTACTTCCCCGCCCTGAACACTCAAGCGAGTACAGCGAATCAAAGCCTTCCCCAACTCCTTAGTCCCTCGATCGGCGAAGCCACGGGGGTAATCTATGCGGTGATCGAAGGTCAGGATGAATATGTCGGGGCGATGGGGTATGCGGACAAGGGAAACGAAATCCTCGCCGATCCCACTAAAACGGCGTTTCGCATCGGTTCCATCTCCAAAACCTTCGTCGCGATCGCGGTCCTTCAATTGGTGGACCAAGGCTTACTTGACTTGCATGCAGACATCACACGCTATCTACCGTCTGAATTCCACTTCAGTTATCCGATCACGCTTCATCATTTACTGACGCATACGGCCGGCTTTGAAGACTTGATCAGCGGCATCGTCGTCATGGATGAGGAGGCCCTGCTCCCTCTGCATACCAGCTTGCTTCGCTATCAACCTTCCCAAGCCTTCAAGCCCTCTTCGATCGTGTCGTATTCTAACTATGGCCTGGCACTTGCCGGCTACATCGTCGAACGGGTCTCCCACATGAGCCTCATCGAATACAGCGATCGATACATCTTTGAACCCTTAGGTATGTCGAATACGTCCTTCGACCCTTCGAGTTATGAAAACCCGATTTCGCTTGCCTACGACCTGGATGGCAATGCTCGATTTGAGCCCATCATCAACCTGTATCCGGAAGGATCGGTTGTTAGTACCGCCCAAGATATTTTGAAATACATGCGGTGGTGCCTTCAATCCGATGGCGGGATCTTAAGTGTTGAGAGTAAGGAAAAACTCTTCTCTCCGCAGTACGTTTCTTCTACCGAATTCCTAGGTGTTTCATATACATGGAACCTTCATCTGAATAACGGACATCGAGTTATTGAAAAACGAGGGGAAACAGGGAACTTCAACTCGCAAATCGTCCTTCTTCCGGAAGACAATACGGCGGTATTCCTTTCATTCAATTCACCGCTTGCCTGGAAACAAATCCACTCGATCGTCGATGATTTCCTTGCGCCGATTCTCTCGTCCTCGGTTTCTTCCGATTCCCTTCCACCTACAGTGTCGTTGGACATCTCCGGTACTTACCGGGCAGCACGATCCAACTTCACGACGATCGAGAAACTCTACAGTTTCCTGATTCCCGAGCGGACAATCGCAATATCCGGAGATGTCTATGCGGGCTTTAAGATGAACGGGGAGCCCATGACCAACATCGGACGNNATGGTCTTGTTGACCGACAGTGCCTTAAGTTATGTCCAGGTCTCTTCCGTCGAAAAGCCGATATGGCAATGGATCGCGGTCGTGTCTTACTTGCTTCTGTCTGTCGTTCTTGTGCTCCTTTCGATCCGTTCGATTTGGAAGACCCGGCATCTAAGAATGCTTGATGTCTATGCATTCGCCACCTTCATCTTCGTTGTTGGTCTTGTGAATTGTTTGAACACGGCCATTTCTTCCTACAATCTTATACAACACTCAAGTTCGATTCATTTCTACGCCATGTCAGCTCTGTTCTCATCGATCGCCTTCATGATTGCCTTGCTTATTAAACACAAATTCCTGCTTGCCGGTTCAACCATGATCGTGACATCGGGGTTCCTCTTCTTCTGCTATATCAACAATTTGTTTTATTAGTACATTGTTAGCCAAAAGATAATCCCCTATCGCTTGATGGGGGATTATCACTATTTCTTTATCTGCCATGGAATACGATCAAAATCCATTACTTAAATTATGTGCGTCAGTTTATCGATCATATCCTTCGACTCGGGAATCCCGAACAACATCCAGGCATGAAGCATATCTTCATATTCAAAGTAGTCGATTTCAATTCCTTCCATCTTACATCTTTCTTTGAGTTTGCGTGCATCCGCAAGCATGATTTCATGGGTTCCGACAAAGCAGGCGATACGCGCCAATCCCTCAAGATCGTCATGAATCGGTGAAATCCGCTTTGCTCTTTCCCCGGTGTCCGGTTCATAGACCTTGCCCACATTCTGCAATCCCTCCACATCCAAGATGAGGTCGAGATCGGCTAATTTTTGAATCTCGGGATTGGTTAACTCGGCATCCAACCATGGGGACAACAGTACGATCCGCCGAGGTTGAGGAAGCTTTTCTTCCTTCAACATGATGGCTATCGCAAGCGCCAGCCCACCTCCGGCAGAATCACCGATGATGAGAAGGTCCGATGATTTTTTGTCTGAGAGTAAATGGCGATACGTTTCCATCAGTAGAGCAAACGTCTCATCCGCATGACCGTGAGGCGCTAAAGGATAGTCAGGAATCATCATGGAGCAATTTAATCTGCGCATCAATTTGACGACGAACTTCCAGTGAAGATAACTCATGCCATAAAGGTAGGCTCCGCCATGAAGATATAAGACATGACGTGATGGAATCACGCCCTTTGGTTGAAGAACGACCACATTTCGATTTAGAATCTTGAGCATCTTTACTTTGGTGGCATTGTATATAAAAGGCGGAGGAAATCCAGCCTTGGAATCCGTCTTATTTTTGCTCGATAATCCACGCGAATAAATCTTCTTTTTAGGAATCCTTTTAAACAAAGAATTCAGAATCTTGCTTTGAAAACTTGCCATAGTACCTCGACGGGTCGATCTTGTCGACCGTGTTCAACGTATCATGGAAAACACTTCATTACAAGATAAAAAAATCCACTTTCGTGGATGTTTTTTCTCATGGTGCACCAGGCGGGACTTGAACCCGCACGGTTGCCCACACGCTTCTGAGACGTGCGCGTATGCCTATTCCGCCACTGGTGCGTGACTTGCTTTACAATTATAACAAATTCCGTCAACATTTCCATACTTTTTTAAGAAAAAGGTGGGAATGTTCCCACCTTAGGCTAGAGGTGTAAATCGCGACGGGGGAAACGGATGAACGCCATTCCCAGACCGATCAAAATCAAGAGGAGACTCAACCCGATATACAGAGGATCAAGTGTCAACTTGTCCAGGATGTCGGGGGAGGGGAAATATTTGAAAGGAAGGAAGGGTCTCATCCAACCGGAGTTTTCCAACATATCCATGAAGACCGTCCCGAGATAGACGAATCCCATGACGCTTAACATGATCATGGAAGATTTGCGGTTGTCTCTCAGAGCGCCGGATAAACCAAACGACAGACAATAGAAGATCAGCATGATGAGGATCAACGCAATGAGGAAGAGCATGATTTCCGAAGTGATGTCTTCGGTAGGAGCGACTTTCTTCACCAACACCAGCGAAATCACGGCGTCGACCGCAACGAAAGCCAAGACATAAACCAACCCGGCCATCAACTTCTGACCCAATACGGATGCACGATAGATCGGTTTGACCATCAGGAACTCGGCGGTTTTGTCTCTTTCTTCTTTCGCCAGGATCCCGGCACCCAGGATGATCGCATAGACCGCCCCCATGATCATCAGATAGAAATGGATGATCGCGTAGAATCCTCCGATCGATGCCACGTCGATGTTATACATGCCGAACATCGCCAAAAAGGCTTTGGGGAGTTTGTCCATCAGATCCGTGATGTCCTGACCGCCCGTCGCATACATCCCCGTGAATTTCCCGATGCCGCCGCCGACCATCGCAAGAATCCCGATCGACCAGAACAACAGGTATTTCCAATACATTTTCAATTCATGAAAAAACAGGTTCATAGCGTGCACCTCCTAGAGCGCATGGATGTCTTTACGAACAAAGATGATGAAGCTTGATCCGACGAGTAGGACGATCAAGGCCAGCGACCATAACAAGAACACGGGTTCGAAAGTCTGGGTCGAGATGATTTTGAATTTATCGAAGAACTGAAACGGGGAGAAATAGCGGATCCAAGGATCGTCGAAGACCCCTTTCAGCATATTTAAAACGAAGAAACCGAAGACGACGGAGAGGGATACCGGGGCGATTGAGCGCAGTTTCCGGAAGGTCGCACCGCAGAAGATGCCGATCGATGCGAAAATCAGTTGTAGAATGAACGTACTCAGACTGACAAGCAACAGTCCGCTCATCGAATACGGTTCATTGATGACGCTTAAGCCGAGAATCGTCGCAATCAATAAGACAAGGTTCGTGACGGCGAGAATCGTGAAGATGCTTGCGACCTTCATGGCGAAGATCATCGGTCGCGTCACGGGTTTGGTCATGAGAAATTCGGAAGTATGGGTACGTGTTTCACGACCCATCGTCCCCAAGCCGACGATGATCCCTTGAAACGCCGCCATCAATTGGATATAGACGGCGATGAAGGAATAGAATCCAAGGATCGTGAAGAATTGGTCGGGATCGAAATCAAGCGCTATCAGCACTTCTTTGGGATAGTTCTGCAACATCTCGATCAAGGACGCCGAGCTTTCATAGAAAATCGGGAAAATCTGAAGAAACATAAACGCAACGAAGCACAGGACGATCATCCAAATCAACGTGCTCTTCAGGTTGCTTTTGATCTCGAAAGTAAAAATGTTCATGGCTTACTCCTTCTCGTAGTAGTGCATGAAAATCTCTTCGAGATCGGGCTCGCTCATGCTGATGCGGGATACATCCAACAACGAGAGTTTCTTCAACAACTCGTTGGCTTCCCCGTTGTACAGGAAAGACACTTCGCTGCCGTTGACTTTCACATTGTTCATCGACCCGTTGAAGAAATGCTCGGGAAGCAGGGATTTCGTTTCCATATCCACTTTCAAATACGTATTCTCCTTCAGTGAACTCATGGTGTCGATGCGCACGATCTTGCCGTCCTTGATGATGGCGACCCGGTCGCAGATCTTCTGCACTTCGCTTAGGATATGCGAGGAGAACAACACGGTCGCCCCACGTTTGTTTTCTTCTTTCAGGATCTCGAAGAATGTTTGTTGCATCAACGGGTCAAGCCCCCCGGTCGGTTCATCCAGAATGATGACTTTCGGTGAATGAAGCAATCCTTGGACGATCCCGACTTTTTTCTTGTTACCATAGGAAAGGTCGTCGATCTTACGGTTGAGATCCAAGTCCAAACGTTTCGCCAGTTCCTTGATTTTCGCGGAACAGTCTTTCCTATAAAAAGAAGCGGAATAAGAAAGCAGATCTTTCACTTTCATATTATCGTAATAGAAGACTTCGGATGGGAGATATCCGATTTCTTCATGGATTTTCCGGTACTCTTTTTGACAATCCAAACCAAAGATCGATGCCGACCCTTGCGTCGGCTTGATCAGATCCAGAAGCAAGCGGATCGTCGTCGATTTCCCCGCTCCGTTTGGACCGATGAACCCGAAAATCTCGCCTTCTTCGATGGATAGGTCGACCTCTACGATCCCGCGCGATTTCCCATAATACTTCGTCAATTGCTTTGTTTCAATGATGCCCATGATAACCTCCTGAAGGATTAGGACTCCAAGAGAATTGTATTCCTTCTGATAGCCTCTTTCAAGGCTTGCCGGAAGCAAGTTGTCACTTCGATATAAAATCGGTATAAAAAAACCCGTAAAAACGGGTTATTTGGTCAATGCGGATTGATTGAGGGTGAATCGTTCGGCGGCGAAACGGATTGCCACATCCTGGTTCGTAAGGTAGGTTTTGGCTTCATCGTCGAGCTTGCTTTCCAGATTCACCAAGGCGATGAGGACCTGGTCGGTTGACAGATCGGCGAGGATCGTCGCCCCGGCATATTCGCCGGTCAAATCGAGATCCGCTTTCCCCAACGCTTTGAAGACGATCACTTCCTCAAACGAACCTTCATGATGGTAGTAGATTCCGAATTCGTCCCGGGTCAGGTTCTCCAAGAACTCCAGGCGGTCCGGCAGTTCCCCGTCGAAGCCGAGCGTCCCTTGTATCATTTCCACAAAGACGCTGGAAACACCGTTTGCGGTCTTTACGTCGAGTACGTGGTAACTGTCCCCGTCCCTGAGCTTATCCGTCAACTCTTTCACCGTATCGTTGAGCGCTTCGATCTGCTCACTCAGCGCCTCCAACTTCGTTTCCAAGTCGGTGATTTTCTGTTCATAATCTTCTTTCGTGACATTCGCACCGCACCCCGTCATCAGGAAGAGCGCCAAGACAACGATGATCAACTTTTTCATGCTGAATCCTCCTTCTTTATTTTATCCGATTCCAAGGAAAACATTGTGGACGAATTGTGTGTTTTTCATGGTTCAGGGTGTATTATACCCCATCCAAGAGATTTTTCAAGATTACTTAAATGCCTCGGTCGATCTTCAAGAGAAAGGCCAAGCCCCCCATGATTTCAATCAGCAAATAATAGCACACGATGCACAGTACGGCATAGGCGATCCAATGGGCATCGTAAACCTGCCGGAAGACCGGAAAATCCTCAATCGGCGGCCACTTAAGATAGAAGAAGTTCTGACCGGTCAGTTCATTAAGCGCGATGGATCCAAGGATGAACGGAAACAGGAAACGTTGTGCTTTCCGTTTCGCCTGTTTGTCCGAGACGATCTTGTTTACCACGCGCAGATAGACCACGTTCACGATGATGGAAGCGTGGATCAAGAAGAAGAGATAGAAGCGGAAACGGTCGTATCCATGGATGATGTCCGCCAACAAGAACGAGAAGAAGGCGCCATAGCTGTAGAAATAGACGATTGGGGAAAGCTTACGATCCAAGGTGACCATACAATAGGCACTGAGATACAGGGTGAGCGGGCATAGCGTCGAGGGAAGGATGATCCGCCAATCCTTGATGCCGTTTATAAGATACCATGCATAAAGCGATCCCTCGCAAAACATTCCCGCCATCGCGAGGGAGATCCGAATCGTCCGTTCATGCTTCGAAGTTCGGATTCGATCTTTGTATCGGATGAGCAGGAAAACGGGAAGGATGGCGAACCCTAGGACCGCCAACACATGAGGCAATGTGAAGAGTTCAAATGCGGTACCGACATCGTCGTAGGAGAAGAACATGGATCATCCTCCGTTTTTCACATTATAGCACGTGCGAACCCGAACTAAAAAAGGGAAATGACGATCGTCATTTCCCGGGATTCAAGCGTTTCATAAAGAAATTGGTCAACGTGCCCATAAGAACCGCGAGGATCAGCGTTCCTTCACGGACGGTGGTGTTGGGGATCTTGAAGAAGAGGATCAAAAGAAGCGAAATCAAGACAAGGCCGAGGTCGAAATTACGGCGAGCCGTTCCAAAGGGAACGTCGAACGTTTCATGCAAGACATGATTCAAGCCCTCATAGGGCATATAGACCAACTGAGCTTCCATGAACAAGGAGATGCCAAGCGCCATGACCACCACACCGACCAGCAGGATCACGAATTGAACCGGGTAATTCGACGAAGCGAGGTTCGCGACCAGAGGGATGTCGTAAAGGAAGAAATTGACCAACACGCTAAACCCCAAGGAGGCGGGTAATTGAAGGAGTTGAAGCGCTTTGAACCGACGGCGGAGGATCATGACTTCAGCCGCGAAAAACAGGATGTTGAGTGCTAGAAGGGCGGTACCGGTCTTGATCTGTCCAAGAAAAGCGACGTTCGCAGCCAATCCTGAAACCGCACTCTGTCCGATCGCCGATTTGACGATCAATGCCAATCCTAGGGCCGTGAAGAGAATCCCGATGATAAACGTCAATATACGTGCCTTCATGTCCCGTTGCATATGTCCCTCTTTCTAAAGGATAACAGTACAATGGGTCTACCTCGATGTCAACCGCGATCCATCAACTTGGAAAAACGGTTCAATGTTTGAACCGTTTTTAGTTATTCACATGGAAACTTAGAGATCCGCTGGTCATCGACAACTCATAGTCGTCTTGACCGTTCTTATGGATATAGGTGTTCCCGTTGGATGTGTTGGTGAAGTCGGCGTTGAAACTGCCGGAGGTTTTCTCCAAGGTCAATTTGAAGTCCGCATCCGCCGGGACGAAGAGTTCGGCCTGCCCGGAAGTCATCGAGAAATCCAGGGTGGAAGGCGCGTGGTCGCGTAGCGTCGCGTTGAAGATTCCGCTGGTCATCTCCGCTCTGAAGCTTTCGGATGCGATGCCGGTGAACGTGAGGTTACCTGAAGTCATCGTCATGGAAAGATCGTCCACGTCGAAGTCCTTGAGGACCGCCAATCCGCTGGTCATGTTCAATCTGAACGAATCGGCGGTGATGTTGTCGAAATACTGTGCGCCGGATGTCGCATCGATGTCCACTGTTTTCGCGTCGAGCGCGAAGATGCGGTTGAGTCCGGAAGGAAGGTTCAATTTGACTTCGTCATAAAGCTTATCGGGCAGGCGGATTTCCAGGAAGGTCTGCGGGGTGTGCCAGAAAAAGAAGAAGAAGACATTGCGATTACGGCTTGTGATCTTCAGTGTTTCACCACTGACCGCCGTTTTCAACCATTTGCTTTCGTCAAGCTCGGCGGTCGAACGTTCGACGATGTGGATCTTGTCGTCGGTGGATTTCAAGATGTCGACCCCGCCGGAGGTCCAATCGATTTCGATCGACGAAATGTCTTCGCTGATGGTTTCCTGATGTAGGACACGTAGATCCCCTTCTTCATACCTGATCATGAAGGGGTTCTCCCCGTTCATGAAAGCGATGAAGACCAGCGACGCCAAGGCGGCGACCACCAACCAGAAGAGCGCTTTGATAAGGTTCAATACGGGTCTATTTCTCATGTTCACCCCTCATTTCCAAAAGCGCCTTCACGATGTTTTGAATCGCGGCACCGATGATGAAGATGATCCAGGAGTAATGCCAGTTCATGTAAGTGAAACTGACGTACAGGTAGACGGCGACGATGATCAGCCAGAACGCGGAACTCAAGGCGTCATAGATCGACTTGTTCTTTTGACGCGATGATTTCCATTCCTTGAACTCTTCGACCAAGGTCTCGTCTTCTTTTAGATATCTCGGCTTACTGGCTTGATTGTAGACAAGGAGTCCGGTCGCGATGGCGATCAAGGTGAACATCCCGGCCAGACCGGTGATTTCCGCCGCAAAATTCTGAGCGAACACGATCAAGACCATCGGGCTAAGGATATACAGCATGACGGCGATCGTCACGAACATGGCGCTGCGTTTTCTTTCTTGCGGTGTCGGTCCCGAGAGGACATGGCGTTCACGCATCCCTTCGGTCAATTCGCTCAAATCCCCGATCGAAGCGATGACGGAAGTATAGGCTTCTTCCTCGCTCTTTCCGAGTCTGAGTTGGTCGTTGAACTTTTCGATCAGGTTACTGATCAGTTCTTCCTGCATTTCCATCGATTTTTTGGTACGCGGCACATCCTCGAATGCACGGTTGATGTAGGTTCTGATTTTTGCGATCATAATTTTTCCCTCCTTAAATGAGTGTGTCGATCAGGATCTTCGCATCTTCCCAATCTTTACGGTTTTGCTGATAATACGCCCGGCCTTCCGGTGTGATGGCGTAGTAGCGTCGTCTGGCGCCTGTGGTTTCATCGCCCCAATACGGGAGGATCAAGCCGGCGCTCTCCAATCGTCGAAACGCCGAATACAGAGTCGCTTCTTTGAGTTCGAACTGGTTGTTCGTCTTTTCCTGGATGGACTTGTTGATTTCATACCCATAGCTGTCTTTTTCCAAGAGATGCCTCAGGATGATGGTTTCGGTGTGTCCGCGCAGGATATCGGATGTGATATTCATGACATCCCTCCTTTTTACAGTTACATCATAATACATACTACTTCGCCTGTCAAGGTATATATTTAATGAATGTATATAAATATAAAAAACCCAGGAATTTCCCGGGTTATTGTTCTTTTTTCGCGATGCACCATACGAATTCATAGGGACTTAGGTCGAATTGCGTGTCGTTGACGTCGAATTCACGTCCCTGGAAGACATCCGCAAAGCGGGTGCCGACCAAAAGCGGATGCAGATACTCGGTTGAAACGATCTGGGTGTTCTCGCTGAAGTTAAAGAGCGCGAAGAATGTTTTCCCATTGTGGGTCCGTACGATCCCGAAGACATGGGGGTTGACAAGGTCGACGGCGATCTGGCTGGATTGCCCATGAAGATAAGGCAGGGCTTTTCTTTGTTTGATGAGTTGTTTCAATTGTTGGAAGACCCGATATTCGAAGGTTCCGACGTCATTGCGCTTTTGTGCCCGCTTCCAGTCGAAGAAGGGTCGATGGACCCATCGGCCTTCAGGTACCTTCGCAGGATCCAAGCGATACCGTTGATCATTCAGCGTCGCGATTTCATCGCCTGAGTAGATAAGAGGGATGCCGCGATAGGCAAGGATGAAGGCATGGGTAAGGTGGATACGGCGAATCGCTTCTTCCTGACGATAGAGTTCTTTCTTCTTCAGCGCTTTCTCCAAGCCCAACAGACTCGCCAAGGTGCCGTTGGTCCGCGCATCCATGGTCGCAGGGTTGAATTGGTAATGCTCACCCATGGCGAACGTCCCGGGATAATCCCCACCGTAATAATGGATCAGGAATTGCTTATGGTCGTAGGGATCCCATCCGAACTTGCGGATCGCATCTTCGTTGAAGCCCCAGCCGATATCGTCGTGGCAGCGCGCATAGTTCATCCACGTCGCACGATGCGGCAGATGGAAACGGTTGGCATCGATCGTCAACAAGCGGGTATCGCGGGTCGCGAAGGCATGGTAGATGTCCACCATCAGATTGGCGTTATACATGATCTCGCATTCGGGTTTCGCATCCGTCCCGAAGTACTTGACGATTTCCTGCGGTTCGACGATCGCTTCGCCCAGCAATGCGACCGAAGGGCAGACTTCTTGTTTGATCAGATGATAAAGACGCATCAAGTCATGGATGACCGGCAGATTCCTGCACGTCGTGTCGACCTCTTTCCACATGAACGGGATCGCATCCAAACGGATCATCGTGATGCCTAGATTGGCTAAAAAGAGGAGATTGTCGATCATTCCGTTGAAAACCAAGGGGTTCTTGAAGTTGAGGTCCCATTGGAAATCGCTGAACGAGGTAAACACGTATTTTTTGATCTCGGGATAATAGGTGAAATTCCCGGGACATTTATCCGGCAAGACTTCCGGTACGGTACGGTTGTATCGATCGGGCATCTCTTTCGTATCGAAAAGGATGAATCTCTCCTGCATTTCTGGATCACCAGCCAAGGCGGCTTGTGCCCAGGCATGTTCCCTGGCGACATGGTTGACCACGTAGTCGATGCAGACCCCGATGTTTTCTTTTCTCAATGCATCCAGCAGCGCGATGAAATCGTCCATCGTCCCCAAACGCGGATCGATCCGACGATAGTCTTCGACGGCATATCCGCCGTCGTTCTCCCCGTCGCGGGGTTTGAGCAGCGGCATCAAATGGAGATAGGTGACGCCGAGTTCCTTGAAGTAGTCGATTTTCTTCAACATTTTCTTCAAATCGCCCGCGAACAAATCGACATATAAGGTCATCCCGATGCTGTCCTGGCTGAAATAGCCGTTGGTGTTCGTTTTATCCAAGCGGCGCAAGTCTTCCTTGCGCCCGCTCTTCGCACTTTCCATCAACCCGAGAAGCTGTTCGAAAGCCTGTACGGCACGTCCATCCGAGCCGTAGACTTTCGCGTAGAGTTGACGGATCAATTCTATCCGATCCATGATTGATCTCCGAATTTCTCTTTAAGGCGCGGCTTCGTCGCCAATGCGCCGATCGCACCCTTTTTCAGCGTTGCATAGGCTCCGCATGCGTTCGCAAAGCGCAAGAACCCACTCAACTCTTCCAATGACAACATTTCGATCGGTTTCTTGAGATCCATGAAGCGGGAAAGGAACCCGCCGAGAAATCCGTCGCCGGCACCGGTGGTGTCGATCGCCTTGACGCCGAACCCCGGGACTTCGATCAAATGGTTACGGATGAAGAACGCCGAACCCTTCGCGCCGAATGTCACCAAGATCAAAGGGATCGAGTTCCCGTGCGACAAGATCGTGCACGCCGACGCCACATCCTTGATTTCGGTCAAGAAATACAACTCTTCTTCACTGACTTTCAAGATATCCGTAAATGGTAAGGCTTTCTTGATTTGTCTCTTCGCTTCGCGAAGATCATCCCAAAGCAATTCCCGTAAGTTCGGATCGAAACTGATGATTTTCCCGATCTTCTTCGCATACTCCAACAATTCAAAGGTCGTCGAACGGCTGGGTTCGTCGCTCATCGTCACGCTACCGAAATGAAAGATGTCCGCCTCTTCGATTTTCTGGAAGTATTCAGGCAGCGGCTTCATCATCACGTCCGCGCCGTTTTGACGATAGAAACTGAACGAGCGTTCCCCGCCTTCGCCTAAACTCACCATGGCTAAGGTGGTCAGATAGTCGGACGACAAGACAAGCCCGTCGACATCGACGGATTTTTCACGCAGAACGGATCTCAGGAAATTCCCATAGTGGTCGTTTCCGACCTGTCCGATGAACGAAGCTTCTTGTTCGAGATTACGCAGGGCGACCGCCACGTTGGCCGGCGCCCCTCCCGGATTAAACTCACACAATTCATATCCCTTATCGGAGATCCCGTAAGGGGTGACATCGATCAGCAATTCACCGAATGCGCATAGTTTCATGATGCACCTATTTGACCGATCCTTCGACCATGCCCTTGATGATGTGCTTCTGCGCACTGATGAAGAAGATGACGACAGGAACCAACGCCATGAAGATCGCGGTCATCATCAAGTCATACGACGTGACAAACGCGCCGGCGAAATTACTGACCGCAAGCGGGATGGTTTGGACCGGTGTCCCCTTACCCAAGACAAGCATGGGGAGCAGGAAGTCGTTCCAGATCCAAATTCCGTTGAGGATCAAGACGGTGACATAGATCGGTTTCAGGATCGGCAAGACGATGAGGAAGAAGGTTTTCACTTTTCCGCAACCGTCGATATAGGCGGCTTCTTCGATGTCCAAGGGGATCGATTTCATGAATCCGTGGAACATGAAGATCGATAGCGAGCTCCCGAAACCGATATAGGCGACGATGATGCCGAAATAACTGCGCAACATCGGGATGCCCGTCCATTGCTGGAAGGTACCGAACCACTTCACCAAGGGGAACATGACGACTTGGAAAGGAATGACCATCGCGGCCACGAACATCATGAAGATCGCAAAGGAAGTCTTCGTTTTCGTACGTACGAGAACCCAAGCCCCCATCGCGGAGAAAATCGTGATGCCTGCGAGGGAGAAGAACGTGACGATGACCGAACTGTACAAGGCTTTACTGTAACGTATGTTCGGGTTGGTCCAGATGTTGGCGATGTTCTTCCAGATCGTCCCCCAGTTTTCAGGCAGACTTAGCGGAGCGTTCAAGATTTCCGCATTGGTTTTATTCGCATTGATGAAAACCAAAACGAGCGGCACCATGAAGAAGATCACCAACATGATCGCAAGGGCTTCCAATAAATTCCGAGTGATTTTGCGATTCATTAAAGTTCAACCTCCTTCTTTTTGGAGTAATAGACTTGGATCAGGGAGAAGATAACCAAGACGATGAAGAACAAGATCGCTTTCGCCTGGGCCAACGCCGTATTGCGCAGTACCAAGGACGTGTTGGAAATGTTCATCGCCAACAAGGTCGTGCCATTGATAGCCTTCCCCATGAACATGGTGGAAGGACCGACCCCGGTCAGCGAAGCGTTCACATCGAATTGTTTAAATGAATTCACTAAGGTTAAAAACAGGGTGACGGTAAAGGCCGGGCGAACCATCGGAATCGTGATGGCTTTAAACCGTTGCCAAGGGGTCGCTCCGTCGATCTGCGCGGCTTCGATCAAGTCACGCGGCACGTTTTGAAGCGCCGCGACATAGATCATCATGATGTAACCGGCATATTGCCAGGTACTGACGATGACCAACGCAGCCAACGCGGTCTTCGAATCCGCCAGCATCAGGTTATCCGTAAGGAACTTGACGCCGATGATACCTCCGACGGTCGGAATGAATTGATTGAAGATGTACTGCCAGATGTAACCGAGGATGATCCCGCCGATGACATTGGGCAGGAAGAAACCGGCGCGATAGATATTGCGGCCTTTGATTTGCGTCGTCACCAGCATCGCCAGCGAGAACGCGATCACGTTAACCAGAATGATATTGGCAAGCGTATAAATCGAAGTGATGATCGTCGCATAAAGGAAGGTGGCGTCTTTGAATGCTTCCATATAGTTCGTCAAGCCGACGAAATCGATCGAAGGCTGTGCGGTCGCGGACCAGTTGGTGAACGAGTAATACACCCCGATGACAAACGGAATGATCTGGACCATGAAGAATGAGAACAATACGGGAGTGAGGAAGAGCCAAAATGCGATTTTCTGATTGCGTCTGTCTTTATTCATCCTTAACCTCCTGTTTTTGATATAAGTAAGGGTAGGTGTGACCCTACCCTTACACTCGTTTCGAGTATTAGTCCGCGTTGTCTTCTAACGCTTTTTTCAGCAATGCTTTGAATTGGTCGATCGTCGCTTCCTTGCTGGCCAATTGGTTGTAGATCGGGCCTAAGGTGTTATCGCGGAAATCGCCGGTGAAGTTGTATTGTTGCCAAGAGAAGATCTTGCCGGCTTTCGCCCAAGCCATGACGGATTTGGACAATTTGCCTGTCGGTTGGAGGGTGACGTTCTTGAAAGCAGGAATCATACCGGCTTCTTCGACCATGTACTTCTGACCGATTTCATTGTAGACCATGAATTCCAAGAAGTCTTTCGCGGCTTGTGCGTTTTCGGAATCTTTGTTAACGACATACCACGCCGGGGCACTGACGAAGATCCCGTCGGTCGCCGTCTTGGACGATCCGTGAGGAGCAAACGCCATGTCGAAGGTCGCAGCGGTCAAGTTTCCGTCAACCCAGTTGCCCTGGTGTAGGAAGACTGCTTTTTGATTGAGGAAAGCACCGACTTGGGAGTCATAGTTTCCGGTGGTCAATACGGTGTTGTCGGCATAGGTGAACAGCAAGTTGACCCAGTCGGCGTATTCATTCAAGCGGGTTTCATCGATATCGCCATCCAACAACGCATCGACAACGCTGCGATCCCCGTACGGTAAACCGTTGGAAAGCAAGCTGTTGAAGTTGTGGTGGGCGGTAACCCAATACATGCCCGGACCGGCCGCCATGGAAACGACGGAGTCGATGCCGAGTTCGGCTTTCATTCCATCGATCTTGGCAAACGCAGCCATATACGCATCATAATTCGTCAACGTGGCAGGGTCGACGCCGGCTTCTTCAAGAAGATCGGCATTGTAAGCCATGCCCCATCCTTCGATGGAGACCGGGAAACCGACGACTTTACCGTCGACCTTGAAGGAGACGTCCGTGTCTTTAACCCATTCTTCGCCCGACAGATCGTCGATGATGGTCGCCCATTCATTGTAGGCTTCGATTCCATCGATCGGGAAGATTTCAGGCATTTCATCCGCAGCATAATCGGATCTCAGCATGTCGCCCAGCGAACAGCTGCTGCCGCCGCAGGAAACGATGTTGACCTTGACTCCGGTTTCCTCTTCGTATGCGGCTGCGAAAGCTTGCAGTTGGGCATCGATTTCAGGTTTGTTCTGTTTAAACGTAATTTCAACGGTCTTCTTCGGCGCGCATCCGGTTAAAGAGAACGCAACCAACAACATGGAAATTAAGATTATAAGTTTTTTCATAGTTCCTCCTTATATTTCCTATGTACCTTCATTCTAATTGTAAGCGATTGCACGCGTCAAAGCATTTCTTGTGTAATCGTTTACAAGCACCCTCTGACAATCGCAATAAACTATGCTAAAATATGGATGGAAATCAAGGTGGGTACCATGAGCACAATCGAGCAAGTCGCCTTGTTGGCGAAAGTAAGTGTCGCGACCGTTTCACGTGTGATCAACAACACGGCGAAAGTGAACGAAGACACCCGGCTACGCGTTGAAAACGCAATCAAGAAACTGAATTATCAACCCAACGCCATGGGGGTCATGTTGCGCCGCGAAACGACAGGGCTGGTTTTGATTTTGCTTCACAGCGTCGATAATCCGTTTTTCTCGTCGACCGTCCAGGGGATCGAGCGGATCGCGCATGAAAACAACTATAACGTCCTCATCTGCAACACCTACGGAGACCGTGAACGCGAGAGTCACTATTTGAAGATGCTGAAGAACCATTTGGTCGACGGCGTGTTGTTGCTCTCGAACACCTTGACGGTGGAGGAAATCAACGAACTCGACGCCCAATATCCGATCGTCCAGGTGATTGAATACTCCGAAGAATCGAAGGCCGCATATTTCAGCGTCGATTTCTACGAAGCCAGCCGATCCATCCTGAAAGAACTGATTCTGCCCGGGCACAAGAACATCGCGTTCGTGCACGCCGGCTCGGTCGATATCATCTCGGCCAACGAGAAATACCGCGCGTACCGGGATACGATGATCGAAAACGATCTTCCGGTTTTGACACCGAGACCCCAGGACGTCGTCTTCGGTTTCGCTTCGGGCAAACAAGTCACGGCCGAGATTCTATCCAATCATCCGGATGTGGAGGCTTTCTTCGTCACGTCGGACTTGATCGCCTGCGGCGTCATCGACGAGCTGAACGCCCACGGGTATCAAGTGCCCCAAGACAAAGCCGTGGTCGGCTTCGATAATACGATTTTCGCCTATCTCAGTCATCCGTCGATCACCAGTATCGAACTCAACAGTTTCCAAATGGGAAGCGATGCCATGTCTTTCCTGCTTAAGAAGATACGGCACTGCAAAGAAGAACTGAAGAAAAAGAATTTCCTTCCTTATGAAATTATCAAGCGCAACTCCATTTAAAAACCTGTCCGACGACAGGTTTATTTTTCGAAGATGCACCGTTTCCCGGTGGTTTTCGGCAGGACGAAGCATTGGTTGCAATGGATGCATCTCGCCGCTTCTCTTCGTTTGAATCTGGCGACCAGATCCGGATCGCTGATGAAGGGACGACTGATCGATACCGCTTCGATCCCCGCTTCAAGTGCACGCTCCACGTCTTCGATCTTGCGTGTTCCCCCGACCAGAATGATCGGTAGATCGACCTGTCGACGGACGATCGCCGCGGTTTCCAAGAAGAACGGAGTCGGGACATCCTTGAGGTTGGAGAAGCCCGTCCCCGAGAGTTCGACCGCATCCAAACCCGAATCCTTAAGGATCTTCAACATTTCGATTAACTCTTCCACATATCTTCCGTTGTCTTCGGTGGTGTTGGAATTGATCTTCAGAAGAACGGGGAATTCCTTCCCGCAGGCTTCTTTGATCCCTTCAAGGATTTCACGGATCAAGCGGACGCGATTCATCGCGTTTCCTCCATAATCGTCCGTTCTTTTGTTTTCGACGAAGTTCACGAACTCCGACAACATATATCCGTGCGCCCCATGGATCTGGACCCCGTCGACCCCGGCCGACTTCATGCGTAGCGCAGCGCGGATGAAGTCTTCTTTGACTTCATTGATTTCATCCAACGTAAACGCCAACGTGGGCGTCTGGTCTTTCAAGGGTAAGCCCGACGGCGATCTTGCGATCCGTCCCTCGTTCACCCTGGACGGCGCCTTCCCCCCCGCATGGGAGATCTGCGCTACGAACTTTCCGTCATGTCGATGCACGATTTCGGTAAGCCGCTTGAATCCTTCGATGAACCGATCCTCGCTGATCCGGTTTTGTTCAGGACTGGATCGTCCCCATTTCGTAACACAGGCATGGGCACTGATGATCAAACCGACCTCATTACGCGCCAGTTCTTCGACGATCTCAAACTGACGATCGCCAAGCGATCCATCCGGCTCTCCGAAATACTCATGCGTCGCAGAACGGACAAGCCGATTCTTTATGTCTAGATGTCCGAGTGTAACCGGACTGAATGCATTGGTCATGGGATTCCCTCGCTTATACAGGAATTATACGATGTAATGTTCGCTTTAGGTCAAGTGATTTTTAATGTCACTGAATTCGATTGCATCGATCAAGAGAAGATGCCTTCCATGAATATCTGATTACGAGCATTGAAATTCTATCGAAGCATCAAAACCCGATACCAATAACCATCATGAACTCTTTACTAGGCTCAGTCCCCGATTCTGCTTGATTTGGGATACGTAGAGATAAGCGGAATATAGAACCGCCAAGACAAGTATGGAAATCAGCAAGTAAAATTCCGTCGTCGCATCGGCGATCATGATCGTCGAACTGAAGTTAAACAAGACATGGAAGATTACTCCTGGAAGGATACTCTTCGAGACTTCGACGATCAGGGCCAACATGATCCCTAAGATGATGGCTGCGGCGATTTGTTGGAATTGATGTTCGATCGACATTCCCCGAAGGAGATTGACGATGTGCCCCAACCCGAAGGTAAGCCCCGAAATCAAAATCGCGCGGTTGCGACCGGATTTGTCTTTGATTGCTTTGTAAAGCAACCCTCTGAATATCACTTCCTCGATGAATCCGACATTCAGCATCAATAACCCGAAAATCATGATTTGCGGTATCGTCAGACTTGCGTTGAATTTCCCCGTGAACTGACTTACGGCCAGTATTCCTAATGGAATAAAGAATAGACACTTTCTGATCGTCGACGAATCCACCTTCACCAGACCGATGGTCTTTATCATTTCTTGGTTTTTCAAATACAAGAACAGTACGGTCGATAGCCCGAACAACCCTAGACCCGTGGCGAGATTCTGAACCCCGATCGAGGCGGAAACCCCATCGAGAACATTGACACTGACAACATAAATCCCGATCCACGCCACCGCATGTAGAACAGCGTTTTTCTTTAACAACCCTTTCATCTTTCTTCCTCCTCGATCATGAGTTGATGTTTGAATCCGGCAAAGGCATCCCTTAGTATTTTCGTGACTTCTGCTTCGTCCAAGGCCAAGTCGTTGGTCGCGATCATGGAAGCAATCCCATGTGTCGTAATCCAGATGTCGATGAACAACATCTCGGATTTCTTCAAATCAAGTCCGCTCATTTTGGAGATGAGTTTCACGACTTCCTGGTTCTCATCATCCTTGATAATCTGAATCAATCCGTTCTGTTTAAACTCGTTTGTCATAAACAATAACTTGAACAGGTTTTTTTCTTCCTTTGCGAAACGAATGTAGCCCAGTCCCATGCCGAGAAACGGATTCGCAGGACTTGTCATCCCTTCTTGGATGTACTTGTCATAAACCGTTTGCGCACTTTGGATCAATTGTTTCTTCAAACTACCCATCGTCTCGAAATTCTTGAAGATCGGTTGGATCGAACAATCCAGTTTCCTTGCGATGGCACGGGCGTTCAACGCATCGATCCCCTCCTGTCTCACGATCTCCAACGAAACTTGGATGATCTGTTGTTGCGTCACTTTTACTTTCGGCGGCATCTCGTCTCCTTTGATATCAATTGATATATATCATCTGATATTTATTATATCCGCTTTTTCTGTTCTGTAAAGTGATTTCATAAAAATCATCTAAATTCTATACCGACCGGCTACGATTCAACATGATTCATGAAAAAGTACAAAAAAAAACCGATGATGACAACGGTTTTCTGATCATTTGGTGCACCAGATGGGACTTGAACCCACACGGTATAACCACACGCCCCTCAAACGTGCGCGTCTGCCGATTCCGCCACTGGTGCACGGGGCTTTAAACAAGAGGGTACTTCTGGCGCGACCGGACGGAGTTGAACCGTCGACCTAGCGCTTAGGAGGCGCTCGCTCTATCCAACTGAGCTACGGCCGCAAATTGGTCGGAACGACGCGATTTGAACGCGCGACCCCTACCACCCCAAGGTAGTGCACTACCAAGCTGTGCTACGTCCCGATTTGCTTTTATATTATACCCTAAACCTTTTTGTTTTGGTAGCGAAAAGTATAGAAAATAAAAAAAGCGGTTGAAGCCTATTTCGAGGTTTCAATCGCTTCGGTAAGCTTGGTCTTGATCGTGGAAAACGAAAGCCCTTGATCCAGACAGAAATCCTTGATCGCCTGATTCGTGTATTCCAATTTCATACCGAGGATTTCTTCAATCTCTTCGTGGGTTACACCCAAGTCGATCACGTATTGGAACGTCGTCGTCCCATTGATCTTGATCTCGCTTTCTTCCTCTTCTTCTTCAACCGGGTTTTCACTGGCGACGACATCCTTCCCGTACTCTTCCAGATACGCGCGCTGCTCATCCGTTAGATTCGATTGATTTTGAAGGAGGATATCGACCGCGGCCCTAGGCAAGACCGCATCGTCCAAGACGATCGGTAATCCTTTATAGAGGGCGACGAAGACTTGGACCGACTCATTTCCGATTTCATATCCTGAATCCGTAAAGTACTTTTCCAGATCGTTGGTTTGGAAGTTCTCCGCGTCGATGTCGTTTTTCAAGGTAAAGGCTTGAATCAGGACTTGAAGATCGATTTCAAACAAGTTGGATACATCCATCAAGGTATAGGAACCTCGGATATCCGCAGGGTCGTATTCCCCCGCGAAGATCCCGTCCTCGAATCGATTCGGCTTTTTCTCCGTGTCGCTTGACCAGACTCCGGTCGCTTGGGAGAGGAGGATCCCTCCAAATAGAATCACAGGCAAAACCCATGCCATGGTTCGACTTGTCAATTTCATACTTTATCACCCGCCACGACTTTCTTGAACGTCGCGCTTAACGTCACCGTATCGGGAATCGGGCATGCTTGTTCGGAGGTGCATTCATAACATGAAATGCATTGCGCGTTCTTAACCGCTTGTCCCTTGGATACTTCGATGTTCATCGGACAGGCGCGATCGCATTTCGTACAGTGGATGCAGGTCGGTTCATTGCGACGGATCTTGAACATGCGGAACTTGTTGGAAATCCCCATCAATGCGCCATAGGGGCAGGCATATTTACACCAGGGGCGTTCGATGAACAGACTGCCGACCAACGTGAGAATCAGCACGAGAACCGCGCTGTAGGAGACTTCTTCGCTCCAGAAGGTAAACAAAGCGTTGTAGGGGTCGACGTTCTTGAAAACGAGGGTTCCGGATTTCGCGGTGACATAGACGACCCAGATGAGGACGAGATAACGGATATACCGCAAATAGCGATCGGCCTTCTTGGGTACGAAAGCGTTGTATTTCTTTTTGAAGATTCTCTTTCCGATTTTCCCGATCCATTCCTGAAGCGATCCCAACGGACAGATCCAGCCGCAAAGCACCGGACCAAACAGAATCGCCATGACAATGCTGATTGCGAGAAGAATGACGGAGGATGCATGGATTTTTTGGATGTAGTCGCCGACCGTCGCCAAGTTATACAAAGTGACGACCCCGCCGAATGGACAAATCGCATGCAAGGATAGCACCGGGATCCAAGCGATCGCCGCATCGCTTTCCGCCAGCGTGTTGTTGACGGCGAGAATCGCGATCAACGCAAAGAATAGAATCTGTATGTATGTCCTGACCTTGCTTTTTCTTTTTTTCATAATTTTCCCCTTTGTCGTCCATTGTAGAGGCGAGTTGTGACGAAAGCGTTACGAATTCTTTTATATTTCACATCTTTCGTAGATAATGGATGAAACCCATCGTTTTATCGTCGATGGGTGGTATTCATTGCGAATCGAGTATGATATTATAGTACACGTCATGGAGGTGAGAACAGGAAATACGGTTTGAATTGAAGGAATCATAGCGCCCGGCTGGAAACAGTGACGAGGAAAGAGGAGTATCGAAAGACTCGGCGGATGCCTCTTCGGCAAGCGGTTGTCGAAAGATGAAGGACAAAGGAGACAAATTCTTCATCGAACCGCGCATTTGAAAGGAAATCATCATTATGTGTGGAATTGTCGGCGTCGTGGGTTCACCCAATGCGACCGAAGTTTTAATTACGGGTTTACGCAAACTCGAATACCGTGGGTATGACTCGATTGGTTTATCCGTGTTTTTGGAAGGCAAGATTCAAACCGTGAAGACCAAAGGTCGGATCGATGAAATACAGAAGAAGTTGGATGAACATCCCTTGCCTTTGGCGAGTGTCGGGATCGGACATACCCGTTGGGCGACCCACGGGGAACCGTCGGACATCAACTCGCATCCTCATGGAAATCATCGCATTTCCATCGTCCACAACGGAATCATCGAAAACTACATTCCGATCAAAGAAAGAATGATTCGTAAAGGGTATGCTTTTGAAACCCAAACGGATACGGAAGCCTTGGCGAAACTGGTCGATTACTACTTCGTCCAGAAAGGGACGCCGCTTGAAGCCATCAAGAAAGTCTTGGAGAAAATCCGGGGTTCGTTCGCGGTCGGAATAATGTTCGTGGGGTTCCCCGACGAATTGTACGCCATCCGAAAAGACAGTCCTTTGATCATCGGTTTAGGCAAGGACATGAACTTCGTGGCGTCGGATATGACGGCGATCCTAAAGTATACGCGCGACTATATTCTGTTGGAAGAAAACGAGATCGCGATCGTGAAGAAAGACTCCGTCCAAATCTTGGATTTGGACCTTGAAGAAATCACGAAGGAAATTCAACATGCCCATTGGGATGAACAGACGGCGGAAAAAGGCGGATACCCGCATTTCATGCTGAAGGAAATCCACGAACAACCCAAATCGTTCACGCAAACCGTTTCCCCGCGACTCATCGACGGAAACGTATCTTTCGAAGGCGAAGGGATCAGCGATGAGATGCTGAAAGGCGTGGTGCGGATCACGATGGTCGCCTGCGGTACCGCGATGCATGCGGCGATGGTCGGGAAGTCTTTGATCGAGAAGATGGCACGCGTCCCGGTGGACGTGGATGTCGCCTCCGAATTCAGATACCGCGATCCGGTTTTCCTTCCCGGAGACCTTGTCGTCATCGTTTCCCAATCCGGTGAGACCGCGGATACCTTGGCGGCGCTTCGTTTAGCCAAACGTAACCATGTCCCGACCTTGGCGATCGTCAATGTCGTCGGATCCTCGATCGCACGCGAAGCGGACTATGTCCTTTATACCTGGGCGGGATTGGAGATCGCCGTCGCTTCCACCAAGGCGTTCTTCGTCCAAATGGCCGTGTTCTTCCTGCTTGCCCTGAAACTCGCCGAATTGCGTCAATCGCGTAGCGAGGAAGAACTCGGTGGGTTGTTGGAAGACTTTTTGAAGATCCCCGATCTGGTGCAACATGTTCTGGAGCATCATGGCGACTGCAAACTCTTCGCTTCCAAGCTCCAGAATTCCCACAACCTCCTCTATTTAGGACGGGGGTTGGATTACTCCCTATCGCTTGAAAGTTCATTGAAGTTGAAAGAAATCAGCTATGTTCATTCGGAAGCCTATCCGGCCGGTGAACTGAAGCATGGAACCATTTCCCTCATCACGAAGGATTTCCCGGTCATCGCCTTGGCGACCCAGGTCGACCTTTATGAAAAGATGGTGTCCAATATCAAGGAAGTCAAGGCGAGAGGGGCGAGAGTCCTGCTTGTCTGTCGGGAAAACGCACCTTACATCCAGGATGTGGCCGACATGGTCTTCACCCTTCCGGATGTTCGCAACGAATTGATGCCCTTCCTAAGCATCGTTCCGATGCAGTTGTTCGCCTACTACTCTTCCGTCTTGCGCGGATGCGACGTGGATAAACCCCGCAACCTCGCCAAGTCGGTCACCGTCGAATAACGATCGCTCTGAAATCTCCGCAAGGGGATTTCTTTTTGACTTGTCGCTCCGGTTTCTTTATGTTACCTTTGATTCAAAGGAGTATCCTATGCGAAACCCCGACCGTATCCCCTTGAACGTAGAAGCTTATCAGAAAGTGGAAGCCGCGATCCTTCCGACCCGCCAGAGCGCCTGTGTCTATTACATCCTGGAAATCCAGAGCGAGTCGTTGGTCCGATACCTACGCGAGCATCGCTTGCGTTTCTTTTCGTATGTACTCTATGTCTGTAAAGAGACCGTACTTCGTTTCCCTTTCCTCAATGATTTCATGTTGGGGGGGAAGAAATTCAGACACACGACGATGTCGGTGTCGACGGTCATGAAGAAGGATGTCAGCAAAGAGGGTTCGATTTCCTTGGTGAAGATCGAACTTGAGGAGAAGCAGACGGCATCCGAAATCCAAGAAAAGATGGATCATCGGATTTCGACGGTCCGCGGTGAAAAAGAAAAAGGGTTCAAGAAACTGATCCAGACTTTGGACCGGTTTCCGATGCCCTTGTTTCGCATCGGCTTGTCCCTGGCTTCTTTCGTCGATCGACTCGGTTTGCTTCCAGCTTCTCTGATTCACGCCGACCCTTTGCATACTTCCTTGGTCATCGCGAATCTGGGCAGCGTCGACGGGGACGCCGTGTTCCATCATTTGTATGAATGGGGGACTTCTTCCCTCTTCATCACCTTGGGTCGACTCGACGAACAAGGCAAGGTAACCATCACCTTTACGATCGATGAGAGGATTTCAGAGGGGCAGCAACTTTTCAAAGCCTTGGCTTTCTTTAAAGATTGTCTGGAGAACCCAAGATGATCGCGATCCGCCGCGTTTTATCGATGGTGGAGAAGTATCCTAAGGCGATCGCTCTGACATGCAACCATCAGCATACCACCTATGAAGAATTGGGTCGTCAAATTCATTCCGCGGCACTCTTTCTGCGAAAAGAGGGCATCAAAGAGAACCACAGGGTCGCGCTGATCTTGCCGAACCTCCCGCAATTCCCGGTGTTTTTCTATGCCTGTGAAAGCATCGGGGCGATCGCGGTGATGATCCATCCGTTGACCATCGGGTCGAAAATGAAATTGCTTTGCGACCAGTCCCGCATCGACTTGGCGGTGATGACGGATATTCTCTATCCGAAATACCGGCAAGCCCTGAAAGGAAGACGCGTCGTTTTGGTCGACGGGAAAGACGCCCTTCCGAAATCGATCCGATCGCTTCATTTCCTATTGCCTTCCATCTTAACGATCGGAACGCTCCGCTACCGATACCAGGAACCCCAAGGATCGATCGAAGTGGCGCAGGATCCGCAACCGTTCATCTTGTTCTCAAGCGGGACCCAAGGTCTCAATAAAGGGATCCGTTTACGTCACGATACCTTGGATGCCCTCTGCGACCAACTCACCCGCATCATCGATCCCGTCCCGACCCAAGATTCCATGTTTGCGATCCTTCCCTTTTTCCATGGTTTCGGCCTGGGGATTTCGATGCATACCGTACTTGCGTTGGGGGGACGATGCATCTTGATTCCCCGACTGGCACGAAACACGATCGTGCCTGAATTCCTCAAGGAAAAACCGACCTACATCGCCGCCGTACCCCAACTGCTCCGTTTGTTTCTAAAGGATCCGCGCATGCATACGGCGGATCTCTCGTTTGTGAAGAATGTGTTCTGCGGCGGAGAAGCGACCCCGAAGAAACTGATCGAGGAGTTTAATGTACTCTTGCGAAACGGGCATAGCCAAGCCGTCGTCCAGGTCGGTTATGGTTGTACGGAGACGCTGACCGCGGTGTGCGTGTCCGATGGGATGGCGGACGGATGCGGCAAAGCGTTTGCGGGGAATGAAATCATCGTGGTGGATGAGCATGGAAACCGATGCGCCGATGAACAAGCCGGTGAAATCCTGATCCATGGACCGATCCTGATGGATGGCTACGACGGGCTTCGTGATGCGGATCCGTTCGTATCGATGGACGGAAAGAGGTATTTTCGCAGTGCGGACATCGGGAAGATCGATGCGAACGGTAATCTTGTCGTCCTGTACCGCAGGGATCATCTGCTGAAGATCAACGGGTATTTCGTGGATCCCCACGAAATCGAAGACGCGGTGCTCTCGCTTCCCGACATTAAGGAAGCAATCGCACTTCAAGATGAAGAAGGTCGATTGTGTCTGATCGTGAGCGTAAAACAACACAAACGACAGGAAGACATAAAAAAAGAAATCACCGGCCCGCTAGAAACGCTGGACCGGTGGTATCGACCGAAAAGAATTCTATTGATTCATGAATTTCCCAAAAACGAAATGAAGAAAACCGATCGAAACGCACTGAAGCGTCTGATCAATTCACGACCGAACGGACTTCTTGCGGAATGGTCCCTTTAAAGTGGAGACCTTCGGCATCGATCTTGAAACTCTCGACCTCGAAATTCGGGATGCTGGATAGTTTTTGGTTCAACGCCGTCCCCAACATCGTACCGTAGTCGTTGGCTTGGTCGACGGGTAAAGGCAGGCTACCTACGGAAAGCGACTCGATCTCGGCTTCAAACAACGCATTCGCACCCAACGTCAACGTCGCTCCGATGAAGACGGATTTCCCCTTCATCGTACTGAGATAATCGTCATATTTCTGCGCTTCCGGAACCAAAGTGTAGATCTGGGAGAAATCATCGGTGATCGTCGCCGAGGCCTGGACTTTGTTTTCACCCACGAACTTGATGCGGATGTTTTTAAACACGCTGCCTTCCTTCAAGGTTTCATTGAGGATGGCGGTCGCTTCGGCGCTGGTCACGGTCGCTTCGACTTCCTTCTTTCCGACGACCTGGAACTTCCCCGCGAAAATCTCTTCGAAGGACGCGCTGTTTTCGTTCAGGATGATCCCGCCTTTGGCGAGATAGGAATCCAAATCGGTTTGGGTGAATTCGACCTTCGCTTGTTTGGGAATCGAAAGCATCGCGAATCCGGTTCCGATAAGAATAAGGGGGGTCAATAAAATGATCCACAATAAGGTATGCTTCTTCTTTTTGGGCTTGTTGACGACTGGTTGCTCACTCATACGTTTCCCCTTTGAAGCGGATGCTTCATTTGATTTTCATTGAAAATCCTGTTATCTGTATTATAGCATTTCATCGCTTTCACGCAAGATAAGGTTGATGCTTGTGTATCTTGCCCGGCTATGTTAGGTTTAAACAAAGGAGGGGATCGGTATGGCAGATCGATATGACCGCAATAAGAGCAGTATCAATCACGAAGAACAGGAAAAGTTGAAGACATTCTGTGTCGCCGTGGTCGGTTTAGGGGGATTGGGGGGATATATCGCCGATCAATTGGCGCGCGTCGGCGTCGGGAAGTTGATCTTGATCGACGGGGATGTTTTCGATGAGACAAACTTGAACCGACAGTTGTTTTCCAATGAGAAGACCATCGGACATCCGAAAGCCGAAGTGGTCCGTGACGGCATCCAAGCCATCAACCCACAGGTCGAAACCAAGGTCATCGTACAGCGCTTAACGACGCATAACGCTCCAGATCTGCTGGATGGCGCCGATTTGGTGATGGATGCGGTGGATACGATCCCTGTCCGTCGATTATTGCAGGATATTTGCGAAGTCATGGACATCCCGATGGTCCACGGGGCGATCAGCGGCTGGTACGGCCAAGTCGCTTTCATCCAACCGAAGGACCGGCTGTTTGATTTCTTGTACCCGAGCGAGGCCCAACGGGGGATCGAGACGTATTTAGGGAACCCATCGTTCACTCCCGGTGTGGTCGCCTCGATCCAAGTCGCGGAAGCGGTTAAATACATGTTGGGTAAGGGCGAATTATTGGAACGCAAAGTCTTGCGGATCGACCTTCTGACCCATGATTACGAGATCATCGAGATCCGATAGATAAAAAAACGGGATATTCCTTATTGATGGAAGATCCCGTTTCGTTTTAGATCGTTACTTCGTAATCTTCTTCTTGGCATCCAGGATCGTTTCTTTGATTTCGCCGCTGATTTCCTGTGCCTTGCCCATCACTTGATCGACAACGCCTTCGGCTTGAAGTTTATTGTTGTTGGTCATCTTG
The DNA here is from genome assembly GCA_003520745.1 of Erysipelotrichaceae bacterium. Taxonomy (GTDB): domain Bacteria; phylum Bacillota_I; class Bacilli_A; order Erysipelotrichales; family Erysipelotrichaceae; genus GWE2-51-13. The sequence continues at coordinate 67,040 of DOUE01000018.1, forward strand.
CCGATTTCTTCTTTGACGTTCCCCTTCACTTGATTGAATTTGCCTTTGGTCTTATCATTCATCGCGTCGAGTTTATCCTTCGCTTCGCTATGGTTGTCCTTGAGATCCTTTTTCATCTGATCTCCGGCATCCATGATCTTCGCCGAAGCTTCGACCACTTTATCTTTTAGTTCATTCATCTTCACTACCTCCTTGTCCGATTGGACAGAATTCCATGATTTATGCACTACGGGATTCTATCTTCCGAGGATGATCATGGCTCCCGAAGCAATCCCTAAGATGGCGAGGATCATACCAAGTGATTCGACCGGGATGCTCATGACCTGCGATAGCCCGGAAATGATTAACCAAATCCCTAATAATAGGAAACCAAGATTTTTTGTGATTTTCATGTTTTTCTCCTTTCTAATTCAGTTCAATGAAAGATGCGATGTTAATCAATTAAAAGATTCTACGTCCCTGAATAACTCGGATAAGAATCATGATGATGGCGATGACAAGCAGGATATGGATTAATCCACCCATCGAGGTCGCGGTTACGACGCCGGCAAGCCACAAGATGATTAAGATGATTGCGATTGTTGTTAGCATGTGAGTACTCCTTTCCTCAGTTCATTTGAATACTGAGTCCGACTTACGAATAAATAAACGCATTTTCAACGTCGGAAGAAACAAACACGAAGCTTTTACACCGAACTTCTTCGATGAAGCGATCCGATTTCCTTTATTTCGTCCCTTACGACATGCACATCATAAACCTATTCATACTTTTTGTCAAATTTTTATTAGAATATATATTATATTATTTATTATTATATTTGTTGCAATTTACGAATATTACTCTACTTATCCACAATCATTCTAACTTTACTTGATCTGATAAATTATAAGTCAAGCCATTCAAACTTCACCCATCATGGTTTTGATCTCGAATAAACCCTTTAGAATAAGCAAAACTCATGGGATCTCCTGAAAATCGAAGAGGATGATAGATTCGTGGGTTGGGATATGCTAGAATAGAGTTCATGAATATTGCGTTGACTGCGGGTCAAGCCTTACCGTTGTATAGTCTGTTGCTTTCATATTTTAATATATATTCTTTTTTAATATTCATTTGATATATAGTTGTAAACATTGTTCGAATTAGTGTATAATGGTTGTAGATTAAGACAGGAGGTCAAAAATGAAAATTCTAAAATCAGCGATCGTATCGAATTCCGACATTATTAAGAACTATAAGACCCTACGTGATCGTACTGAAAGTTTGGGTAAAATTTTCGTATTTAAGAACAATCAATTGGATGCTGTATTATTCTCAATTTCCGAGTACGAAAAGTTTTCCGATATCCTAGAGGAAATCGAATCGCTGGATGAGAACAGCAAAACCGAAGTATTGGATTTTGTGAAGAGAAAAAAGGCCGAATTACTTCTACCCGCAGATTTCGTCGCAACACAAAAATAGCGCGTTTCGGGATCAGCTCACATATAAAAGGTTTACCCCATGTCAACATGACGTAAACCCATCGTCTTGAACTCGTTGATTGTACGAGATCGACTGCCTGTTGTTGCCGGCAGTTTTTTTATGCTCGATTACGCCAACTCGGGAGCGCTGCTGTTTTCACTCTGGGTTGAAATCTTTCAGTGCGGATTCATACACTTCCATGATGTTGTGGTAGAACACTTCACGGTCAAGCTGACGAATCGTTTCGTGGATGTTTTTCTTCAGTTCATCCACTTCTTCCTTTGAACGTCGCGCGAACCGTTCGACCGTCCGCGCCAACTCTTCCTCTGTTTCGAAATAGAATCCTGTTGTTCCCTCATGAACCAATCCTTCCAACACCTTATCCGGACGGGCAAGGATCGGCAATCCGGAAGCCATGGCTTCAAGATAGGTGAGTCCTTGGGTCTCGGTCCGCGAGGCGCAGATGAAGGCTTGTGCCGCGTTGTAATAATAGGGGACGTCGTCTGCGGACTTCTTTCCAGCGAACTTAACCTGTTTTTCAAGATTGAGGTCAAGCACTTGTTGCCGGAGTTCGTTCANNGATGAAACCCGTCGATCACTAGGTCGATGCTTTTCTCTTTGGCGATCCGACCTACATAGATAAAAAGACACTCTTCGGGCAAAATGCCATAGGCGAGGCGGATCTTCGTCATCCTATTGATGTCGAGGGATGCGGATGAAAACCGTTCAAGGTCGACACCGGTCGGAACGATGAAGATATCTTTTTTGACGCCATAGCGCAGCAACATGTCTTTCGTCTTCTTCGAAGGTGCGATGACCGCCGTGCTATGATCGCCAAGTTGTTTACTCAGTTTCGCCACGGCGAAGCGCGAGAATTTCTCGACCGAGCGGAGTTCCAGCGGATTGATGTAGTGCGTGTAGTTTTCGATTTCCGTATGATAGGTAAACACGATCGGTAGATTAAGCCGAAAACTGATGAAACGTGAAAACATCCCGACGCCGAAATCGGAATGTACATGGATCAAGTCCAATTTCATTTTGCGGATCATCCGATACGCCCGCAGTTGGATCGGACTGGTCATGACATACCCATAGAGCGACTTAAGTTTGATGCCCGGTAAGCGCAATACATGGTTTTGGTAGTGGATATCGATGAGTTTAGGGTGGTTGGTGATGACGAACACCTCGTGTCCGTGGTCTTCCAGGGTTTTTTGCAGAAGCATCACCGAGGTTACGACCCCGTTGACATCCGGTGCATAAGTATCCGAAAATATCCCGATACGCATGTTCATCCTCCGATCGATCAAACGATTTCAGCGAATTGACTGAATTTCCCCGAATAGATCCGGGTCATCGCATCGCATTCCAAAAAGTCGGAAGGCAAAACGAGTTCAGGGGGTTTATTGAAGAGTTTCACACCGTTGCGTTCCAACGTTTCGCTGACGAACTGGGAACAGAAATAGGCGTTTTGGCGTTTGATCGGATGGTTGATGATGAATCCGATATATCCGATCAGGTTATATCGATAGAGGTCGCGGTCTTCTTTAAAGGTTCGAATGCTTTCCGTAATGTTATCGTAGGTCAAATCATCGACATCCAGTTTCAAGATCGTACAGGTGGTTTCATCGAAAACATCGAAGATCTTGGTTTCCGATTCATTGATGAACCCCCCGATGAACGGGTTGTTCGCCTTCACCCGTCCGAAACTATAGATTTGGTCGAAATCCCCGTCAAGGACCATCGAGATGTGGTTGTATTGCTGATGGGTGTAAACACGGATCGCACGTGTTAAAAGCGTACCCGTATCACTCAGCATGATATAGATGCATCGTTTCCCCATGTTCTCGCGTTGAATCATTTCCATTAAAGTATCGCTCCGATCGCAGCCATGGCTTCGGGAAGTTGCTCTTCCTCATTATTCAGTAACGCTTGGATGCTCACCCCGAACATCGCCCCGAAAAGCATACGGGCGATCGCATTAGGGGAAAAACTTTGAAGACGGCTATCCTTGTCGCATAAGGGCAGGACATGTTTCTCGATCAACCGTGCCAGATCATCGAAGAGACTATTGAGTAAGTCGCGGAACGTCTGCGACCACATCGCCATGTTCGAGAGATCGAACAAGAGACGGAAGGTTTTGGGATTCTCTTTGATCGTACTTGAGAAGTAGGAAACCAAGTTGTTGATTCTCTCCTTCGCGGTCGATCCGCGTTGAAGTAGTTCTTCGATTTCCACAAGATATTTCTTCATCACCGTTTTGATCACTTCCACAAACAAACCTTCTTTGTTTTTGAAGTAGTAATTCAGTTGACTTAACACCACGCCGGCGTCTTGGGCGATGTCGCGCAAGGAGACGTTCGCATACCCGTGTTGGGAAATGAAATTGATGGCGGAAGTCAAAATACGCTGCGACTGACCTTTTTTATCCATCATCCTACGCATGCGTTCACCTCCCGGAATTCGGACACTTGTCCTAATATTTATACTATACGTAGGCGGTAGGGGAATGTCAACGGAAATCCGACTCTTTTCGGTTCAGAAAAAAAGCACACAAGTCGTGTGCTTGTGTGCCTAAAGTTCTTCCCCGTTGGTTTCGATCACGCGACGATACCAATCGAAACTTTCTTTCTTCGTACGTTTCAGTGTTCCGTTTCCTTCATTGTCTTTATCCACATGGATGAATCCATAGCGTTTCTTCATTTCCCCCGTCCCGAAGGAAACGATGTCGATGCATCCCCAAACCGTATACCCCATCAGATCCACCCCGTCCAATTCGACCGCTTTCTTCATCTCGCGGATGTGGTTACGGAGATAGTCGATCCGATAGACATCATGAATCTTTCCGTCCGGTCCGGCTTGGTCGATGGCACCCAGCCCGTTCTCCACGATGAACAAGGGTTTTTGGTAACGCTCATACAATACGCTTAAGCTATAACGAAGTCCGACCGGATCGATCTGCCAACCCCAATCGGAAGCGGTGATGTAGGGATTCTTGACGTGGGCGTTCTCATCCTTGCTTTCAACGGCTTTCACCGCATGGGACATATAATAACTCAATCCGATGTAGTCGACGACCCCTTCTTTCAAGATGTCTTCATCCCCCGGCAACATCTCGATGTGGATGTTCTTGTTCTTCCACATCGCTTTGGCATAGGATCCATACGCCCCGCGGGCATGGACATCCCCATAGTACCAACGACTGCGCATCTCTTCGACGCTCTTCATCATGTCGTTGGGGGCACAGGAATAGGGATAGATCGGCACAAACGCAAGCATGCATCCGATCTTGAATTCAGGATTGATTTCGTGACCTTTCTTGACGACCAGAGCGCTCGCAATCAATTCATGGTGGACCGCTTGAAGGACGATCTGTTCACGATGATCTTCTTCCTCAAACAACAAGCCCGAACAAGTCCACGTGAACAGATCCTCATCGTAACTCGCCTGGTTGTTGATCTCGTTGAAGGTCATCCAATATTTCACCTTGTTTTTATAGCGTTTCATCACGACTTCGGCATAGCGTACGAAGAATTCGATCAGTTTCCGGTTACGGAACCCACCGTATTCCTTCGCCAACGCATACGGCATTTCGAAATGGCTCAGGGTGATGACCGGCTCGATGCCCTGCGCCAACAGCGTGTCGAACAAATCGTCATAGTATTTCAAGCCTTCTTCATTGGGGGTCGTTTCATCGCCCCTCGGAAAAATCCGGCTCCATGCGATCGAAGTACGGAAACATTTGAACCCCATTTCCGCAAACAGACCGACATCCTCTTTATAGTGGTCATAGAATTCGATCGCACTGTGATTGGGATAGAACACCCCTTCTTTGACACCTTCCGTAATGACTCGTTTAATCCCGTGCGCCCCGGCGCTCATGACGTCCGCGATGCTTGGTCCCTTGTTTCCTTTATTCCATCCGCCTTCGATCTGGTGCGCAGCGACCGCTCCGCCCCACAAGAAATCTTGTTTTAGTCCATGGCTCATAGAGAATCCTCCTTGCGTATCCATTATATCGAAAATCCGTGAAGATTTCGTGTATCACGATGAGTTTCGTGGTTTCGTAAAAAAATGAGCGATGCGCTCATGTTGATTTGGTTAAAACCGAATGGAGGATGAAATTACCGACGGCGAAGAGATACCCCGGGATCGCAGAAAGGATCGAATCGAGTTCGCCGAAAGCGAAGAGGAAGAAAAGGCAAAGATTAAGGAGGATCGCGACGAGGATGAAGGATTCGCGATGAGTCATATACCCGATCCAACTCAGAGTAAACGAGATCGACGCATGGATCGAAACGGATATTCCGAAGAAAGCGAAGCTGTTCGCGGAGAATTCGGTGAGTTCGAAACGTGAGCCGATCATCACGAAAAGCCATGGAATCAAACCGATCCCGCTGATCGCAAGATAGAAACGTTGCACATTCCGCCAACGACTTCGACGCTCCATGTAACCTTCTTTCTCCCACCTGTATCCATCATACCCCCGATGTTGATTCAATGGGGCGAATGTGCATTTGTACCCGGTTGCGACCTTCGCGTTTGGCGATGTAGCTGGCTTCGTCGGCGGCACGGATGAGTTCGTTGACGTCAAGACACTCTCCTTGGATCGCACAATCATGGTTGGAAACGCCGAAACTCGCGGTGATGCGTATTTCGTTCCCCATATAGAACGTGATTTCCTTTTCGATCGAACTACGCAAACGTTCAGCCACATCGATGGCGTCCGTCAATGAACAATCCGGTAAATAGACGATGAACTCTTCCCCGCCGAAACGGGCGAACAAGTCGACGTTACGTAGAGCCTGCCTACAGCAATCCGCGACATTCCGCAGAATGAGGTCCCCGGCCGCGTGACCATATCGGTCGTTGACGTTTTTGAAGAGGTCAAGATCGAAAAGGATGAGCGACAAGGACGATCCGTTGCGGTTGGCGCGATCCACTTCATAATGGATCCGCTCGAAGAAATACCGTCGGTTCATCAATCCGGTCATTTCGTCGACCCGCGCCAAATTCGCCAACTGTTCCATCATGTTCTTCGAGGCGGTGACATCGCTGAGAATGATGATCGTTCCGATTTGGATGGCGTTCTCGTAGAGCTTGGATAACCGTACGTTAAAGTGGCGAAGGGATCCGCTCAACTCATCTTCGATTTCAAAACTGAGATCTTCGCTGACACGTTGAGGGTCCGTCGACCACGACCGAATGCGCCGGGCAATCGTTTCTTGATGTGCGAAGACATCTTCCAGTTCGGCACCGTTTTTAAGGAAGGTGAGTTGTCTGAAGTATTTTTTCGCCGCCGTATTCATGTCAATCAGACGGAAGTTCATGTCGAGTACCAACACGCCGTCCTGAATCCAATCGAACGCCTTATCCCTCGCTTTGGGGATCAAGCTAAGGATGTTGTAGCGATACATACCGAACATCAGCAACATGAAGACGAAGAACACCGCGAACGGTCCGGCATCGACACCGTAGGGGAACGTCCCGACGACGTTCATCAGGATCGCGATCATCGGGATGATGCTTGCGCTGGCCATGATCAGCGACTGGATCCGCATCAACGCTTTTGTCTTTTGACTCAATACGATGTAGTTCCGGGTGGAATAACTCCCGCATGCGATGAAGTAGACCACGTGGACGTAATACCAAGGTCCTTTGGTGAATTGAAGCAAGGTGAAATGACCGTTGGATACCAACGACATTTCCGTATAGTAGAGATGATGGACTTCATTGGTGAAGCGCATGAAGACCGTGATCATCGGAATCATCAACAGGAAGAAGTAAAACACGTTGTTGTATCGGGCGCGGTTGTTTCCATAATCGATGGAAAGCAAAACCCAAAGGGCGGGGATGAACGAAAGGCCGACGTACTGGAACTTCCCCCAGAAGTCGATGGCGTGCAGGGAGGTGTTCATGAGTTCCATCGCATACCCGACGGTGTAGATCGCGCTCGCGACGCACAGAATGCCAAACACCCGGGCACCCGGTGTCTTCATCGAAGTGAAGGCGTGAAAAGCGATCGCCAAGGCGATCAAGGTGATCGTAAACAAAGTCCCGCTCAGTAAAATCTGCACATCGCTCACAAAACTTCCTCCTTGCTCGCCGTTGAGTAAAGACTACCACATTTCCGCTAAATCGAGTAGTCCCAAATCATAGGCGAAACGCAAGAATTAGTAATGAACTTGGATCTAGGCCATCGTCCCAAGCATCGCCATCGTCACCTCGTTGGATGTTTTCTCGCCCAAGAGGCGATGTTCGAATTCAACTGACATCGTTTCCCCCATCCGTCGGACTTCATGGCCTGAACTTCCGGCACTGTGAGGGGTCAGAATCACGTTCTTCATCGTGTAGAACGGACTGTCATCGCTCGGGGGTTCGGGGGAAGTGACATCCAAAATCGCGATGCGCCCTGGTTCTTCCTGTAGTGAGCGGACCAAATCCTCTTCGACCACTTGCGCCCCCCGCCCCGTGTTGATGAAGGTGGCGTTTGATTTCATGGACTGAAACAAAGCATAGTTCAGAATGCCTACGGTCGAGGGAAGATCGGGGAGATGGTTCGAGATCGTTTGGCAGGTCGCGAAGATTTCCTGCAGATCGGATCGTTTCGCATCGAGGCAGCGAAGGACGTCGTCGGATACGTAGGGGTCATAGACAAGCGTCGTGATCCCTTGTTCCTTGAGCGCGGAAAGGACGCGTCGTCCGATGCTTCCTGCCCCGAGGATCCCGACTTTCACATCTTTATTTCCCGGAAAATCCTCGATTTGGTTTTTACGAAGGGCATACTCCGCTTTTGAATCGATACGAGAAAGTTGAAAAAACCCTTTGTTTGAAAGGAGGATTTGCGCCACGGCGCTTTGGGCGACCGGGATCGCATTCTCCGTCCACGCACTGAATACCTGGATGCCAAGATCAAGATAGGGCGTCGCAAACTTACGGACGGATCCTGCCGCATAGAAGACGGCCTCAAGGTTCACGAAAATCTGTCGGATCGTTTCCTTGTCCAAATTCGGAAAACCCCAGGTTGAAAAGAGGTATTCGCACCGGTTAAGAAGATCGAGACGATGCCCGATCTCGTCTCTCGTAATGACTTCGTTTGATAGATCGAGTTGGGTTTGCAGACGTCGGATCGTATCCGGCGAATAGACACGCTTGATTTCCGAGGGATCCCCCAGAAACACGGCGACCGGTTTACGCAGGACGGTTTGCAGCGAAGCCGCATCGCTCAAAAACGATTCGGTCTGATCTTCTTTAACGAATTCCAGAATCAACGGAAGGTCGATGCCGAATCCCCGTGCGCACGCCACGTACTTTTTCCATTTCTTGACCCCCTCCCTCTCCTCCAGTAAATAGCTCGTGTTCGCCTCATCCCAGTTGAACACATGCATCGCGATCAAATGGTCGGCGATCGTCTTGATTTCCTGAAGGTGCTCGTCGAAGGTCACTTCGGGATTGGGTTGCCAATAGGTCTTGAGGTTCTCCCGGTCGACCGCTTGGATCAACTTCATCGCCCCTTCCTTGGTTTGCGTCATCGATCGGCGATGATATTCCAACCCGAGCACGATGTTTTCTTTACGTGCCGCGTCGCAGGCGTTTTGGATGTTTTTGACGAGCATCTCGAAGTACTCTTCGGTGATGGTTTCGGGGGACATGCGGCCCGCCCAGATCCGGATGACCGGGGCGTTCAATGCGACGGCGGTTTGAAGGACGGGGAGAAAGTCTTCCCCTTCTTGTCCTTTATAATAGGATCCATAAGAGAGAATCTCAAGTTGCGCTTCTTGACATAGCCGCTGGATTTGTTTCGCGGTATCGATTTCCCCTGCCGGACAATGGACGTCCCCTCCCCATTCGATGCCATCCAGGGTCGCCTCTTTCGCCAACGCGATGATTTCCTCTACGCTTTTCTCTCTGAATGTCACGGATGTCAATCCTGTTTTCATGCTTGCCTCCTTGTATCAAAAAGCCCCTTCGGGCTTTTTCATCTTACTCTCTCGGTGTGTATTTCGAGTTGTATCCCGGATTTTCTTCAGGACGCAGTTTATTGGGGTAGTTCCAATCGGTTTTGATGTCGAGTGAAACCTGTTTGATTTTCTTGAACACTTCATAGGGTTCGTCGATCGCGATGAACTCGTTGAAGAGCGGTCGGGTCCCGTTCTTCGTGTGGGCGTACTCTCCGGTGAATGCCCGGATCGTCCCGACATTGAACAGTTTCTCCAAGGGTCCGACATTCACTTCCAGGTTCTGGATCTTGTCGTAATCCACGGCTTTGAAGTCGATCCCGAAGAATCCGGTACGCAACATCAACCGCTTGCTTGTGATCGCATAGAAGGTGTTCTGGTGGACCAAGGCCAAACGGAACATGTTGAGGATGCTTCCGTAGAATGGAAAGAGATGTAGCAGCATGAAGATCCAGATGAAGGGTTGTCCCCCTCCGATCGACATCATGTTCATGAGAAAGAAGAGGTCGAAAGCGCCCCAAAGCAAGCCGATGATCAGAAACGGGATGCCTTTCGCTAAGAACGGGACGAACTTCGGTTGTCCGGTCCAGTAGATGGTTTCGTCATTGTCTTTGACGGCGTCGAACTCCGGTGGGAGTCGGTCGAATTGGTCCATTGTTTCCCCCTTATTCCCAGCGGATGATGACGCTGGTGTATTGGTCTTTATGATACATGAGTCCCTCGTAGGCACTCATGATTTCTTCCGGTTTGATGACGTGGCTGATGAATTTCTCGACGTCGATCGTCTTCTTCAGCATCAATTCCGTCAAATAATCCATGCTTCGTCTGACACTGAGACGCGACCCTTCCTTCTCTTCGAAGGGGAAGCGTCGGTTCAACGCCCCGTGCACCGTCAGCATTTTCATGTGGATGGCATTCAAGATCGGGGTGATGTTGGTGACATAGTCCACACGCGGCGTCCCCAAGAGCACCACATGCCCGTTTCTACCTGTCGACAACACCGCGTTCTCGACCGCCGCGCTTATGCCGGTCGCATCGATGACGATATCGGCGCCTTTTTGATGGGTCGATTCAAGAATGGTTTTGATCTGGTCTTCCGGTGCGCAATGGATGACATTCTTCAACCCCATGGATCGTGCGATTTCGCAGCGATGGGCGACCGGATCGATCCCGATCACTTTCACACCCATCTCGGTATAGAGGATGGAAAGGATCATGCCGAGGTTGCCCATCCCGAAGATCACGACGGTATCCCCGAGTTTCACATCCACCGTCAAGATCCCGTTCATCGCGATCCAACACATCATCATCATCGCGCCTTCATTCGGAGATAAACGGGGATCGAGTTTATAAAGGACTCCCCCGTCGCTCTTGGCCATGTCGTAGACCTGATGGCTGGCATGGGGACCGGAAAACAAGACGGTGTCTCCGATCTCGACCGTTTTGAGATCGGACCCTTTCGCGAGGATTTTCCCGACCGAGCAATACCCCGGGCGAACCGGATAGGTCGCCCCTTTCTTCAGCCCATAAGCTCGTGACAATTCCGTACCGGGACTGATGAACGAAGCGATGCTTTCGATCAAGCATTCCTTGCTTTTCATGACCCCCGGATTGATTTCTTCTTCAATGATATTGACCTTCTGAATCCCTTCGATGACGATGCTTCGTGCGATCATTGTCTCTTCCTCCTCAGGTTGTGGATCAAGTTATGCCGGATAGGTGAACGATAGATCGCGGATCAACGACAGACTGGCAAGATACTTCCGCGCGACCCATCGCGCCATCGGCAGGTTATGGTCGAGGTAGTTCCCGCAATCCGCGGCCTCGCCCCCCGGGAGTTTGCCTTCGAACAAGGCGATGAATTCGAACATCGCCTGGACGATTTCGAAGATCGTCTTGTTGGGAAGTTCGCCGGCCATGACGAGATAGAAACCCGTCCGACATCCCATCGGTCCGAAATAGATGACCCGATCCTTGTATTTCGGATGATTGCGCAAAAAGGTCGCACCGAGATGTTCGATGGTATGCACTTCGGCGGTATTGAGCACCGGTTCCGCATTCGGGCGGGTAATCCTCAGGTCATAGGTCAGAATGACGCAATCATTGATCAAGTCCCGGCGTGATTCGTAGATCCCGGGCTCGAGATGCATGTGGTTGACGGTGAAACTCTTGATTTTCTCCATGGTTCTCCTCTTATCTTTCGGGTTGAAACCGTTGTTTTAGTTCTTTAATCGTTTCCGCATCCGTTCCGCAACATCCGCCGATCAAGCATACCCCTCGTTGGATGAAGGGTTCGACCGCATCCGCGAAAGCCTGGGCAGTGATGTCATAATGCAGGCTACCGTCCGCATGGACATGGGGCAAGCCGGCGTTGGGTTGGACCAGGATCGGTAGCTTCGATCTTTCCGTCAGTTCCTTGACCACCGAAAGCAGTTCGATCGGTCCAAGAGAACAGTTCACGCCCAAGGCGCTGACACCCATGCCTTCCAGCTCGGCGACCATCGTTTCGACATCCACACCCATCAGGGTGCGGCCTTTGGATTCAAAGGTCATCGTGGCGAAGATCGGCAGGTCGCATGTCTCTTTCGCCGCTTGAATCCCCGCCTTGATTTCGTCCAGATCCATAAACGTCTCAAAGAGGATCGCATCGACGTCGTCTTTTGCGATCGCGATGATTTCCTTAAACGATCCATACGCTTCTTCGATCGTCAGATCCCCATACGGTTCCAGCATTTTCCCGCACGGACCGATATCCAGGACGATGTAATTGTGCTCTTGAGCCGCTTCTTTCGCATTCATCACCGCAGCCGATACCAGTTCGCGGACGGTATACCGACTTCCCGCCATTTTGAGAGGGTTGATCGCGAACGTATTGGTGGTGATGAAATCCGCCCCGGCCTCCACATAGGACCGATGGACGGCTTGGACGGCTTCGGGGTGGGCGATGTTGATTTCTTCGAAACGGGGACCAAACGGATAACCCATTTCGAAAAGGCGCGTACCCATGGCGCCATCGAAGAAGCGTAGTCGGCTTAGGTCGATTTTTTTCATGTTTCTCCTGGATCGAGGATTCAATCGGATCGAAACTCTCTGTGTTTATGATACCCTTTCATACAGTGTGAATCAAGACTGCGGGCGAAATGCATAAAAAATGCGAGGGGATAAACAAGGAAAAGCCCCTGGTTCGGGGCTTCGCGACTATTGACCGATGATCAGCTGCGCACCGGTGATTTCGACCCAACCGAATTTCAGACGGGCTTCCATCTCCATCTTCTTTAGGATCTCGGGTGTGATGGAATTGGAAACCAGACGGTTGGCATCGGAAGCGGCTTGCGCTTCGATGAGTTTGACTTTCGCGGCGCTCTCGGCTTCGATGACTTTCGTTTCCGCCTCGATGCGTGCTTTTTCTTGGGTCTGCAATGCGGTTTCGACTTCCTTCTTCGCGACCGCTTCTTTTTCGATGGCCGACTCGATGGCTTCGCCGGCATCCGTATCCATCAGGACAAGACTGAAGAATTCGATCCCGCTTTCCGCCAATTTCGTTTTGACGACCTGTTCGATTTCGGTATACACTTGGTTTCTCTTTTCACCAAGAATGTCGATGACATTGTATTTGGTGGTGACTTCTTCGATCGAACGTTGGACCAAAGGCGTTAGTAACGTTTCATCGACCTTGTCCAAGGTCTTGAATTGTTTGAACACCTTGAATGCGTTGGATTCGGAGACACGGTACTTGATGTCCATCGTGATTTTGATCCATTGGGCGTCCTTGGTTTGACCGGCCACGTCCGCGACCGTCTTGGTGCGCACTTCGGTCGGGATGATGTAGACGGTGTCGAAGGGCGATTTGAATTTCATCCCTTCGGACAAGACTTCTTCGCTGACGCCGGTGAACTGATTGAACTTGATCCCGACGGAGTTGACCGGGATGAACTTGACGGTCCCCATCAGAAGAAGCAGTAGGGTGAAGAGCGAAAGCAACTGTTGGCCTCGTAGACGGAAAACGACTTTGACGCTGCCGTTGCGGGTGTCCGCGGTGTCTTTCCTGGACTTGTCGGGAACATAGGATTTCCCGAAGCCAAGGGCGATGAACGCGGCGATAAAGAGAATGCCTGTAAACGTGACGAGAAACATACTGCCTCCTTGCAATCGTTGGTTATTGCGATTTATGCGAACAGGGAACCTGTGGTCGCCGCTTGAATCCGACATGGATGATCGATTCTCAAACCGGTCGGGGTATGCTATCATTTTAGAAGAGGAACGGTTGCCCATATGAAGAAGAAACATTGGAAGATACTCGGTTGGATCGTCGTTGGCGCATTGCTTGTCGTTTATCTTTTACTCCCGGTCGGCGTCGGTATTTTTGCGACGTTCCGCTATCCGGAAACGGTGGACGACGCACCGTCGGGGTTTGAGGAAATCACCATGACCACAAGCGACGACATCGAACTGAAGGCGTGGTACGCCCCCGCCCAAAACGGTTCGGCCGTACTGATTCTCCATGGGGCGACTTCGTCGCGCGAAGGGGTTCGTAATCATGCCTTGTTGCTTGCATCAAGGGGTTATGGGGTCCTAGCGGTCGACCTGCGCGGCCACGGGGAAAGCGGTGGCGACGGGGTGAACGGCTTTGGATGGAAGAGCGAACTGGATATCGAAGCCTCACTATCCTTTTTGACCCGACAAGACCCGCATCTGCACCTTCACGCCATCGGGTTATCGATGGGGGCGGAGGCGTTGCTTTCCGCCGCGTCTCGGTTTCCACAGATCGAATCGATCGTCAGCGAAGGCGCGACGCATCGATCGATCCAAGATTATCTTGCCCTTTCAAGCCGAGAGAACCTTTTCGTCAGTTTCACGACACGCGTGATGTACCTAAGTGCCTCGCTATGGGGTCAAACGAACGCTCCGAAACCTATGCTTACATCGATTCAAGAAGCGACAGATACCCGGTTCTACTTCATTTCAGCGAAATCGATCCAGGATGAAATCGACTATAACGAAGTTTATTACACGTCCGCGCAAGATCGGTCCCGTTGGTGGATCGTACCCGAAGGCGGGCATACCGAAGCCCTCAAGACGCTTCCCGAAGAATACGAAGCGAAAGTCATCGGCTTTCTCGAGGAGAAAACGGAAACTTCGCTTTCTATAGGAAATTAAAGAGGTAAAGCGCGCTGAAGATCACCGTGTCTTGCATGAAGTGGATCAACCATGCGGCGGCGATCCCTTTGGTTTCAAGGACGCTTCGACCCATGAACCAGCCTAGAAAACTCGCCATGATGGCTCCGATGATCCCTCCCGGCGCTCCGAAGTAGTGGGCGACCCCGAAGATCAAGGCACCGGTTAGGATCGCCTTCTCTTGAGGTAGGATTCTAGAAAGGGTCGCAAGGATCCCATTACGATATACGATGCCCTCGAAAAGCGAGTTGAGGAGGGCAAACCCTAAGATATACGGGAAGAACTTTAGAAGTTCGCCGGCGTTCTTAGGGATGTTGAACCCGGTCACGGTGAAAACCGTCCCCATGAAGGTGCCAAGCGAAATCAGTATCCCTGAAACTAGTGCCAGCTTCTTCCAGGTCACCCAGTTCGCGTCGATCCCCAGCCACTTGACTTCGGAAGCATAGACGTCGAGATTCCCCTTTGTTAAAAAGAAGGCGCGACGATCTTTGAGACGGATGAAGAGAACCGCAAGGACCAGGATCACCGAGAAGGACTTGAGAAACAAGCTCGCGCCGATTACGTCGATGAACGTATTTTTCGAGAAAAGTTCTTTCCATAGATTCAACGTTTGGATTTTGTCGCTGAAAAGTTGAAAGAGCAGAAGCACAAAACAAACCAGTCCGAAGTCGATGACGGACCGGTTTTTCTTTCGGGATAGGAACAAAAGCAATAGGACAATGACGGTTTTTAGTGGTAGCACCCAAGACAGGATCGACGGATCGAACTGGATCACCAAAATCTCGGGTAAAATCGAAACGGCGATGGCGAACAGAAAGACGATGATTCTATCTCCCATACGGATTCCCCCTTCGTAAATCATACTAGACGATCTTGTATTTCTTTTCCAAGTAGGCGACCGCCAGCCATGTCATGGCATGGACGACGATCAGAAACGGAGTCTGCGGATAGAAAAGCAAGAGAGCGAAACTGGCGGTGTTGTTTAGGGCATGCATCGCCATCAATAACGGAACGGACTTCGTTTTTTCATAGATGAAATTGGAGATGTAGTTCATGGCGACGATCCCGGCGGTGAAGCCCACCAAGGATGGAAGCAGTACCGCGAACCCTTGCCCGATATAGAGGATGACCAAGAGCGGATAATGCCAGATCGCCCAAATCAGACCGCCCTTCCAGGAGATATCCCAGAAGGTTTTTTGTGTTTGTTTAAGATAAGGATAAAGGAAACCGCGCCAACCGAACTCTTCCGTCCCGCTGGTAGCGATGTTTGAGACGAAGTACAAGCCGATGGTCGAAATGATGATCAAGATGGAAGGCAGGGTCTGGATACGATCGCCGAAAAGCAGACAAAGCAGAAACGATGGGACGATGATCAACACCGGGAGGATGAACGCCAGAAGGATGAACTCGTAATTTTTATCGATGTTTTCCGAGGGGGCTTTCCCATGGTTCACCACGATGTAACCGACCAACGGTCCGTAGACCGCAAGGAAAAACAGGACTTGCGGAACGGTTTCTTTCCCGTTGAGGATGATTTCGATGAGGTTGAAGATCGTCGTATCCGTCACCAGAGGGATCCCTGAACTCAAACTCAACAGATACGCCGATATCCAGCCTGTCCATGTCCATCCAAAAGCGATGACTAAATACGTTCTCAGTTTCTTGGTATCCATAGGACTCCTTTAAAACGCAATCTGCGTGAATGTATCGTTCAATAGTAAAATCATAGCGAGTTATGTCTTCGGATTCAATAGGGTCAAAGGAAGGATGATGAATCGAATGCGTCTTTTCGTGAAAATTAAAAGAAAAGATGGGCTCGACAGAGGATTTTCGGCTTAGTTTCCTTGCCAGCTTGTGACATATTCCCATTCTTCAACGACCGGATGGTCGATCTTATCCCATTTCCCTGATAAACCAAGTTCGTCCGCAGCTTTCTCAAAGTGGTACTTGGCGATTCCGAGATCGTTCATCTGAACGTCATAGGAAGCCGATCCATAGCCTTTCGTGCGGCAAAGGTAGAAATGGAATCCAGTATCGCTACGTATGACACGCCACGGTTGCTTGTTTGAAGCGGAGGGCGCAAGGCGCACCATTTCCAACGGGATGGCGTATCCTCCCGCCCCTTCTTCATCGAGGGTTTGTGTCTTGTCTTGATTGAAGAACAGTTCGGTCCAAGGTTTCCGGTTGTTCGCCTTCACCATCGTCCGCATGATCCCTTCCATAAGAGTCGCACGGTCTTTACGATATCCCACGGGGGAGACGATGACGATCTTTTCGGATTCGCCCAAGCGGACGATTTTTTTGAAGTCCTCCTGATTGAACGTCCCGCCAAGCCAGCATGTCCCCAACCCGAGTTGTGTCGCGTAAAGAACGATGCTTTCAAACAGATACCCGAACTGCACCGCATCGGTTTCGCTCTGGTCGATGATTCCGACGAGATAGGTTCTCGCCCCGGTGATGACGCCGTAGGTCCCGAGTTTCTTGACCGCGTTTCCATCCGTGTCTTTCATCTCGCCGAGGATGAAGCGCGCTTTGATGGTCGTAGTGGCATTGATGGTACGTAGCCTTTCGTTTAGTTTTTCAAGTGTATCGGCGGCGATCGCTTGCCCGTCGTAGGTTCTAACCGACGTCCTGATTTTCATTGTCTCGATGATCGATTGATTTGTTTCCATGGTATCTCCTTCGGGTTATTTCTTCCATGTGTCATGGAAGACGAATGCGGATACTTCTTTTCTCTTCTTAATCTTAGGCGTTTCATCCGGATACCCGACCGGAAGCAGATAGAGTACGGTCAGATGGTCGGGTAGCCGTAGGATTTCATTGATTTTCGGGATGTCCAGGTATCCGACGAAGCAAGCGGACAAGCCATGCGAGACCGCGGTTAGGAAGATGTGTTCCATCGGGATCAAGGGGGTCGCGTTTTCAAAGAGGGTGGTCCGTGCCTTTTTGTTTGGATAGCGACACAGATAGTCCAGGAAGTCGTTGTCGAAGCGGAGTCGGTTGACGATCAAACCGAAGTCGTCTTCCGCCTGGTCCGCGATGTCCCAACTCAAATCCGCACAGCAAGCGAAGACGATCGGTGCGCTTGCAATCCAGTCTTGATTACCGGCGGCGCGGGCCACTTGCTCTTTCAGTTCTTTATCCTGAAGGATACCGAAGACATGCCCTTGCGCATTCCCTGCAGAGGGAGCCAAGCGTACCGACTCAAGCATTTCATCCAAAACATCTTGCGGGATCGGCCGGTCTTTGAATTTCCTGATCGACCGTCTCGCTTGAATCACATCGTTTAGTTCCATGCTTCCCTCCTTGATGATTTAACATTGAAATCATAGCGAAGGCGGGGCGAAGATACAATGCTTTTTTAATTGTTTAAGGAAAGCTTAAGAAAAATCCCGCGATGGCGGGATGTGGATTCATCTATTTTCGGTTACCGAAGAGAAAGAAGAGGATGAAGAAGGAAATGGAAGGAAGGTTCACCTCGGCGATGACCCCGACCTGGGATAGAAACGATCGGTTGGCTCCAAACCAAGGCGTGGACAACAGACTGACCGCATAGATCGTCATCGCGGCCGTGAAAATCAGCGGGATCCATATGGCGTGGATCATTTTCCACTTGAGGACCCGGTTAAAAAACAGACGATAGATGACAAAATAAACCGCACCCGCTAAAACAAGCATCAGATAGGTGAAGAACGGACTGTCGAGTAGTGTCATGGGACGCTCCTTTTGCATGATCGCATGCGTTAACTGTACTCTCTGTACTATTACTGTAGTACACTTAATCGTCCTTGTCAATCAACATGAATCCCACTTTTGCCCTTTTCGATCTTCAGGGCATCTTCCCATCGCTCGATGAGCCGTGATAACGGGATCGACGCGTTGGCGGGGCTGGTCGACGGCAGAACGTGGATGGGGATCCCCGTTTCTTCCTGACAATGTTTTCGATACAGCTCCATCGCCTTCATCCCGTTGGCATAGATCCTTGTGATCGAGGATTCCTTCAGAAGACCGGGGATGTCGTTGGGGACGACGTTTTGGATCGAGCTGTCGCTTGACCCTAGGATATCGCAGGAAGACACGACGTCCCACAATGCAATCTTGTGTTTCAAAAGCATTCGTCGCTTTTCATCGTCGGTTTTCGGTAATTCTTCCTTGACGATCGCACTGAGGACGTGCCAAAACCGGTTCTGCGGATTCGCATAGTAAAAATTCGCTTCCCTGGATTTCACCGAGGGGAACGTACCGAGGATGAGTACGACGGATTGTTCATCAAAGATCGGATCAAGGGGATGGATCATTTTTCTCACTTTCGCTTATTTCCTTCATTTTACAGGATTCGATGCTAGAGAGGAAGATAGGTGCGATGAAAAAGCAGATCGCGGTCGTACCGGATCTGCTTCTTGTTTATCTGCGGTAATCGCTGATGACTTCGATGCGATGGACCGCTTTGTCGTTGACCAAAACGATCGGCATGTTTTCACCAAGCACGCCGTCGATCCGCTGGCTATGACGATCCCGGTTCAACCCTTCCGGATTGAGGATCTTGATTTCATAGGTCGTATCGAGGTAGGTATAGATGATTTCATATTCACGCCAGTTTCTTGGCGCATTGGGTTGGATCGTCAACGTGTCCCCGTTTTTTTGTAGACCGAGGATGCTTTCGATCCCGGCCCGATACATCCACCCGGCGGATCCGGTATACCACGACCATCCTCCGCGTCCTTGGTGGGGATATTCGCTGTACACATCGGCACTGAGCACATACGGTTCGGCTTTGTAGACGGAGTACTCCCGTAAGTTGCGGGTGTGGTTGATCGGGTTGATGAGATCGAACCATTCCCACGCCGCATCCCCTTGGATGGACTTCGCTTTCGCCATGATCGCCCACGCCGCCGCATGGGTGTATTGACCCCCGTTTTCACGGACACCCGGGAGATAGCCTTTGATGTACCCCGGATCGGATTCCCCTTGGTCAAACGGCGGTGTCAGGAGTTTGATGAGCCCTTGGTTGCGTACGACCAGGTTGTTTTCCATGGCTTCCATGGCGGTCTTCGCCCGATTCGGATCGCCTAGCCCGGTGATCATCGCCCAACTCTGCGATAAGGAGTCGATGCGGCATTCACGGTTCTTCGAAGAACCGATGGAATTCCCGTCGTCGTAATAGGCGCGTCGGTACCATTCCCCATCCCAGGCGTTTTCTTCGATCGCCTGGATGATTTTTTTGCTTTGGTTCGTATAGAAATCGATTTTATCCTGCGCTTCGTTCTGGCAACAGAATTCAGTGAACTTGGTCAGCGTATCGCTCATGAACCAGCCCAGCCAGACGCTTTCGCCCTTGCCTTCGCGGCCCACCAGGTTCATGCCGTCGTTCCA
>DOUE01000024.1 GCA_003520745.1 Erysipelotrichaceae bacterium
AGCCTGACCGGTTATGCCGGCGGGGTGCACTTGAAGGAAATGTTGCTGAACCATGAAAAAAGGCTCTAGAGCGAACTCTTGAACCTTTTATTTTGAAAGTATTATCGATACGGCTTGGATCATTGTTTTTTGATCCAAAGGACTAAAGCGGGAAAAGGCGACGGAGTCGAGATCCAGCACCCCGATCAATTCATTGTTCTTCACCATCGGAACGACCAGTTCCGAATTGCTTGCGCTATCGCAGGCGATGTGACCTTCAAAAGTGTGGACATCCGCGATGTTCTGGACTTCCCGTGTGCGGGCTGCTTTTCCGCAAACCCCGTTCTCAAGCTTGATCCGCGTACACGCCGGTTTCCCCATGAACGGACCTAGCACAAGTTCGTTTTCTTTCATCAGATAAAAACCTGCCCAGTTCAGTTCGCTAAACGTATGATAGATCAAAGAAGCCGTGTTGGCCATGTTGGCGAGGAAATCGGGCTCATCCTCGATCAGTGCCTGCAATTGGGCCAGGAATAATCCATGGTCATCACTTCGTTCGTGTATTTCGTGCATAATGTTCACTCCTTTCGTTCATTTTACCATAGTCCGTGGTATAATCAACGTGTGAACAGGGGAGCCTAACGGCTGAGATGCGCAAGCAAAACCCTCAACACCTGATCTAGGTCAAACTAGCGTAGGGAGTTCAATTCCTTACGCCTCTTTCACGGAGGTGTTTTTTAATGAAAGACTCTAGAAAAGCAGTTCTCACATTGGTGCAAATCGCACTGTACGCCGCCCTCTTCATCGTGTTGGATTTCATTTCCAGCTTGATCCCATTCTTACAAATGCCCCAAGGGGGATCGATCGGCATCAGCGTCATCGTCCTGATCGTCGCGAGTTATCATCTGGGTTGGAAACAAGGATGGATCGTCGTCGCCGTCGCCTTGGTATTGATGCCCATGACCAGCGTCATCTATTCCGTAAATCTTTTGGACTACATCCTGGAATACGTCGTCGCCTTCGGTGTCTATGGGTTGTCTTCGTGGTTCCCGACGTTCAACGTTCGCAAGATCCCGATCCATACCGGCATCTATGTCTCCAATTTCCTACGCTTTTTGATCCACTGGTTCGCCGGCGTCTATTTCTGGGGTTTGAATTGGGAAGGATCCTTGGCCTACAACGCACCCTATATGGTCGCGACCACCTTGGTTTGCGCCCTGGTCGTGCCGATTTTAATCCAACGACTCGCATTAAAGAGAGCTTAATCGCTCTCTTTTCCTTTTGTTGAGTAATAAAATCAAGAAATAATTAATAAAATCAATAAATATATTGACATAATTAATTATTAGATTTAAATTATATCTGTGAGGTATCAAGCATGAAAGAATTTATCCAACCTACGAAACTCTGGAACCGAAATTTCATCTTATTACTGCAAGGACATGCGGTCAGTGTTTTCGGGGATGTCTTGTATAGCATTTCCATCGGCTTCTGGGTGTTCGAGAAGACCGGGTCGACCGCATTGATGGGGGTCATGTCTTCCATCAGTATGTTCGTGATGATGTTTCTGAATCCGTTCGCCGGCGCGATCGTCGATCGCAGCGATCGTAAGAAGATCATCGTCGGGATGGACTTCTTGCGCGGGTTGTTGATGATCGGCGTCGGTTATTTCGCCATCCAAGGACAATTGGGTGTCGAAATGGTTCTCTTCACGGCGTTCGTGGCGGCGTTCTGCGGGGTGTTCTTCGGACCGGCGACCATGACGGTCTTTGTGGACCTGGTGCCCAACTCCGAGTTGGTCCGCGCCCAGTCCCTCTCTTCCGGCACGAACAATTTGATCGGTCTGATCGGAAAAGGTGTCTCGGGGGCGTTGCTTGCTTTCTTCGGCATCGGCCCGATGATCGTCATCAACGGGATCTCGTTCTTGTTCTCGGCATTCACCGAACTTTTCATCCACATTCCCGAAGGCGTCAAGCAAGGCCAACCGATCTCCGTCAAGCATGTCCTCAACGATGTCGTCCAAGGGGCAAAAGATACGATCGCGACCCCCGGGTTGAATGCGTTGATCCTGGGTGCCTTGGCGGCGAACTTCTTCGGTGCGGGATACATGTCGTTGTTGATCCCGTTGTCCGTCCAAAAAGGATTGAGTACGACGGAATTCGGCTTCTTCGTCGCGGCCGGTAGTTTAGCCGCCGTCCTGGCGATGTTGTTGCTCGGGGTCGTAAAGATCCCGGCGAAGTATAAAATGAAATTATTCGTCGCAGCGTTCACATTGCAGACAGCGATCCTGATCGTCGGCTTCATGGGGAGAGGGTTCCCTTGGCTGACAACGACTTTCTTCATCAGTGATTTTCTCAACGTCATCGGAAACGCGTTACTCAATGCGACGATGATCTTGGCGATACCAAGGGATAAACGCGCGACGGTCATCGGCTTTGTCTCCTCGTTCTCGATCGCGGGCATGGCGCTCTCGACCCTAGGTTATGGTTTCCTCGCCGAAGTGTTCGACCTAAGCGTGATCTCGATCATCGGACAGGTACTGGCGTATTTCGCCATCCTTCCCGTCTTCTTGGATAAAGGCATCGCGAAGATGATGACGGCGGAAGAGGAGCCGACCCCTCAACCTGCAGCCTAGTCCGGTCGATTCATGAATCGATCCATCGATCAAACACCCCGGTAATGATCGATTAACCGAGTGAATGAACTAAAACTTGCCGTCAACCGACGGCTTTTTATTCTCACACTTTTCGAAATAGGGTATAATTATAAAGTTCACGTAAAGGAGGCGCCACATGTTACCCAAAATCGGAAGTCAAGTCTACATCCAAAGTTACAAGCATGATGGTTCGCTTCATCGCACCTGGTCGAAAGGCTTGGTCATCGACGCGGACGAGACGAAGTATGTGGTCGTCACCAACAAAACCTGGGTCATCGAAGCCGATGGTCGCAAATGGTTCACCCGCGAACCTGCGATTTGTTTCTTCTATACCGACCGTTGGTACAATGTCATCTCCATGATGCGCAAGACCGGGGTCTACTATTATTGCAACCTTGCCTCGCCGAGCTTGTACGACGGGGAAGCCATCAAGAACATCGACTATGACCTCGATGTGAAAATCTATCCCAACGGCGGATATGACATCCTGGACCAAGACGAATTCGAAGAACACTCCAGCCATATGGGATATGGCGAAGATGTCATCGAAGTGGTCGAACGGAGTCTGGATCAGTTGCTGAACGTGATCGAAGAGAAAAAATCCCCCTTCAATGCGGAAGATATCGACAGATACTTCCAACTTTACCTCTTGATGATCCGCAAACAGTAGAATAACGAAGGTTTCTTATCCTTATTATATAGGCGGGAGAGAGTAAGGAAAGAAGTTCCGAAAAAGCTCGAAAAGCGAGCGAATTCAGTTGACAGAGGATGGTCGGTTTGGTATTATAAATAAGCGCTCACGGGAAACGGAAACGGGAAACGAGAGCAGCGAGCGGATCTTTGAAAACTAAATAGGAAATCACGTCGATTCAAAAAGAAACAAACGGCAGGAATGCCGAACCGTTTTGAACGGTTAAAATAAACGAAAACAATGAGCAAATCAAATGGAGAGTTTGATCCTGGCTCAGGATGAACGCTGGCGGCGTGATTAAGGCATGCAAGTCGAACGGTGCTCGCAAGAGTAACCGTGGCAAACGGGTGAGTAACGCCTTGGTACCTGCCCCGCACTCGGGT
>DOUE01000005.1 GCA_003520745.1 Erysipelotrichaceae bacterium
CCCACACGATATTTTAAAGAGCCAGAAAAATCCATCCCGCTTGATCAGGGATGGATTTTTTACAGGAAGATAAGAGACAAGACGACGACGATCAAGAGGGCTGGAATCGCATTGGCGGCTTTCGATTTCGCGATGTTCGCCATTTTAAACCCCATCATCAAGGTGATGATGCCGCCGACCGCCGAGAAATTCCCCAAGACCGTGGTCGAGAGATAAGGGGCGATCAGATGGGCGGCGTAGAAGAAGAGGGATAGGATGATGAATTGAGGAATACTGATTAGGGAGATCGAATAGCCGACGATCGAGGCGAAAATCATCGCGGTGAAGAAATCGAGGACGGATTTCGACAACAAGATCGAGGAATCGGCAATGAACCCTTCCCGTAAGGCACCGAAGATCCCCGTGCCGCTTACGCAAAAGGCAATCAACCCCAATACGAACAATTCCTGATAGCGATCCTCGTCTTCGTTGAACCCTTTGACTTTACCCAAGATGAATTTCGCTCCTTTTTCTAGGGAACGTTCGATCTGCATTAAACTCCCGAGGATCGATCCGAGGATCAACGACAGGATCACCAGGGTTAGATTGTTGGTTTCCGTGATTTTCAACACCCCCATCGAAATCGCCGCGAAACCGAAAACGACCGGGAGTTCGACTTTCAAGGATTTCGAGATCCTTTCACCGGCGAATCCTCCGATCAACCCACCCATCAAAACCGCCAAACTGTCGACGATGACACCGTAAGGCATACCTGTACCTTCTTTCTATCTGCTTTTAGTGGAGATGGTTGGGATCATAGATGATGCCAACACCGTCGACTTCGACCCGAAGCCCTTCACCGGCGAAGGTTTCCGCCCATATGCCGATCTCTTCATTACTCAAGACACGTCGGACACATTCCAGTTTACTTCGTGTCGTTTCCATTGAGATCGGGGTCGGTAGATGTCCGGGATACAGCGCTCTAATCTCAGGATGAGTATTCAGTAATTTCTTTATCGATTCACCATAGCGCGTCAGACTCTCGCAATGTGGCTGAAAGAGCCAGGTATCGGTCTTTGTGATCGTGTCTCCGCTAAACAGAGATTTCGTTTTTTCATCATAGAACGCTACGCTCCCGCGCGTGTGTCCGGGGATATGGATCGTTGTGATGATGCGATCCCCGAGATCGAACGACATCCCGTCTGCTAAGGGCAACAATGCATCCATAAAGGGAATCATGGCTTCATCGTACACCGGAGCGCTCACCTTTAAGATACGTTCTAGATCGAATCTTCTGAACTCGACCGAAACCATCGACGCATACAATTCGAAGTCCTCGGGATGAAGGTAGACTTCATCGAACTCCCCATTCCCGCCCCCATGATCGGGATGACCATGCGTGTTGACCACGAAATACGGAAGATCAAGGAGTTGGTCGAGGTAGGTTTTCAGCGAACCGATCCCCATTCCGGTATCGATCACCATGGCACGCTTCGAGCCGACCACCACATAGATCTGTTCGCCCATGACGGCGGTAATCGCGATGATTCCTCCATCAAACGATTGATGCGTGAATTTCAGCATGATTTCTTATCCTTTTCATCGAAGACCGCGTCGATGAAGTCAAGGACGAGGTCGCTCATGGTTTCCGTGTCATACCAGGGTTCGCCGTGATGGCCTTGCCCCGGGAACCGCTGGAATCGTACGCGATCTTCCCCGGCTTCTTTGGCGATCGCTTCAGCGAGCCGGATGGATTGCTGTATGGGGACGATCGGATCGGCTTCACCATGGTGGATGAGAAAGGGAGGAACATTCCGATGGGCATATTTCCAGGGTGAAGCCAGATCGACCAAGTGCGCGATCGTTGCGATCGGCGCACCCATGATTCTCGATTCGGGTGAAAGCGGGTCATTGTGATCCGCGTCTCCAATGTTATTTTCACGAATAGCGGGGTCCATTTCAAGGAACCCGCCGCAGGGTCCGCACCAATCCACGACCGCATCCACGGCGCTGCTAAACTCGGCATTTCCCATGCCTAGGTCTTCAAACGCAGGATTGTTTGCGGTGACTCCGAGCATGGAAACGATGTATCCCCCCGCGGACGGACCCCAGACCGCGATCTTGGTCGGATCAAGGGAGTAGGTTTTCGCATTGGCACGGATCCAACGGATCGCGGCCTTCGCATCGTAGATCAACGCCGGGAATCGTGCTTCCT
This sequence comes from Erysipelotrichaceae bacterium, assembly GCA_003520745.1. GTDB lineage: Bacteria > Bacillota_I > Bacilli_A > Erysipelotrichales > Erysipelotrichaceae > GWE2-51-13. Next base: position 2,195 of record DOUE01000005.1, read on the forward strand.
TGCTCATGCGGTATTGGACGCTGACGACCGCATAGCCACGCTTTAATCCACGCAACATCGTTTCGAAGTTCACGTCGCGTTGTGTCCCGAAAAGAAACGCGCCGCCGTGGAAATGGACGATCACGGGATATGGGCCTTCACAATCATCGGGAAAATAAATATCCAGGATTTGAAAAGGGGATTGGTCGCAATACGGAAGATCGAGATGCTTGTTTTCGATGCGATCCAGGATTTCCCGGGATAGCAGCGGAATCTTGAATTCGGGGTTTTCCATGTTACACCATCTTCTTCACTTTCGCCGCCGAGGCCTTCTGATAGGTGTCGAATCCGACCGCCGCCAAAAGCACGCCGCCGCGTACGATGAATTGGGCCTNNCCGCGGATCCGGTACGAGCGAAGAGGACCATCGAAGCCAGGGCGACGAAGAATCCGCAAAGCGCGAAAATCATGAGTCTTGTTTTACGGACGTCGATGCCGGCCAGATGCGCCGCTTCTTCGTTGCTTCCGTTGGCATAGACATATCTTCCGAAATAGGTTTTATTGAGGATGAAACTGCCGGTCCCCACGACGATCAACATCAAGATGACGCCGACCGGGATGAATCCTAAGACATACCCCTGACCCAAATACTTGAAACTCGGAGGCAGGTTGAGGATGACGCTTTGATTCGCGGCGATATAGGATAAGCCTTGATACGCCGTCAGCGTACCCAAGGTTACGATCAACGGATGGACTTTCAGCGTTATGGCCATAAAACCGTTGAATAGACCCAAGACGACCCCCAGCATGCATCCGATCAACACCGCGACCGGTACGGGGAGCCCGACATTCTTCATCAAGGTCGCCGTGACGACGCCGACCAAGGACATCTGCCATCCGATCGACAAATCCATCCCGCCGCCGATCATGACGAAGGCCAAGCCGACCGCCGCGATGATGACATAGGATTGTTGGACGAAAATGTTGGTGATGTTTTGTACGGTCAGGAAATAGGGGGTCAGGATTGAGAATAGGATCATCAGTCCGATCAAGACGAAGAAAATCACGTATTTCTTCAAGAGCGCAACGATTTTATCTTTATTGATTGTTTTCATAGGGTCTCCGTTTCTACCGTAGGTTGGAAGCGAGTTCCAATACCCGCACCTGGCTGAATTCTTCTTTCTTCAATTCGCCGGTCAACCTTCCTCCCGACAAGACGATGATGCGGTCCGACATTCCCAACAACTCGGCCATATCCGAGGTGATCATGAGGATCGCTTTGCCTTCCGAGGAAAGCTTCACCATCAGTTCGTAGATTTCCTGTTTGGCCCCGACATCGATCCCGCGGGTCGGTTCATCGAAAATCAGAATGTCGGAATTGGTCGCCAAGGTCTTCGCCAACACCACTTTCTGCTGGTTCCCGCCGGACAGGTTTTTCACTAATTGTTGGATGCTGGGGGTTTTGATGGAGAAGAGTCCGACGTAATGCTCCGCCTGTTCTTTTTCGCGTTTGCGGTCCAACAGGATTCCCCGTGAGATTTTCCGTAGGTTTGCGATCGTCGCATTCCACGCGATCGGCTTCTCAAGGAAACATCCTTGTTGCTTGCGGTCTTCCGGGATCAATCCGATGCCGTGACGGATCGCATCCGAAGGCAAATGGATCTTGACCCGTTGTCCCTTGACGATGATTTCGCCGGATTCCGATTTGTCCGCCCCATAGATCATGCGTGCCAGTTCCGTTCGACCGGCGCCGATCAAACCGGCCAGGCCAAGGATTTCACCCCGATGCAATCGAAACGAAACATCCGCGTCGCCGTTGCCGGTCAACCCGTTGATTTCAAGGACGACCTCCCCGATATCGCATCGTTTGGCTGGATAGGTATCACTGATTTCACGCCCGACCATCCGTTGGATCAAACTCTTCCGATCGGTCTTCGCGGTCTCAAGCGTATCCACGTACAGTCCGTCACGCATGACCGTGACCCGGTCGGAAATCTCGAAGATTTCATCCATGCGGTGGGAGATATAGATGACGGTGACTCCGCTTTCCTTGAGTGTCTTGATGATTTGGAATAGTTTATCGACTTCGGAAACCGATAACGGCGCACTGGGTTCATCCATGATCAGGATTTTCGCATCTTTACTGACGGCTTTCGCGATTTCCACGAGTTGTTGGCGCGAGGTCGGAAGTTCGCTGATCAAGGCATGGGGATCGATGTCGACGCCCATGCGCGCAAAGACGTCGGATGCTTTTTTCGCCATCCAGGCAGGATCGACGAACTTCCCATGTCGTTCACCCAGGCAAATGTTTTCCGCGACGGAAAGCGAATTCACCAAATTGAATTCTTGATAGATGACTTCGATTCCGTTATTCTTCGCATGCAACGGATCCAGTTTACGAAAACTCTTCCCGTTGATTTCGATCGTTCCATCATCCGCTTGCACGGCTCCCGCGATGATCTTGATCAGGGTCGATTTCCCCGCCCCGTTCTCACCTAAAAGGGCATGCACTTCCCCTTTGTGGAAATCGATGGAAAACCGGTTCAGCGCAACGACGCCCGGATATCTTTTCGTAATGTTTCTTGTCGCAAGGACGATTTCTCTCATGTGGTTCTCCCCTCTGTAAAATGAAACCGAAGTGGTACGGTTGTAACCACTTCGGTGTTCTTCAACCCTTAGTTACTCGGCAAGGTCTTGGCGATCGCATCCGTGATGACGGCGCCTTTATCCCATGTCCCGTCGGCCAATCCCTTGAGGATTTGATAGGTGGCGTCGGGTAGCGGTACCTGGACCCCGTCGATGGTCGGACCGACGATCGACATCGTCCCTCTGAAGATCGATTCGTTACTTGGCGATTTATTGATAACTTCCATGATCGGATCGGAGTTGTCTCCGCTGAAGACGGCGATCTTCGCCTTGTCGACACCGCTTTGTCCCATGATGTATTCGTTGACGCCCAACGCCGAATCCGCGTTGTAGGTCAAGATCAAGGAAGCGTCCGAATTCTGCTGCCACATGTTCTCCATGACGGCGGTCGCATCCGCTGACGTCATGGATTCGCCTTGGGCGACGACGACATCCGCTTTGCCCCAGGCTTTGATCTTGTCGATGATTCCGTTACTGCGGTTGGTCGAGTCGATCGTCCCGGTTTGCTTGATGACGATGACTTTCGGACGAACGGTCAATCCGGCTTCGGTTCCGTCGGCTGAGAACGTCTTGATCAACCAATCGATGCCCATCTCGGCGATTTGTTCACCCGCATTGTATTGGTTCATGTTCATCATGACATCGTAGACACCCGTATCCGTTCCGGCGACCAAGACCTTAATCCCGGCTTTCTGCGCTTTTTCAATCGCGGCCTGGACGTTGTTGGGATCGACCGGCATCAAGGCGATGACTTTGACCTTCATCGCGATGAAGTTTTCGATTTGTTCGAGTTGTTTCGTCGCACTTCCCGCCGCATCGGCGATTTGGACGGTCAATCCGTCTTTTTCGGCACGGGTATTGACTTCCCCGGTCAACCAACCGACAAACGGATTGGTCGTATCCGGTACGCTATACCCGATATCCACGCGTGGTTTGCTTTGGCAGGCAGCCAAGGATAAGCAAAGCATCGATACGACTAACAGACTTAGAATCTTTTTCATCATTTCTCCTCCTTCATTGGTGAAATTGTAAGCGTATTCATGCCTTGATTATAGGGGACGAACCCTTTACTATCAATTCCGTTTATGGTACTATTTATTCTATATCGGAATATATAAAAAGGACCTCTCCATGGAAATCAACTACCTCGTCGAATTCGCATCGATTGCCAGACATCGAAGTTTTTCGTTGGCGGCGGAAGAACTGTGCATATCCCAATCCTCCCTCTCGAAACACATCCAAGCCGTAGAGAAAGAACTCGGCGTCGCCTTGTTCGACCGTTCGACGCGCAATGTGGTCATCAGCGAATTCGGGAAGATCCTGCTCCCCTACGCCGAACAATTGTGCGAAATCAACGATGACATCCAGGCGAGCGTCTATGACTTCATCAACAAAGAAAAGAAGCAACTGTTGATTGCTTCGATCCCGGTCATGGCTCAATACGATATCACGGGCATCATCGCGAAATTCCAAAAGGACCACCCGAAAATCAAGTTGATCGTTTCGGAAAACGAGGGGACGGATATCCCGAAGATGCTGGAAGACGGAAGCTGCGAAGTCGCCTTCACCCGGAAATTCCCCAATGAACAATCCCGTTTCGAATACCTGACGTATCGGTCGGACATGCTTTGCGCGATCCTACCGAAGTCGCATCCGTTGGCGAAAAACGAAACCCTCTCTTTAACGCAACTAAAGAACGAAAACTTTCTTTTTTTGGACAAGAAAACACTGATCTACGGCTATTGTTTCAACGCCTGTGTCGATGCCGGGTTCACTCCGAACATCACCTATACCGGGCATCGACCGGAAAACATCCTCGACCTGACCGCGCAAGGCGCGGGGGTTTCGCTATTGATGAAACATCAGGCCAAGTATTTCAATCATCCCGATGTCGTCAGCGTCTTGATCTCCCCGGCCATCGAAAGCAGTATCTGCCTCACCAAGATGAAGGACCACAAACTCTCTTCGACCGGCAGATTGTTTTGGAACTATGTGAAGTCCTACACCGACCTCTTGAATCTTTCGTTGCTTGAATGACTATTGTTTGAGACTTGTCCCGCAATACGGACAGAGTTTAAAATCACTCGATACTTCTCTCCCGCAGGACGGACATTTTGGACTCAAAGGGGTCGCGCAATAGGGGCACACCGTGAAGTCGGCCGAGACCGGTTTTGAACACGAAGGGCATGTCATCGTATTGACCACCGTTTTCACTTCGGGCAGTCTCACTTCTTGTTTCTTCTTGGTCGATCCTAGATTCCCTCCGATCGTAAACAATCCAAACAGGAACGCACCGAGGATCGCAATCCGACCCGTGTCCGTTTTGGACGAGGGCTCATCCGAGAAATACGCCCCCACCGCAAATACAATCAATAGAATCCCAAGAATCGTCCCAATCACCCGACTTGCCTTCATATCCTATCCCCTTTCTGTTTCGACTTCTTTTGGATATCGTACCACCCCGACAAGCGAGCGTCAATCAGGGTTAACACGACGCTTGGTCATCCGAGTCGATGTTTGGTGTAATCGTGGTATGATGTTGGTATTGAAACGACTTGAAAGGAGAATCCGATGATCCAGGAATATTCAAAAACGACGAGTTTATCCTATGAGAAAACCTTAGAAATCTTGAAGGAGCGGCTGATGGAAGAGAAATTCGGTGTGCTGATCGCCATCGACCTTCCGCAGAAGTTCAAAGAGAAAGGCTTGGAATCGACGGAGAAGTTTACGATCTTGGAAGTATGCAATCCGTTTGAAGCGTTCAAAGCCGTAGGTTTCGATCCGAAAGTCGCTTACTTTCTTCCCTGCAAACTGATCGTACGGGAAAAAAACGACGTCGGCGTGATCGAAATGATCCGACCCTCCAGCATGATCGTCGAGCTTCAGAATCCATCGCTTAACGAATTCGCGTTGGACATCGAGCATACGCTCATCCGCGTCATCGAAAAAGTTTAAAGGAATCCACATATAAAAACCGCCCTTGAGAGTTGAGCAAGGGCGGTTTTTCTGTGAAAGAAAGGGTCAATACGTGACTGGAACGACAAGATTCAGAGGTGTCTTGAATTGGATGGTCGGGCTGGTCACCTTCTTTCCGTCATAGATGTACGTGATGCTGAAGTAGTAGTCTGTGTCGGCTTGAAGATATCCCAGGATATCCCCGCCGTTATAATAATTGGAATTATCGACGACATAACTGTGAGTGGATGAATCCGAGATGAAGGTCAGATACCCGTCGTCGGGATAGGATGGCGAAGCGTTCGATTTCGAGATGACGACTTTATACCCTTGGAGACAAGAACAAGTCTCTTCCGTCCAAGTCAGTCGTAAGTAGGAATCCGCACTCTCGATCGATAATGCGATTTCATCCGGAGACAACGTCGTTTCTTCTTCATGGGTCGGTAAGCCGGCCGGTGTCGTGACTTTCACCGCATCCGTCGTGACTTTCTTGTCGTTGTAGACATAGGTGATACTGAAGTAATATTCCGTGTCGGCTTTCAGATATCCCCCGATATCCCCGCCATGATACTCGGACGTGTTGTCGACTTTAAAGTAGTTCATGGAACGATCCGTGATCCACGCCAAGTAGCCGTCGTCTGGATAGCTCGGTTCGCTGTTGGATTGTGAAATGACGACTTTATAGCCTTGAAGGTTCGAACTCGGTTCTTTGGTCCAAAGGAGTTTCACATCCCCTTCGCGGACGACCACTTGAAGCTGCAGTGAATCCGGATTCAAATCCGTGCTTGTTTCCGGTACGGATAGATTCGCCGGCGTCGTCACTTTGACGGGGTCCGTCGTGACTTTCTTGTCGTTGTAAACATAGGTGATACTAAAATAGTAAGCGGTATTCGGCTTGAGATAGCCCCCGAAATCCCCTCCGTTGTATTTTACGGAGTTGTCGACTTTGAGGTAGTTCATGGAACGATCGGTGATCCATTTCAGATACCCGTCGTCGGGATAGGATGGCGACGAATCGGACTTCGAAATGACGATTTTGTACCCTTGTAGGTCGGATGAACTTTCCTTGGTCCAACTCAGTTTCAAATAACCGTCATAGACGCCGACTTGCAGTTTCAACTCCGTGGTCGGCGATGGATCCGGTTTCGGATCCGGATTGACTTCCGGTTCTTTCTCTTCCACGACCGGCGTCTCTTCTTCTTTTTCCTCGACTTCAGGTTCTTTGGGAACCGTCACGGTTTCTTGCGTCTTGGGATCCTGTATTTTGATTTGAGCCTTCAATTCTTCGATGGTCGCCTCAAGAATGCGGATTTTCTCATCTTGTTTCTCCACTTTCCCAAAGAGGTTTGTCACCATTTCGAAGACATCGACTTCCCCGTTGACAGCTTTCACGAAGACCGGGCTAAACACGACAGCTAAAATCATAAGCGGTATGACGGTCAAAACGATGGCTTTCTTTTTGAGCAGTTTCGACATTCAGTTCACCTCTTCCATGGTTCAAGCGTTCGCTTGATTATGCCGACTCGATATCATCTTCATCTTCATCATCAGTATTTTTCTTCGAATCGCTTTTCCCGTTGTTCGTCTTCTCTTTCTCGGGTTTTACATTTTCTTCATTCGCTTCCTCTTCTTCGACATCATAGGTCGCCCACAACGCTTCAAGTTCATATTTCAACGCTTCCAGATCCTCGCCTTCCGTCGCTAACCGTGTGACGAATTGGGCGGTGTCGACTCCGACACCATCGAGCGCCGAAATGAACTTCTCGCATAGGCTGGTGAAACGGTCTTGTTTTCGAATGACTTGTTCGGCTTTCTTTTCGAGTTGGTCGACGTTTTTCTGACTTGCGACGAATTCGGAGACGCTCAGCCATTCCCCTTCGACTTCAACCATCCCGTTGATGACATAGAGCCCTAACGGGACGTTCTTTCCATCCGCTTCGAATTTCTCGCGTAAGGTCGCCTTGATGACGGCGACGACGGTCGTGTCTTCGATGCCTGCGCTCGCAGCGACCGCAGCCTGGATTCGCTGTCCCAGCGAATCTTGTTTCACTTCTTCTTCCGTCTCGTCATCCTCTTCCTCTTCGTCCAAAATCACGGTCGTCACGATGACATAGTCATCGGAAGTATCCGAACTGACGATGAAGCCGGCGTCGGTGGCGATCACGATCAGTTTCTCGATCGCTTCTTCGATCGGCAAACCGACCAGACCCGACACATCCAAGGTCAGAGCGTCGTCGTTGAGCGCTTTGATCTCGACGACGATATCATGATAATCCGTGTAGAATTCGAAACTCGGGTTGATATCGACGCTTACCATGGCATAGACGGATTTCGCCGTCGCGATCGATTCTCTCGCCTTGGAAACAAAGGCATACACCAACATCGTCATCACCAAGGCTAAGGATAAGCTGACTGCGAATAGTTTTTTGATCATGTGGAATCCTCGCTTTCTCTGTTGATCGATGATCATTGTCTGAACGAATCTTCGACTCCGTAGATCTTTTTTCTCCTTTGAAATAGAAAAAAGAACAAATACTTTGGTAACTGGCTACCACCTGACGGAGGTCCTCTAGCTTTGCGTCCTTATCTTTCGATAAGTTTGCCTTTTTCATTCATTGTTCTCTACATGCGAATCGTAGCACAGATTTTAGTGAAATCATAGTGGGAAATCGCAAGATTGTGTTGATTTTTTCTAGAAAATGTTTATAATGGCGGTTTTATACGCTAGATTTGAATGGAAAGAATGGTTCGCAGCGTTTGCGGGTCATACATCGCATCTTTTAGCGTATCGACATCCTTTACCGTGATGTCGATCGAATCGAAGTGCCTCGTGATTTTCTTTCGGATACGACGATAGACCCGGTCATCGGGTTGGGTTGTTTTCCCTTGAAACAAATCGTGGAAATACATGAAGACAAGAGCGTGCATGGCTTCGAAGATGGAGGACTCGATCCAGAAATCCACTTTGTCCAACGGAGGAAGATATCTTTCCAAAAGCTTCTCGACCATGATCAACCCGTCGTCGTTGGACTTCCAGATATCCACATAGACAAAATCGAAATCGTCGAGAAAAGACTTGTTGAAATAAACCGAGGCGTCGCCTTCCACGATCGTCAACGGGATGGAAGTTGGGAACTGGGGTTGGATGAAGGTTTGAAACAGTTCGATGACGGCCTTTGACTTTTCAATCACCGTGATCGACGTTACGTTCGGATTCAGCATCGCCATATAGATGAAGTATCCGATCCCCAACCCGAACGTGACGACTTTCCCCTTCGCTTTCTTGGCATAAGGGTCGTTCGTATTCGCTTCGGCGGGGGAATCCATCATCCACACTTCGTCGCCTTGCCAAAGGAACACCGCGTCGTAGGGCTGATCCAGGGCACGCAAAGTCATCCAGTCGTTGAGTTCGCGCATTGGATCGGGATGGATGGCGCAAACATTGAACAGTTCGTTGGCGCTTAGGGTTTCGCGGGTGAACTTGAACTCGGAGCTTTGGATCGCATCGAGTCGGATGTGGGTGTTGTATGGGCTTTGAAGGTACTCTTGGGTGCTGATGAATAAGGATGGCCAGGTTTCTTCTTCGCCTGAAAACTCGGGGATCCCCGCTTGTTTCATCTTCTTTTGGAGTTTCTTCTCGGTCCTGGGCGTCACATGCATCCCCAAAAAACCATTGATTTCATCGTTTCGAAGATGATTCATGCATCGTTTGAAAAACGCTTCGATTTCAGGCGTACGTTCTATTTTCATCGGTTTACCTCGATTCCCATCAGGTTCGACCCTATTGTATCATATTCGACCAAGTCGGGTTTTACGAAAGAAAGGGAATCCGCATCGGATTCCCTTTTGGGTTTAGTTTTCGGCGAGCGATTTGATCGCGCGGTATTCTTTCATGTCGGTATACAGTTCCCCAAGATAGGGATTGCGCTTCGTCTTCACGACGCGGTACATCATGAATCCGAACACGGCTACGTTGATCCCTAACGATAAGGCACCCAGGATCGTATAGATCATCGGGTTGTAGGTCGAACTGACCATGAATCTTCCCTGGTCTTGAAACGCCGGGAAGGTTTGGGCGAACATGCACCAGATCGCCAAGGTCTGGGCGCGGTGTTGAAGCCATGCGCCTTTCCCGATGGTGAAGGCGCAGAGGGTCGGCGCGATCAGAAGCGCCAAGCCGGCATACCAGGAATGCGTCGGGATGCAGTTGTAGGTGTAGACGAAGTTCCAGACATCGTAGGCCAGGATCCAAAACCACAGCATGTCCGGCCAAAGCATGTCCTTGCTTGCGTCGCTCTTGGTTTGCTTACGAAGGACGATCCCGAACCATCCGGTGATCGTGATGATGTTCAGGATCCCCGCGACGGCGTTCATGTAGTTCCACGGTCCGCCGAGCACGCCGACGACTTCGCCTTCGATCGCGCCGGAGTTCACCAACCAGTACATCGATCCGACTTCGAAATCGCGGATGACGGCTTCCAGGATGTTGACGGCGAGGATCAAGGGAGGGAAACACAAGGCGATTTTATTGTTCGCTAGGCGCCAAAGCACTTCCCCGGTCTTCTTGTCTTTCTTGACGACATGGCGGATGCACCAGAACCCGATGCAGCCCGCGGTCGCGGAATAGACTTTGGCGAGGTGGAACCAATCGGTATAGGTCGTTTCTTTGAGCGCGGTCATCCAGAGGATACTCAGGAAAACCGGTAGGATGACGAAACTGAAGAAACCGGCCAGTTTCCAACGACGTGCGAATTCATTGAAGATAAACAACGAGATGAAGACCACAAACCACATCGATAGCGCTGAGACTAAGGTCGCCCCTTCGGCGGTGTTGAATGCAAACATTTTCTTTCCCCTTTTGTGATCGATTTCGATCGAACGAGTTTAAATCCCTAAGGTAAGCATGAGGATTCCGCATAAGGCGACCGCGGAACCGGCTAAAGCGTGTGAATATTCATGGAGCCCGGACAGTTTCACGATATCCATGCCCTTCAGTAAGACATAGGTCATCGCTAGCATCGTACCGATCGTACATACCGTGAACGTAACCGTGACCAAGAGGAGCGCACCGACGTTTTGCGTCGCCGCGGGATACATCAGGATCGGAATCAACGGTTCGCAAGGTCCCAGGACGAAGAGGATGAACAATCCCCAGATCGTCGTCTGCGATTTTTTCTGCGACTTGAGGTGGTCTTCGACGCTTGCCGTTTCATGATGATCATGCACGATGATCCGTCCATCGACGGTGTGGGTGTGTTCTTTATGCTTGTAGAGGTTGCGTAGCGCCCATAAGGTGTAAAGCAAGCCGAATCCGATGAGGAAATACGTCGCCAAGGAAGCGCGGACGCTTTCCAAATCCACCAAGGTGGATAGACTGGCACTTAAGGCGATGCCGGCGAATCCCAGCAAGACCGAGCTCAACACATGCCCGACCCCGCAGACGAAGACGACGATCATCGTTTTCCTCATCGTCCACGTGTTGGCTTTCGATAGGGCGACAAACGGGAGGTAATGGTCGACCCCGATGACGGTATGTACGGTACCGATGAATGCCGCCGTACCCAGTAGATAAGACACTTCGTTCATGCTTTCCCCTCGACTTTCAATACGCGACGATTTCTTTGATCAGAAATTCTTTGCCGCTCACCAAATCCCAATTCTTTTTGATACAGGATGGACAATTCCCTTGGTTCTCCACGATTTTGAAGGTCAATCCGCAGTCCCGGCAATGACCGATGGCCGTGACGATCTCGATTTCCAACTTGGTTTTCTCAAACCGCGTCCCGTCGATCGCCGCCGGGAAACATTCTTCAAGATACTTAGGGATCATCGTGGAGATTTCCCCCACCTGCAGGACGATGGTCTCCACTTCGCTCAATTGGTTTTCAAGCACGACACGCTCGACGGTCTTGATGACCTCGAACACGACACTTAACTCATGCATTTGTTCTTCCTTACTCTTCCCTGGCGAACGCGTTCTTCACGTTCTTCACAAGGATCCGTCCTTGACGTTTGATGATGTTTTTCACGACCAAGGGTTTCAACTCTTCGTAGGACGCTCCGCCTGAATTGTAGGTCCGGACCAGGGAGATGGCGTCGAACTTGCATTTGGTCGTACATTGTCCGCACCCGACGCACATGTATTCGTCGATCACCGTCGCGCCGCATCCAAGACATCTGGAGGTTTCTTTCTTCATCTGCGCTTCGCTGAAGGTCGGACGGGCATCGCTGAACGCCTCTTTCCCGGTGGTCTTGTAGTGGGTTTTCACACTTTCCCGGGGAATACGGTCATAGCCTTGGAAATCGAAGTTGTCTTTGTTGATCGCCACATATTCCCTGCGGTCGCGTCCGTTGACCAGGCTCTGGCCGGGTTGGACATAGCGGTGGATCGAGATGGCGGCTTGCTTGCCGGCTGCGATCGCATCGATGGCGAAACGCGGTCCGGTATAACAGTCCCCGCCGGTAAAGACGTCGGACTGGTTGGTTTGGTAGGTGAAGGCGTCGGCGATCAGCGTTTTATTGGGGTTGAATTTCGCGTCGCTGTTTTCAAGCAGGTTTCCCCATTCGATGGCTTGACCGACGGAGACAAGGACCGTGTTCGCCTCGACGAACAGAATGTCGTTCTCGTCGAACACCGGATTGAACCGTTTGTTTTCATCGAAGACGGAGACACACTTCTTGAATTCGACCCCGACGACTTTGTTGTTTTCGACGACGATGCGCTTGGGACCCCATGAATTATGAATCTGGATGGCTTCATCCAAAGCTTCTTCGATTTCTTCTTCCAACGCCGGCATTTGGGAACGGCTTTCCAGGCAATACATCCCGACGTTCTTCGCTTCCATCCGCACCGCGGTGCGGGCGACGTCGATCGCGACGTTGCCTCCCCCGATGACCACGACGTTCCCGGAAAGTTTGCTCGCCCTGTCGAGGTTGACCTCGCGCAGGAAGTCGACGCCGCTGATCACATCGCGGTGGTCTTCCCCTTCGATTCCCAGCTTACGGCCTTTCTGTGCGCCGATCGCCAGATAGAACGCTTTATAGTCCTGGTTTCTTAATTCGTCGAGCGATACGTCTTTTCCGACTTCCACGCCGGTTTTAAACTCGACGCCGAGTTCTTTGAGGATGTCGATCTCCGCGTTGACCACGTCTTTCTCAAGACGATAATTGGGAATGCCTAGGGTCATCATCCCTCCGAGCGCCTCTTGTTTCTCAAAGACGGTGACTTTATAGCCATCGATCGCCAGGTAATAGGCACACGACAAGCCGGCCGGACCGGCGCCTATGATGGCAATCTTTTTCCCGTAGTGATGACGCAGTTTCGGGATATAGCGGTTTTTGACGTTGAGGTCTTGGTCGGCGATGAATTTCTTGATTTCATCGATGGCCACGGCTTTGTCGATCTCGCAGCGTGAGCAGGCGGATTCGCATTTATGCGGACAGATCCGTCCGCAGATCGCCGGGAAAGGGTTCTCGTGCTTGATCAATTCCAAGGCTTCGGTGTATTTCCCCTGTGACGCCAGTTTGATGTATCCCTGGATCGCGATATGCGCCGGACATTCGGTTTTACACGGACTGGTCCCGCCGTCGACGACATTCTTCCGGTTGGTACGGTAGTCGACGTTGAACTTCTCGGGACCCCACTTCGTATCCCGGGGAGTATCCGCCGGTTTGACGACGACCGGGTTGATTTGGTAAAGCTTGGTCCCCAGTTTCGCCGCGTTGGTCGGGCAATTCTCGACGCATTCGCCGCATGCGACGCATTTTTCGGCATCCACATGGGCGACGTAGTTCGAGCGGACCATGTCCGAGTTCTGGAACATCTGCGCGATCCGCATGGCATAGCACGAACATCCGCAGCAGTTGCAGATGGCGTGCGTCTTCCCGGTTCCGTCAAGGTTGGGGATCTGATGCATCAAGCCGTTCTCTTCCGCACGGCGGATGATTTCAAAGGCTTCTTCACGCGTGATCTCGCGACCTCTGCCGGTGCGGATATAGTACTCCGCCGCATGGTCCATCTGGATGCACATGTCTTCTTTCAAGTGGCCGCAACCTTCCCCCATCGCTTCGCGCGAGGTCCGGCATGAACAATCCGACACCGAGAAACGGTGGGCTTCGTTGAGATACTTGGAAATTTCTTCATAGGAGGCGCGACGGGTTTCCCCGGCGATCGCGGTTTCGATCGGAATGACACGCATGACCCCGACCCCGATCGGGAACTTCCCGACGCTCATCGGACCCACGACACGACCGTATTCTTCAAACGCACGGGCGATCTGCGGGTATTTCGCGACGTTTTCCTTATTGTTGACCATCATTTCCATGATGCCCGGCACCCAGGTGTCGTACCAATACTTATCGACGCCGTCTTTCTTATTGACGAAACAAACCCCGGCCATGGATAATTCCCATGCCAGTTTCTCGACGAGTTCGGTCGGTTTTCCGCAGAGTTTGCCCAACTCTTCGGCGCTCATGGGTTTTCTGAATTCCATCACCAAGGCGACTTCGGCCATTTCTTCCGTAACGACCGGTTCCATGATGTAGTAACGGGGATCGGCCGCGGTGATCGCACCCTTGGACCCCATTTTCTTATTGCTGACTTTATTCGCGAATTCCAATACTTTGAGTTTCACGTTCTGTTGGGTCATTTCACTGTTCCTTCCATTTCTTGACTTCATCCCTGAGCCATTGTGCGAACTCATCGACCCCTTCACCGGTACGCGCCGAGATCGGGATGATCTTGATGTTCGGATTCAACTTCAACACTCTTTCCTTGCAGACTTCCAAATCGAAATCGAAGACGCTCATCACATCGATCTTGTTGATCAGAAGGACGTCGCAGATCGTAAACATCAGAGGATACTTCAACGGCTTATCATCCCCTTCGGGGACGCTGAGGATCATCGCGTTCTTGCTGGACCCGGTATCGAATTCCGCCGGACACACCAAGTTCCCGACATTCTCCAATACCACCAGATCCAAGTCGTCAACGCCCAATCCTTCCATGCCCTGCCGGGTCATGTCCGCATCGAGATGGCACATCCCCCCGGTATGGAGTTGGATGACCTTGACCCCGGTCTTCGCGATTGTGACCGCATCGACATCGGAATCGATGTCCGCTTCCATCACGCCGATCTTCATCTCGTCCTTGAGCCGATTCAAGGTTTGCGTCAGCGTCGTCGTTTTCCCCGCCCCCGGCGAAGCCATGAGATTCAATAGAAAAATCCCTTTCCCCTTTAATTCTTTGCGTAAAAGATCCGCTTGTTTGTTGTTGTTCCCGAAGATGCTTTCCTTGATCTCGAGAATTCTAAATTCCGACATCGTTACCTCTTTCCGTGTTGTACTTGTGCACCAATGTGAATAGTTTAACATAACGTTTGTTATGTTTCAAGACGATTTGTGGAGAAGATCACAAGAAATCGCGCGAAATAAATGATGTTTTTTTGAAAGTGATGCTAAACTGATAGTTAGAGGTAATAAAATGACAAATGAACCGATCAATAAACGAAAACAACACATCCTCGACGCGGCGTTGAATGTTTTCGCAGTCAAGGGTTTCGATGATGCAAGCATGCGTGAAATCGCAATGGCGGCGGGGTTGACGACCGGTGCGATCTATCACCACTATAAAAACAAGGACGATCTGTTTTACGACGCGGTCAAGGAAGCCGCGTATTTCGTCCAAAAATTATCGGAGCGGGATGAAAAGAGCCAGCTGAAGTCCAACCGCGAAATGCTGGAGGAAATCAGCAAGAAGGTTCAGGAAAGGATGTCGAAAGAAGTCGAACAACGCCTACTGATCCTACTTGCCGCCTATGCCATTTCCAAAGGCGGAAAAATCAAAGAGAAGTATAAGTTGGATTATGAAGAAATCATCACTAAGGTCGCCGACATGTATTTCTTTGCGTTCGGTGTCCAGAACGCGGATTATCAGAAAAGCTTGGCGGCGATTCTTGTCGCCGCTTTGGATGGTTTGGCGATCCAATATTCCTTGGGCGTTCTCAAATTCAACGATCAACAGTTCAGAGATACCTTCATCACTTTCTTTGCGGAAAGCATCCCGATGTTCATCCGCAACCATGGCAAACCATAAACGACCCGGGTCGTTTTTGTTTGCTTATCGATGATTTCAACCTTTTCATCCATGAATTCTTTCATTGAAACGACCAATCCTTCCGATTTCACGAAACTCCATGCCAATCCTTCGTTTGCATCTTCTTTTTTTGCCTCAATCGAATTATGCTAAACGATGAAGTAGAAATCGCTACTTAAGATGAAAGGTTCCCCAATGTTCTCAAATCACGCTTTACGAAAATTGGTCCTTCCCCTCTTCTTGGACCAAATCCTGTTATTCACGGTGACGATCACCGCGACCATGCTGCTTTCCTATGCCGGCGAAGCCGCGTTTTCAGGCGTTTCGTTGGTCGACATGATCAACATGCTGATGGTGACGATGCTGGCGTCGTTGGCGACGGGAGGCGCCGTCGTCGTTTCCCAATATGTCGGGATGAAAGACCAAAAGAACACTTTGGTCGCCGCCAGTCAGTTGATCACCGCCACCGCAGCGATTTCGGTCGTCGTGACCTTGATCGTCGTGTTGTTCTATGCCCCGATCCTTCGCCTGTTGTTTGGTAACGTGGATGCTTCCGTCATGGCGTCCGCAACTTTATACTTCATCGTTTCCAGCTTGTCGTATCCTTTCTTAGCCCTCTATAATTCGGGGGCGGCGTTATTCCGTTGTATGGGCAACTCCAAGGTCCCGATGACGGTTTCCCTCTTGATGAACGTGTTGAACGTGGCCGGGAACGCCATCGCAATCTTCACCCTCCACACCGGCGTCGCCGGGGTCGCCGTCGCGACCCTGCTGTCCCGCTTTCTCGGGGGATGCGTGATGCTTTATCTCTCGGCGAATCAAGAAAACACGATCCACATCAAGTTATCCGAGATTCTCAGTTGGAATCCGCCCATGATCAAACGGATCCTGAAGATCGCCGTTCCCAACGGCATCGAGAACGGATCCACGCAATTGGGCCGTGTCCTGCTTGTCAGTATCATCGCCCTTTTCGGTACGACCCAGATCAGTGCCAACGGGGTCACCAACAGCCTTGGGTCGATCGCCTTGAGTTTCGCGATGGCGATGAACCTGGCGATCGTCCCGGTCGTCGGTCAATGCGTCGGGGCTGGGAATTTCGAGGAAGCCAAGAAATACATCGAGAAACTCATGAAAATCACCTATGTCATAACACTGGTCATCAGTTTGGCTCAAATCATCGCCTTGCCGTGGTTATTGAACCTCTATTCCCTTTCCGACGAAGCCCGCAAGATCGCCACGACCTTGATCCTCATCCACAACCTCTCCGCCATCTTCTTCTGGCCGACCGCGTTCACCTTACCCAACGCACTGCGCGCCGCGGGAGATGCGAAGTTCACGATGTACAGTTCCATCGGAGGCATGTTCATCATCCGCATCTTCTTCGCCTACATCTTGGGGGTCGTCTTCAACCTCGGCGTCGTCGGTGTCTGGTCGGCGATGTGCATCGACTGGGTCTTCCGTTCAGCCGCCTACATCTGGCGCTATCAAAGCGAAAAGTGGACGAAGTTCAACGTGATCTAGCCTACGAAATCATGAAAATAACCTAGAATTTCGGATTCTTCCTCTTGACTTGGAGTTAACTCCAGGGTATACAATGCACCTATCAAGGAGGAATACATATGGAATATATAAAACTAGGGAATACCGGACTCGATGTTTCCCGTATTTGTTTGGGGTGCATGAGTTTCGGCGACATCGCTTCGGGATTCAACCAATGGGCGATTAGCGACGACCAAAGCGAAGCGATCATCAAACGTGCATTGGATTTGGGGGTGAACTTCTTCGACACCGCCAACGTCTACTCCGCCGGGACAAGCGAAGAAGTGCTGGGTCGTGCCCTCAAGAAATATGCCGACCGGGACAAAGTGGTCATCGCAACGAAAGTCTATTTCAAGATGCATGAGGGTCCCAACGGAAGCGGGCTGTCCCGCAAAGCGATTTTCAGCGAAGTGGAGAAGAGTCTGAAGCGTCTGCAAACCGACTACATCGACCTCTACATCATCCATCGGTGGGACTACAACACGCCGATCGAAGAAACGATGGAAGCGCTGCATGACTTGGTGAAAACCGGGAAAGTCCGATACATCGGCGCGTCGGCCATGTATGCCTGGCAGTTCCAGAAGGCGCAATATGTCGCGGAAAAGAACGGATGGACGAAATTCGTCAGCATGCAGAACCACTACAATCTGATCTACCGTGAAGATGAGCGGGAAATGATCCCCTTCTGCGTCGAAAACAAAATCGCACTGACGCCGTACAGCCCCTTGGCTTCCGGCCGTTTGGCGAAGAACCCCGATGAAACGTCATTGCGGCTTGAAGTCGATAAAGTCGCGGTCAGCAAGTATGGCGCATCCAGCGACATCGATCGCCCGATCATCGACCGCGTCGGGGAACTCGCGAAAAAGTACGGCGTCCCTCGCGCACACGTTTCGATGGCATGGCTATGGAGCCGACCGGGGGTCGCATCCCCCATCGTCGGAGCGACGAAACTTCAGCACCTCGAAGACGCCGTCGAAGCGTTGAACGTGAAACTGACCTTGGAAGACTGTTTGTATCTTGAAGAACCGTATACTCCGCATCCGCTGGTTGGGTTGATCCCGTTCAAATTCAACCGATAATCGATCTTCCATAGAAACGTTTCCCTGAATTCGGGGAAACGTTTTGCATGTCATTAGGGTAACGCCGTTGATTTCAAGGTACGGACACAATGAAGGGATGACAATATGCTATAGTAGAGAAGAATACAGAAAGTCGAGGCGACTCTTCAATGGACATCAACGAAGAACTCAAAGATCCGAAGTATAGCGAAGCCTATTCCGAAACCAAGCTTTTCAATAAAATCGTGAAGTTCGCCAAAGCCGCCGGGACCAAGGCGATCTATCTTGCCTTGCTGTTGTTTTACACGCTTCAGCAATCCACGACGCCGAAGTGGGCGAAATCCGTCATCATCGGGGCCTTGGGTTATTTCATCCTCCCCTTGGATTTCATCCCCGACTTTGTCCCGATCGCCGGGTTCTCGGATGATGTTACCGCATTGCTCTCCGCTTTCGTCGCAGTCGCCATGTATGTCAATCCTGAGACAAAAGCCAAGGCAAAAGCGCGGATGCAGATTTGGTTTGGATCCTACGATGAAACGAAACTGGATGAGATCGACCGGAAAATCGAGGACTGAGTTATCCAGGGTCTTATAAGTTTAAAAGAGACAAGTTAGAAAAAAACCCTTCCGGGTTTTTTTACGTTAGGTTTGGTGCGCGTGACAGGACTTGAACCTGCATGGTTGCCCGCTAGATCCTAAGTCTAGTGCGTCTGCCAGTTTCGCCACACGCGCGTGAAAGCATTCCTATAATATCATGGAAAAGCATCGTAATCAAGAAAACGTGCGATGAATTCCACGGGAAAATAAGCATCGTTGTCATCCCGGCATTACGGCACTATAATGAAATCGTAATGCATGATCCTTGTAGATTTAATGGCTTATCGTAACCAGACACTCTCTTGAAGATCAATGGAGGATAACGTATGAAACCGAATCATCCGGTAAAAGTATCCCTAAACGCCTTCAATTTCTACCGTTACACCGTTGCGATATTGTTTTGGCTCGCCTATTTTCTCAAGGTCGAGGAATTCTTGCTTGTCAATTTCGTCGTGATGTTTTTGTCCGCCTTGTTTACGATCCGATCTTCTCCGCTTGTCACTCTCTGGGCGCAGACGTTCGATCGGATCCTTCCCTCGAAGGTCATCGAAGTCGATGAACCGGGAACCCGGTTCGCACATGCCCTTGGCGCCTTCTTGAGTCTGATCGCCTACCTCATCCACACGATTAGTCCCTACGATTCGACTTGGATCTTCGTCTTCTTTCTCGCGGTGTTCAAAACGTTTTCCGCGTTTGGATATTGCGGAGGCTTGAAAATCTACAACCTCGTCCGTGGGTCGAAGGCCGGAAATCGCTGACATTACCATTCATTCGGGAAAAGAAAAAGAGCCGAAGCTCTCTATTTCTCTTGGTCCAACGCATGATGGATCGCATCCGCCACGCTGGGGAAAATCTTGCTTGCGATGCGTTTGACTTCATCGCTTCCATTGTCGACCGTATATCCACCAAAGCCTTCGATCATCAGGACATCGTTAAACGCATCTCCGATCACATGGATTTCAGGATCGATTTCCAAGTGGTCGACGATGAAGTCGATGCCTGTCTTTTTACTTGTGCCGAAAGGTCCGATGTCGATGTTTTCATTGTTCGAGTAGCAACTTACCTGTCCGTAAAACATTTCATTCAGTTCACGGACGCATTTGTCCGCGTCCGACGGGTTCACGAAACTCGCGAACATGACGGCGACCCGTTGGTTTTGGATGATTTCATCCGCTGTGATTCCGGTCAAGGTCGGTTTGAAGTTCGGTTTGGGCTTGAAGCTGTTGCGACCCACCTTGAATCCATCGTTGGCGCCATAAAGATACAAATCATAGGTCATCAGATGCGACAGGATCGATGGGATGATCTCGTTGGGGATCATTTTGAGAAGCAGCGTTTCTTCATGCCGGTTCTGGATGGCGCCGCCGTTGTTTCCGACCACGAAATCGACCGGGAAATCGAATTTGGTGATTTCATCGCGCATGCTTAAGAGCGACCTTCCGGTCGCCATTCCGAAGAGATGGCCTTGGGAGCGCAAGTCGTGGATGGCTTGGATGTCTTCCTGACTGACGCCGTTTCGATTCAGGGTTCCGTCGTAATCACTGGCGAACAGGATCATTTCTTCGCCCTCGCATAGATGATGGCTTCCATGCCCGCCGTCATCCCGTCGCTGACCGCTTTGGCAATCTGCATCGTTCCGACGGTACAATCCCCCGCCGCGAAGAGTCCGGGGACGTTGGTGTGCCGTTTTTCATCCGTTACGATCTTGCTTCCATCGACCATCGCTCCGATCTTCAGTGCGAGGTCGCTGGAGGATGCGCTTCCCAGGGCGATGAACAAGCCGTCTACGGAAATCGTCGACCCATCCGCCAGACGCACGCCTTCGACGCCGTCCGTCCCCGTGATCTGCTCGATCTTCTGCGTATTCACGACGATTTCAGGCGGGAAAACGACTTCCGGCGGAAGTCCGTGGGTGAATAAGGTCAGTTTCCCGACCAAGGGAAGCAGTTCCTGCGCTTCATGTAAGGCATAGGCACCGTGTCCGATGACCCCCACATGCTTGTTGCGATAGAAGAACGCGTCGCACACGGCGCAATAGGAAACCCCTTTACCTTCAAGTTCCTTGACGCCCGGGATTTTCACGGTCGTCCGCGGGGAACCGGTGGCGATGACGACCGCTTTGGCATGGTAGCGGGCATGGTCGGTATCGACGATGAAGTTCTCGTCAAGATCCATCGAGATCCCCGTCACTTGTCCGTCGATGATTTCGATGCCGAGTTCCTTCGCCTGCGTCACGCCGGCTTCTAAAAGCGTTGGCCCGGAAATGGTGCCCACGCCGTAATAATTCGCGATTTTCTCCGTCTTCGCCAAGGCACCGCCGTCTTTCGCGATGATCAGCACGTTCAAATTCGCACGTTTAACGTAAAGGGCGGCCTGGATTCCCGCCGGGCCTTTACCGAATACAATCACATCGAACATGATACCCTCCTAGTCTGCGAACGATTCAAACTCCGAGAACGTAAACATCAGTTCTTTCTCCAAGCGGATCTTCGCGCTTTCATATGTGTTCGTTTGGTCTCCATGACATAAAACCAGTTTGACGTCGGAGTAGTGGCTCCGGTTCTCAAACAAGAAACTGCGCACGGCCGCCGCTACCTTACCGGCATGGATCGGCGATACGACGACCAGTCGGTCGAATGAACGCAGATCGGCGTCGATCTTGCGTAATTTGACGCGTCTTCCCAAGGAAGCCTGGTATCCGCAGATCGGATAGGCTTTCCATCCCGTCCACTTATGGACCGGTTGGATCTCGATCAATTCGGCTCCTGTTTTTTCTGCGAACGACTTGGCGATTTTGGCACAATGTCCCCCGATGGAATAGTAAAGTACAGCATCTTTCATGGCAGTCACCTCGCCTTATTTTACACCAAAACAAAAACAGATGGAAGAACCATCTGTTTAGGATACGGAAATAACGATGAAACCCTTCGCTTCCAACAGTGAACGGACTTTCGCCTTGTCGGTCTCTTCGACGCGCATGACGAATTCGTTGGCACGGTTGCGATAGGCGGCGATGTGCGAAATCGATATGTCGTTGTCGGTGAAGACGCTCGACAGTTCGGTGATCACACCGACTTTGTCTTCAGGGACGTCGACGACGATCCGTGTCCCTTTTTGGTGATAGCCGAACAAGTCGACGAACGCTTTTAAGATATTGCTGGTCGTGATGATCCCCAAGAGGGTATTATCCTCACCGACGACCGGCAGACAGCCGATGTCTTTTTTCTCCATCGTATCCGCGGCTTCTTCGATCACCGCATCGGCGGAAATCGTCACGACCTTACGGATCATGATGTCTTTGACTTTCGTCTTGGACAAGAGATAGTTCATCTCGTGGATACTGAAGGTCGACATGTTCGAAGGGGAATTCTCCTGGACGACGCCTTGCGTCACCAGGCCGACCAATTTCCCTTTCTCCACGACGGGGAGACGATGGATCTTGTGCTCATGCATCAGATCCAAGACTTCGGAAATGGTTTGATCCGGTGTGACGCAGATCGGATTCACGGTCATCTTGTTTTTTACATACATGGTTTATCCTCCCAAGTATACTTTCTGTACTTCAGGGCTGCTTAGCAATTCGGCGCCCGTCCCGCCCAGCACGATCGTTCCGGTTTCCAGCACATAGGCCTGGTCTGCGATCTTGAGGGCTTGCATCGCGTTTTGTTCGACCAAGAGGATGGTCGTACCGGTGGCGTTGATTTCCTTGATGATATTGAAGATTTCACGGACCAACAACGGTGCCAAACCCATCGACGGTTCATCCAGCAGCAGCAGTTTCGGCCGGGCCATCAATGCCCTGGAAATCGCCAACATCTGTTGTTCCCCGCCCGACAAGGTCGCGGCATCCTGGTTTCTGCGGTTATACAAAATCTCGAAGCGCTTGTAGATCTTATCGAGGTCTTCTTTGATCCCCTCTTTATCTTTGCGCAGGTAGGCACCCATCAGTAAGTTTTCATAGACCGTCAATCCGGAGAAGATCCGACGTCCTTCCGGGACTTGGACCAAGCCCATCGTCGGCAACAGTTGCGCCGATACGCTGAGGATGTCCTTGTCGAGATAGACGATCGACCCGCTGGTCGATTTCAAAAGTCCGCTGATGGTTTTCAGCAAGGTCGTCTTACCGGCTCCGTTGGATCCGATCAAGGAAACGATCTGCCCTTCCTTCACTTCTATTTTAACATCTTTCAAAGCATGAATCACGCCGTAATGCACATTCAGGTTTTCGATGTTCAGCATCTTCCTATTCCTCCTCGCCCAGATACGCTTCGATGACGCGCGGGTTGTTTTTGACTTCCTGGGCCGATCCTTGGGCGATCAGTTTCCCGTAGTCCAACACGAAGATGCGCTCGCAGATCGACATGACCAACGACATGTCGTGTTCGATCAAGACGATGGTCAGATCCATTTCGGTGCGGATCTTGGCGATGAAATCCGTCAGGGCATGGGTTTCCTGGGGATTCATCCCCGCCGCCGGTTCGTCGAGAAACAAAAGCTTGGCTCCGGTGGCCATCGCACGTGCGATTTCAAGTTGCCTTTGCTTTCCGTAGGGCAGGTTCTTCGCCTTCACATCGGCCAATTCATCCAGATGGACTTTGGCGAGAAACTGCCGCGCCTTCACATCGATCGCCGCCTCGGACTTATAGAAGCCGACCGAACGAAACAAGGCGCCCAGGATCCCGTATTTCGCTTCCTTGTTCATGGCGATCTTCACGTTGTCGAGGACCGACAATTCCTTGAAGAGACGGATGTTCTGGAAGGTACGCGCCACCCCTTGATGCGTGATCTTGTAGGGGGGCATCTTATTCAATTCGACGGTCTTCCCGTCTTTCGTTAATAACACTTTGCCTTCCGTCGGCGTATAAACCCCGGTCAGCACATTGAAAAGAGTGGTCTTCCCGGCGCCGTTGGGTCCGATCAAGCCGACAAGTTCCCCTTCTTCCACCGAGATGGAAACATTGGAAACCGCGCTCAATCCGCCGAAGTTCTTCGTCAGATGTTCGACTTTCAGTAGACTCATCGCTGTTTCCCCTTTCCGATCGACGCGACCGCGACCCTGAACTTCCTCAGCGTCACCAGGTCGATCAACCCTTTGAGTGCGTTCTTATAGGTATCAAGCGAGAAAATGGCTTTCAGCGAAGCTTCGCTTGTGCCAAGCAAGCCTTGCGGGCGGAAGATCATGATGACGATCAAGGCCAAGGCATAGATGATCATGCGCCATTCCGCCAAGGGCTGGAACACGTTGTTGATGATGCCCAGGACGATCGCGGCGACCGCGCTTCCGGTCAGGCTCCCCATCCCGCCGAAGACGACGATGACCAGGATGTTGATGGAGTTGTTGATGCCGAAGGTTTCGGGTTTGATGACATAATAGGTCGTCGCATACAATCCGCCGGCCAACGATGCGATCAGCGCACCGAACATGAAGGCCATGACCTTGTACTTGGTCGTATTGATGCCCATCGCTTCCGAAGCGATCTCGTCTTCCTTGATGCTGATGCAGGCGCGACCGATCGCGCTGTTTTTGAAGTTGGCTGAAAACATGATGGAAATGAAAACGAAGAAGAACATTAAGGGCCAACTGATCAAGTACGGGATATTGCTGATCCCGGAGGCGCCGTTGGTGATTTTCATATTGAGAATGACGATACGGATGATTTCGCCGACCCCCAGGGTCGCGATCGCAAGATAATCACCCTTAAGACGCAAGGTCGGGATGGCGACGACCATCGAGACGAAAAGGCTGATCAGCGCCCCGATCGCCATGCCGAGGAACAATCCGGTAAGATTGGGCATCGAACGGAGGACGACGGCGGCACTGTAGGCACCGATCGACATGAACCCCGCGTGACCCAGGGAGAACTGTCCGGTCACCCCGATGATGACGTTCAAACTGACACCCAGGATCGCAAACAAACAGATCCAATACATCGTGACACGATAGTACGGCGTGATGATGCCGACTTGGATCAACAATTGAATCAAAAAGAAGAACGAGACGCCAAGGATCAACCATGTCAGATTCTTTTTATTCAGGAACGTGTTTTTCATGGTTAGACCTTTTCCTTTCTGTTCTTACCCAACAAGCCGCTAGGTTTGATGATGAGGACAAGGATCAAGATGATATAGACGACCGCGTCCTTATACAAGGTGCTGCCATAGCCGCTGACCATGGTTTCGATCAACCCGATCGCGAACCCACCGATCATGGCTCCGGGGATGATTCCGATCCCCCCGAAAACCGCGGCGACGAACGCCTTCAACCCAGGCGCGAAACCCATCAACGGATTGATGGTGTTGTAATAGATGCCGACTAGGATCCCGGCCGCGGCGGCCAGTGAACTCCCGATGGCGAAGGTAAGCGAAATGGTACGATCGACATTGACCCCCATCAGTTTCGCCGCGTCCTGATCTACCGCAACCGAACGCATGGCACGACCGACTTTCGTCTTCTTGACGATGACCTGCAACAATATCATCAGCAAGATGGCGGTTACGAAAATCGCGATTTGCTGGGTATTGAAGCGTAAACCATAAAACATGAACGTACGGTTCTCAAGGACGGGCGGGAACGTGTAGATCTTGGCGCCCATGATCCGGCTTACCGCATTCTGCAGAAAGAAGGACACCCCGATCGCCGTAATCAATGCCGCGACACGCGTTGATTTTCTCAGTGGACGATATGCGATACGTTCGATCACGACGCCTAGGACCCCCGTGACGATCATCGTCGCCGGAAGCGCCAGTACGAAAGGTAGTTTGAACGTAGTCACCGAGATCATTCCGACATAGGCCCCGATCATATACATATCCCCGTGGGCGAAGTTGATCAATTTGATGATCCCGTAAACCATGGTGTATCCCAGGGCGATCAATGCATAGATACTGCCGATGGATAAACCGTTAATCATTTGTTGTAGAAACTCTAGCATTCGGTCCTCCTCCTAGTGAACGTAAACAGGTGAAAGTCGCCTTTCACCTGTTTTGCGTTACAGCCTTCCCTACGTATTAAGGATTAACTACAGTCGCGCTGGCTTGTTCGCCATTGACCAATTCGACGACGATCGCCGATTTGATCGGATTATGCCATTCGTCGAAGTTGATGGTTCCGGTGATTCCTTTGAAGTCCTTCAACGCTTCAAGAGCGGTGTTGACCTTGACGGGATCGGTGGAGTCGGCATCTTCAATCGCTTGTTTCAGCATGTAGACGGCGTCATAGGCGAGGGCGCTCAAGGCGCTCGGCGCTTCGCCGGCGGATGCGGTGTACGCAGCGATGAAATCTTTAACGGCTTGGTCTTCACTCAAGGTGGAGAAATGGGTGGAGAAGTAGATGTCGTTGACTTTGTCAGCGCCGCCGGCCAAGGCGACCAAGTCGGGGGATTCAAAGCCGTCAGGTCCGACGATCGGAACCATGATGCCGGCGGTACGGGCTTGACCGATGATCAAACCGGCGCGTACGGCGTAGTCGGCGATGAACAGGACATCGAATTCACCGGCGTTTTGCAGTTTCGTCAAAATCGCGTTGAAGTCGGTATCGGTATCGGTGTAGTATTCTTCAGCGACGACGGTTCCGCCGTTCTTTTCGAACTGGTCGGCGAAGATCGTAGCCAAGTCTTTTGCGTAATCGGAAGAACTGGATCCGATGACAGCCGCTTTCGTGGCTCCCAATTCAGTGGAGGAGAAGTTCGCGATAACGACGCCTTGGAACGGGTCGATGAAGCAAGCTCTGTAAACATACGGATAGACCGTGGTGCCGTCGTTGGTGACTTTCGCGTTGGAGCCAGACGGGGTAAGCATGGGCACCATGTACTGGTTGGCGACCGGTGCGGCGGCCATGGTGGTTCCGGAGATCGCGGCGCCGATGATGGCGACGACTTTGTCTTCGGTGGCGAGTTTGGTGACGTTGCTGGTGGATTCCGCGCCGTCGGTCTTGGTATCGTAATAGATCGCCTCGACCTGTTTGCCTAAAATCCCTCCGGCATCGTTGATTTCCTTCACTGCCAATTCAATCGCTTTCTTTTCGGGTTGACCGTAGACGGCGGCTTCCCCTGTCAACTCAACGTTGACCCCGATCTTAATGGTACCTTTATCCGTGGACGTACAAGCGGTAAATCCGGATAGAACCAATAAAGCCGTAGCCACTAACACAAGAATTCTCTTCATAGAATACCCTCCTCTCGGTAATATGTCTCGATTATATATGAAAGAATGGTGAAATGCAATCATATTCTTTCATTATTTCTGAAAATAAATAATCGCTTATTTTCATAAATGCAAACGCATTCACTTTATTCTGTGCGAATGCATCCGTGAAGGTCGCTTCCGTCGGATGAGACGAAAAAAAACCTGCCTTTCGGACAGGTTTGATTTTCAATGGTGACCCGTTAGGGACTCGAACCCTAGACCCACTGATTAAGAGTCAGTTNNGGAGTAAATCTTAACCGAATTGACGATTTTGTAAGAACGGATCGAGATTTGGATCCCCACGTTGACAGGCAATCCGACCAATTGCGTCTGGGTCGAGGTGAAGGAGCTGACGGTCGGCGTACTTTCCCCGTCGATTTTAACGGATAGCTCATAGCCGCTTGCACCCGTCACCGCTGTCCATGCGACATCGACGGTTCCATTTGCGTTCGCATTCGCATTGAGTAAGGGGGTCGAAGGGATCGGCTTGATCCCTTGCGCGGTGGAATATCCACCGTAATACGTCACGCCGGATTGAATGCGATAGGCCCTTACTTTATAGTAATAGGTCGTTCCGGTATTCAACCCCGTATTGAGATAGGAAGTGGATGTCGTCGTCACAACACGCGTGTAGGTTCCTGAAATCGTACTTGCGCGAAAGATTTGATAGGCGGTGGCTCCCGGGACGGACGGCCAAGCGATGCGTATGGACGAAACGGATTCGGATTTCAGAGTCATTGTCGGCACATTCAACGCGGTCTTGGCGGATACGATCGAGGAGAAGTTCCCGTAGACGCGTCCCGCGGGGGTAGTCGTGAACGCACGCACCTTATAATAGTAGGATGCATTGAAATTGAGTGCTCCGTTGGTAAAACCGGTGGTATAGATCGTCGTCAATCCGAGATAGGTCCCGGTCGATGAAGTTGAACGGTAGATTTCGTAGCCGCTGGCTCCCGCCACGGGTGCGAATTGGATGGCGATCGAGGTATAACTCTGCGATGTCGTCTTCGGTGATCCTACGGTCGCGGGAATCGCTTTCGCAAGAAGGTTTGCCGAGTACGCGGAATAGACTTTCGTCTCCCCTGTCCACCGGTAGGAACGGATGCGGTAGGTTTGGGTAACCCCGGTCGGACGATCCGGATGGGTGATCCCGAGCGAACCGGTATCCGCGATTTCTACGAACTGGTTCGTCGAGGGGTCGAGCGCCTCGACCGCATACCCTGTCGCACCGGCCACGCTAGACCAACCGAGTTTGATTGTGTCGTATGCGAGCGAGGTCGCACTGAGTCTCGGCGCCGTGACATTGGGGGTGACGGTCGCAACGTTGGTGAAGTTGCCATAGATCCGGATATTATTTACGATCCGATAGGCACGGACTTTCAGTAGGATCGCCCGGTTGAAGGTTTGGTTGACGAATGTATACGAAGTCCCCGTGGTCCTGTACGCGAACACGAAAGGGTCGCTCATCGATGACGATCGATAGACTTCATATCCCGAGGCACCGGAAACCGCGGACCAGCTGGCTTTGACACTGGAATAGGATAGCACCGAGGTGCTCATCGTCGGGGTAGCCGGAATCGGCTTAACCACCGTTGCCGAGGAAAAATTCCCATACAAACGCCCGCTTGTCAGCGTACGATAGGCTCGCACTTTATAAACATAGGTAGCGTTGGTCGTAAGGGATGAATTGGTATAGGAGAGGCTTGTGGTCGTCGTCCAGTAATAATAAGGTCCGTTCACACTGGTCGCGCGGTAGATCTGATATGCGGAAGCGCCGCTTACCGCCGGCCAGCTGATCTTAACGGAATTATAGGATATGGAAACACCGGAAACGACGGGGGTCGAGGGAATCGGCTTTCCAACCGCGATCAAACTGAACGCGCCATAAACCCGGAGATTGTTGACAAGGGTGAACGCCCGGACTTTAAATGAATACGAAACACCGGCCGACAATGCCGAACTTGTGTACGAAGCGAGGGCCGATTCACCGATTTTCGCATAACTCGTGCTCGTACCGGTCGCCCGATAGATTTCATAACCGACGACGTTCTGTGCCGTCCATGTCAGGTTCAAGGTGGAGATCGAAGTCGAAGTCACCTTGAGATTGGAAACGGTTGTTGGTGCCTGAACCCATTTCGCCACGATCGTGGTGCCGCTTTCGATCGCTTGGTTGAAGTCGAACAGTCGCGTATAGGTGGAATCATGATACCAGTTCTCAAAGAGATAGCCCGCTTTGGTCGGATTGGCAGGACGATAAAGCAACGAACCGTAGTCCAGCGTCTGTGACCCCACCGGCGTCCCACCCATTGAATTAAACGTCACCGTAAGACGCATCTTCGACCATTTCGCAACCAAGGTCATGGCGTTGACCACCAAATCGCTCTCGATCGACCACGGGGTAAGATAGGACGAGTCCGTGAACCATCCTTCGAAGACATAGCCAAGGCGGATCGGTTCAGCAAGGCTGCCGATCGCCGTGCCGTATTCAACGTCGAGCGAGGGCATAGGGTCGGATAGCGTCGAGAAAGACACGGGATATGTCCCCGATTTCAAGAGGGTGAAGGTGACACTGGACGTATTCCCGACCGTATCCGTTACATCGATGCGGTAGACTCCATTGAGGATGAACCGCCCGTCGACCGGCCACTCGATGTCGATATCATCCCGGGTAACCTTGATTTGGACGTCCGTTTCATCGCTGATCTCCACAACGACATCTTCATCGCTTGTCATGCCGCTCTCCAGCACGTTTCCTTTGGAAAGCATGGTGATGAGAGGAGGGGTCGAATCCGCGGATCGAACCGTGAATGTATAAAGATAAGGCATTACGGATTTATTTGTCGCGCTAAACGCGAAATAGTATTTCCCTTGAGCCATTTGAAGTGAACGATGGATTTCCCCGTCACCCAAAACGAGGCTTTCCTCATGGATCAGATTCAACTGCGAACCATAGAACCGCCAATCCATCCCCAGACTTCCGGCCGACTCGAAAATCAACTCGATCGGTTGAGCGCTTGTCAGCGTAAGGGTATAGATGTCATTGTCTTGAACCAGATCGAAACGACCCATGACGGAAGTATCCAATGCCAACGTATCGGCCGTATCGAAGGAATCGTTATCATCCACGGCTCCCGG
This sequence comes from Erysipelotrichaceae bacterium, assembly GCA_003520745.1. Classification (GTDB taxonomy): domain Bacteria; phylum Bacillota_I; class Bacilli_A; order Erysipelotrichales; family Erysipelotrichaceae; genus GWE2-51-13. Next base: position 32,379 of record DOUE01000005.1, read on the forward strand.
TGATTGCGCAAGAAGAAACAAGCTCCCGACATCCAGAACGCCGTACCCGAAATCGGTATCAAACCCGATCGCTCCGTAATCATCGGCGCTCGAGTAAAGCAAACGCTCTTTCACATCGTCACTCAAGGTCGGGAACGCACTCTCCAAAAGCCCGAGCGCGGCGGCGACTGTCGGAGCCGCGAAGGAAGTCCCGCTAAACCAACTGAACATTTGATTCACCCGATAATAAAGCAGGATGTTTTCCCCGGGCGCGACGATGTCCAATCCGGGACCACGATTCGAATACGAAGAGACCTGGTTCCCCTGGTTGGACGAACCGACGGAAATCACTCCTTCATAGCGTGCCGGATAGGAAATCCGATCCGTGTATCCGTCGTTCCCGGAAGCCGCGACCACCATGACACCGTGGACGTTGGCATACTCGATTGCTTCTTCAAGCTCGCTTTGCGGATCATCCCCGCCCAGACTCAGATTGATGATATCCGCCCCATGATCAACCGCCCAGACGACACCTTCGGCCACGGTCAACGTAGATGCCGTGCCGGAACCGGTCGGAAAAACCTTGACCGGCATGATCGCGACGCCAGGCGCCATGCCTGCGATGCCATAGGCGTTCATTTGAGATGAAATCAACGAGGCGACCGCCGTCCCGTGATAGCCGCCATCGGATGAATACTGGCCGGGATAGGTATCTTCAAGAACCGTGGTCCCTGTCATATCGGCCCCGTTGACGATCGTCCCGAAGTCGCTATAGGGTCCCACACCGGTATCGATAACCGCGATGATGACCGAAGGAATCCCGACCGTGGTCCCCCACACGGACTCCAATCCCATGTTTTTCAAGTTCCATTGATAACCCGCGTAGTAGGTGTCGCTCGGGACATAGGCAAGTTCAAGGTCATGGTCCAACGTAACCGAAACCACGTCCGGACGCGACGACAATGCCTCGATGGCTTCTTNNACTTCGACCAACAACTTATGTTGACGCGGATACCGCGACCGTATTTTGAATTGACCGGCGAAATCCCCGATCTTCGCATCTTCCGTAAGGGTAACGACCAAGCGCTGTACGCCCTCTTTCGTTACCGGTTGATTTTCAACAGTCTCGATCGGCTTGTCTTTCGCGTGCGCGACGACGAAAACCCCCATCGGATCAAGCAATAAGCCGACGGTTATAAGTAGCGATAGGAATCTGGTGATATAGTTTCTCATGTGCTCATTATATCCTATATCGCACATTTGAAAAGTACATAAAAAATGAAAAAAGACGCCGTAGCGTCTCTTATTGCACAATGGTGACCCGTACGGGATTCGAACCCGTGGATGCTTGCGTGAAAGGCAAGTGAGTTAAACCGTTTCTCCAACGGGCCGTGGCGCCTGAAACAGGACTCGAACCTGTGACCAACCGGTTAACAGCCGGTTGCTCTACCGACTGAGCTATTCAGGCAAGTGCTAATAAAATATACCATAAACACTATCGTTTGGCAAGTACGGAATACACTTTTTTTACGAGATTTCCTCGTGGATTTCAAGGATGTCCGGACGCTCCATCGTAAGGTTTTTGACCCACTTTTCCTTACGGATCAATGTATAGGCCAAGGTCAGTTTCAGGAAATCCGTGGACTGTCCGGCGATGTAGACCGCGAATACCGGCCACTTCGTCAAGTACGTCGCAGCCGCGACAACCGGGATGTTCACCGTCCACATGAACACGGAATCCATGAAGAGGGTCGATTTGGTATCCCCGCCGGCACGCAGGATGAAGTAGCACTCGGCCGTCCCCATATAGATCCAAAACATGACCGACATGATCCGAAGCTGCGTGGAAGCGATCCAACGGCTTTCTTCACTGACGCGATATAAATATGGAACGAAGAAACTCGACGCGAACATCAACACCGCGAAGAACATCGCGAGAACGACGCTGAACCCCAGCATCTTGTACCCGTTGCTTCGCGCCTCATCCAGTTCGTTGGCGCCCAAGGGTTGGGAAATCATCACGGTGGTGGCTGCCGCCATCCCGCCGAAGAGAACGAAGAAGAGGTCCGCCGTCGACCCGGCGATCTGAAAGCCGACCAATACGGCGTCGCCGCGCGTACTGTAGAACTTGAACAAGGTCGCCATCCCGCTTGACCAGAAGATTTCGTTGGTGGTCAAAGGAAGCGCCTTGATGGTGATTGTCTTGACCAGGTATTTTTGAACCTTAAACAGATCGACGACTTTGGTGGAGAAAGGGAAATGCTTGTAGTTCATGACAACCAGTAAGATGACCATTTCAAGAAGACGTGCGATCAAGGTCGCCCAAGCGGCTCCGGCGACGCCAAGCGCAGGGAATCCGAACTTCCCGAAGATCAACATATAATTGAAGACGGCGTTCGTCAAAACGGAAGCGACGCCGGCATACAGCGGAATCTTGGTTTGCCCGATCGAACGCATCGCCCCGCCCACGGCCATGGACATCGCCATCGGGATGAAGGTCAACGCGGCGATGCGCATATAGATGACGCCTTCATCGAGAATCGATGTCGTCTGCGTGAAGAATCCGAGGATCGCTTTTGGGAACAGCAATCCCAACACGACGAAGGGAGCCATGACCAGATAGGCGCTCAAGATCGAATAACGAAACGACTGTTTCATGTGGTCGTCGTCCTTCGCGCCGTAGAACTGCGCGATGTAGATCGAAGCCGCCCCCAGGACACCGAAGGTACCGAAAATCGCGACCATGAAGAAACGGTTAGTCACGGCGACGCCGCTCAGCGAAGCATCCCCCAACTGACCGACCATGAGATTATCCAACAGGTTGACGGATGAAGTAATCAATTGCTGTAACATCAAAGGAATGGCAACCACCATTACTTTCTTATAAAACGCTTTGTTCCCGATAAACCGGGCAAATCGTAGAGACATAACCAAACCCCCGTTCGTCTGCATTGTATCGAAGAAACCCGACACATGCAAGAGTAAAAAAAAACGTCCTGCCGGACATTGGATTTTACATTGGTGGAGCTTATCGGGATCGAACCGATGACCCCCTGCTTGCAAAGCAGGTGCTCTCCCAGCTGAGCTAAAACCCCATGTATATTTAATTCGATGGTGGGCCTGAATGGACTCGAACCAACGACCTCGCCCTTATCAGGGGCGCGCTCTAACCACCTGAGCTACAGGCCCATCCTCACCGAATGCCTATAAAATATACCATGATTGAGTTGGGGTGTCAACATAAAAGTACAGAAATAAAGGCTTCATTACCGCTCCACACCTGCATTCAAATCATCTCGTTTGATCTTTAATTCAGCATCAACTTCGTCGTTTTCGAAAAGACTCGTAACGAACCGGTTTGCATGGATTTCGATAATATTAACAATCCTCACTGAATGTGCCTTTCTCTTAAATATTCATTCTACGATCTGATGCTCATTTGCCAAAAGGGTCTCAAGCATATAGATCGGCAGGTAAACGATGTTTCCTTCATCATTCTTGCCAATATTCTTCAAAGAGATTCGAAACGCTTTTGATGGTTTGTAATGTTTCACAAAGTTGCTAAATGAGATGGAATGGGTATTTCCTGATGATTTGACTTCAACCGGCGTCATGTGTCCTTCGTAATAGATTATAAAATCAATCTCGGCATTGTTGTTGGGCTGATAATAGAAGCTTCGCTTGCCTGCTACATTTAACATCTGCGCCACAATACTCTCATAGATCGCACCTTTGTAGATGCCAAGTTCCCCAGTCAATAGATCTCGCACAACCCCCTCATTGAATTGTGAAATCAATAAGCCCGTATCCATCATATAAACTTTAAAGACTGCCAATTCAATGTTAGCTTCAAGTGGTTCCGTAACTTGATTCAGACGGTTCACTTTGATGATGAGACCACTTTCTTCAAGCCAACGCAGACTGGATTCATAGTAACGGGCATTATACCCTTCTCGCACTATTTTATATTGGAACTTCTTATTTTCCTTAGCAAGTTGAAGTGGAATGGACTCAAAACACTCTCGAGTTTTTATTCGATCGCTTCCGCTTGCATACTTCGCCATATCATTGGTGTAATCTTGAACGATTCTCCTTTGAACAGACAGGGCTTCCTTATAGGATTTGGTCTGGATAAATGTCTTTACAACCTCTGGCATTCCACCAATGACAACATAGTTTCTAAAGAACTCATTCATCTTCTGATGAAATGGTTCATTAAGTGGTTGAAGATTTTTACAAGTGTCGTTGATTCGCGTCAGCCAATCTTCGCCAATGCCTAATGCCCAGAGAAACTCGGTAAAAGTTAGCGGATTCATTTCCCATGTTTCAACATACCCTACCGGAAATGATGTTGTAGTGGCTATCGCGACTCCAAGCACACTACCTGAGCAGATGATATCCGTGGGAAACTCTTCAGCCAAAAACTTTAGTGCTGTCAATGCATGAGAGCAAGCTTGGATTTCATCTAGAAACAACAAGGTGTTTGAATCGAAAGGAACATCCAGATATGAAAGTTGCAGATAGTCTAAAATCTCCTTCGGATTTCGAGTCCTACCAAACAAGTTGCTTAATTCAAGCTGTTTTTCGAAATTGATTTCAACAAGATACTTGTAATTTTTCTTTGCAAAATCTCGAATACTGTATGTTTTCCCCACTTGTCTTGCACCCTTTATGATAAGAGGCTTTTTGTTCTCAGAATTGTACCAAACTTGAAGTTTATCTTCAATGTGTCGTCTCATATTATCACCTCCGAACAAACTATACGCTTATTTATAATTTTATGCAATATGCATATTTTAGGTAGTTTTTTATATGTATTTTGCATATTTTTACACTATTTGGAATTTTGCTCTTCTTCTCATGTCAGGTTGAATCTTCAGGAGTACAGTTTTAAAGGTCTGGATAGATTAGAAAACTCGTCAATATGAATGGATCTGCTTATCTTCGTTCATTAGTGCACTAGAAGTCCATACATCATATTCTACGAATTTTTTACTCATTCAGCAACTTATCCATTACGCTTTACGCAGGTTGTAACTCAATTCCCATCGTTTTAAACACAAAAAAGCCCCGATAGAACGGAGCTCATTGTACAATTGAATGTAAAACCGATTAACGTTTCGAGAACTGCGGAGCGCGACGTGCACCCTTCAATCCATACTTCTTACGTTCTTTACCACGCGAGTCGCGGGTAACGAATCCGGCGGCTTTCAGCTTCGGGCGGTAATCCGCGGAAGCTTCCATCAACGCACGGGTGATTCCGTGACGCATCGCACCGGATTGACCGGTATAACCGCCGCCTTGGACATTGATGTTGGCATCCATGCCGGCGAGGGTTCCCGTCAATTCGAGCGGGGAACGGACGACCATGCGCAATGTTTCCAACGGCAGGTATTCTTCCAACGACTTGCCGTTAACGGTGATGACACCGGTACCGGGGGTAAGGTAAACGCGAGCGACGGAGGTTTTACGACGTCCGGTTCCAAGATAAACAACTGCGGCTTTCTTTTTCGTGACCATGTCTTGTTCCTCCTATCCTTTGATCTTCAACTCAACGGGTTGTTGAGCGGCGTGCGGATGATCCGGGCCTTTGTATACGAAGAGATGCATACGTTGACGATCACCCAGACGGGTGTGCGGCAACATTCCGTGAATCGCACGTTCGACCCATTCGATGGTGTAACGTTCACGCATCGTCTTTAAAGAACGAACACGAAGACCGTCCTTCCATTGGGAATGGTTGTAATAATTCTTGGTTTCGTCTTTGTTTCCTGTGACGACGATTTTGTCCGCGTTTACGACGATTACGAAATCACCTGTGTCCACGTTGGGGGTGAAGGTCGGACGGTGCTTGCCGCGCAAGACCGTTGCGACTTCACTCGCTAAGCGTCCAAGGGTGAGTCCGGTCGCGTCAACGACGAACCATTGACGTACGACTTCATTGGGTTTTGCCATAGTTGTTTGGCGCATACTGGTTATTTCCTCCTAACCAAAAGTAGTTTCCGGGGCTACATTTGGCATAAAGTGCCATATACAATAATATGCAACTTATGCCGTCTTGTCAAGGGATTTCGCTTGACACGGGGATTATGTTATACTTGAAGCGGTGATACCATGGAAAGCGTCTATATTCCTGTCGAAGATGAATTGATGGTGGCGGAACTTTATGCTCCTGAAGGAAGCGGTCCGTTTCATACCTTGGTATGGATCGCCGACCCCTCGTCGTTTGAACCGCTGCCTGATTTTGAAGCCGTCTTACTGATCCGCCGACCGGTGGGTCATCCCTTGTGGTTCGCGGGGATTTGCGACGAATTGCGGATCCAGGATTTCTATACTAAGCCTTGTACGTTGCGGGTCGACCTTCCGATCGTCCCCATGCGTTTTGTCCCGGATCATCCGTTTTCGATGATCGAAGGGATCTACGGAATCGATGTGAAGCGGTGTTTCCCGGGAAATGAACGTTCCTAGAAGCATCGTTTTTTTATATGCGCTTATCGTCGACGATGATCCCCAATGAATTCAGAAACGAAATCGCGTCGTCGATGGACTTTTTGTCATGGAAATCCATCGGGCTATGGGCATCGATGCCGATCCGGACGTCGTTTCCGACCTCCGCCGCGATTTCCCAAAAGCGGGGATAAGGATAGGTGAATTCGAAGAAACGACTGCGTACACCTCCGAGATTGTATTCGACGGGGATGTGATGTTCCTTACACGCTTCCAGGATCATGCGGCAGGCGTTTTCGGCTTCCTGCGTCCAGTGCGTCAAACTCCGCACGAAGATGTCGGGATGGGCGAAATAACCATAGACGCCGCTTTCAATCGCGGCGAGCGTATCCGCAACGTAATCACGAAGCAGATTCTTCTTGTCTTTATAGGACCCGAAGTAGCGTGTGTGATGTTCATACTCGTGGAAGTGGTTGCCCAAGATGATCAACTCGAGATCATACTTCCGTATCGTTTCCTTCAGCCAATCCATCCGATCCGCATAGTATTCGCACTCCAATCCGATCTTGATCGAGATCCGATCTTTGTACTCTTCCTTGAGTTGTCGCAGACTGTTGACATAGTCGGGTAGAAGGGCGAGTTTCATCCGGATCATCCCGGGCTCGTACGGATGAAGCGGCCAGGGGGAATGGTCGGTGAACGCGATTTCGCTGAACCCGGCGGCGATGGCCGCTTCCACGTAGTCGCGGTCGCGTCCTTCCGCATGGTTGCATCGATGGGTATGGACATGGTAGTTGGTCGTAATCATGGAATCTCCTTATAAGAGACACTCACCAGATACAGCCCGCACGGAGGTGCGACCACATTGGTGGCATGTTTGTCTTTCGCATCGAGGATACGTTGGATATCCATGGTGCTTTTTTTGTGTAATCCGACGTCGATGAGATTCCCCACCAACATGCGGACCATATAGCGCATGAACCCGTCCCCTTCCAAACGGAAACGGACGATGTCGTTTTCTTGAGTGATTTCAAGCCGATGCAAGGTTCGGACTTGGTCCGGTGTCTCTTCGATGCTGTTGACGCAGAAGGAAGAGAAATCATGCGTACCGATGAGAAGGTTCGCACTCTCCCGCATGGCGTCCACATCGAGTTCCTGGTTGAGCTGATATTCGAAGGGATATCTGAAGGGATCATGTTCCCCGGTGTTCACCAGGTAATCATATCGCTTCGACAAGGCGCTATAGCGGGCATGGAAGTCGCAAGGGACTTCATGGATCCGTACAACGGTGATGTCTTCCGGCAACTGCGCGTTGAGGGCTTTGCGCCATTGCGTTGTGTCAAGGTTCATGTCGGAGTCGAAATGAAACACTTGCCCGTAGGCATGGACCCCCGCGTCGGTCCGCCCCGACCCGAAGATCTGGACCGGTCGGTTGTGCATGCGGCTAAGGATGGTTTGGATGACCTGTTGGATGGAAAGAAAGGAGGGCTGGATCTGCCAGCCCGCGTACTTCGATCCGTTATAACTCACGACGACCGCGAATCTCATACCACGAAGGCCAGGGTGATCAATCCACCCAAGAGAAGCAGGACGACGAACAGCATAATATAATCCTTAAGCGTACGTTTTAATTGTTTGTAGCGCGTGCGTGTCGCGGACGGGACGTAGCCCCTGGCTTCCATCGCATCGGCCAGATCCTCGGCGCGCTGGAAACTGGAAACGAAGAGCGGAACGATCAACGACAGGATCGCCATGATCTTCTCTTTGAATTTCCCTTCCTTCAAGTCGACGCCGCGGGATGCCTGCGCTTTCATGATGCGTTGCGTTTCTTCGATCAGCGTCGGGATGAATCGCAAAGCGATCGAAATCATCATCGCGATCTCATGGGCGGGAACGCCGAATCGCTTGAGCGGACCCAACAAGTCTTCGATCGCCAAGGTCAAGTCCAAGGGCTTGGTGGTGGCGGTCAGGGCGGTGGTGATCATGATCATCAACGCCAGACGGAAGGTGATGTATAAGGTTTGATAGATCGCGTCGCTATAGACCGTGAACCCGTAGAACGAGAACAGGACATAGCCGGTGCGCAATACAAGGACGTTGATCATCAAGAGGAAAACCAACATGAACGCCATCGGTTTCATGGCGCGGAAGATGAAATTGAGACGGAGTTTCGCGATCAAGAGAACGCTGACGATGAATACGCCGAGCACCCCGTAGCCGGGATAGCCCGCGGGGACGAAAACCGCGATCAAAAGGAAGAACATCGCGATGATCTTCATGCGCGGATCGAGTTTATGGATCAGACTATCCAGCGGGATGTATCTTCCCAGAGCGATGTTACTCATGGTTTGATCCTCCCGGCGATGGCTTTCGCCAAAGTTTGAAGGTCGGAAATCCCTTCAGGCAGACTCATTCCGCCCTTCGCCAGCGATTCTTTGAAGCGCAGGACATTGGGGACCTTGATGTTCAGTTCATGCAAAAGTTTCCCGTCGTTGAAGAATTCCTTGACGGTTTGGTGGGTGACGCATTTGCCGTCTTGCATGACGACGACGTTGTCGCAATAATTCAACACATGCTCCATGTCGTGGGTGACGATCAACACGGTTTTTTCATATTGACGGTTCAATTGGGTGAACAGTTGCATCATGGATTTGCTGCCTTGCGGGTCCAATCCCGCCGTCGGTTCATCCAGGACGAGGACTTTGGGGTCGATGGCTAGGATACCTGCGATCGCGATCCGTCGCTTTTGTCCACCGGAAAGGTCGAGCGGCGATTTCTCGGCGATCGACGGGTCGATTCCGACCACGGTCAAGGTTTCCATCGCCCGTTTCTTCGCCTCTTCTTCCGATACGCCGAAATTCAACGGTCCGAACATCACGTCTTTCAAGACCGTCTCTTCAAACAATTGGTATTCGGGGAATTGGAAAACCAAGCCGACGTTCTTGCGCAACGACTTGAGTTGTTTGGGTTTGTCCGCATGGGTGATGATGCGGTCCAACACCAGGACTTGACCGTCGGAGGGTTGAAGCAGGGCGTTGAGATGCTGGACAAGGGTCGATTTCCCACTACCGGTCGGACCGATGATGGCGGTGATCTTCCCCATTTCGATCGCTAGATCGACTTCTTTGAGGGCGGCATAGGAAAACGGCGTCCCCGGTGCGTAGGTATAGCTTACTTTTTCAAATGCAATCGGCACAGTTGGTCCACCATCCCTTCTTCGTCCATCGGATTGTCCAGGACAATCCCGAGTTTCTTGAGTTCCAAGGCGAGTTTGACGCTAAACGGAGCGTCGAGACGGAGTTTCACCAGATCCGCATAGCGGTGCAGGATGACATCCGGATCCCCGTCCATGACGATCTGCCCTTCGTTCATGACCAAGACATGGTCGCTCTTGCGCACTTCTTCGATGTCATGGGTGATCGATAGGATCGTCATGTTTCGGCTATGGTGGAGTTGGTCCACCAATTCGTTCACATCGCCCTTCCCTTCCGGGTCAAGCATGCTTGTGGCTTCGTCCAGGATGAGGATTTCCGGGCTCATCGCCAAGACGCCGGCGATCGCGACACGTTGTTTTTGACCGCCCGATAGCCGGGTCGGTTCATGATTAAGATAGGAAGTCATGTTGACTTCCTGGGCGAAACGTTCGATGATGCCGTCCATTTCCTTGGGATCGACATTGTGGTTCTCCAAGCCGAACGCGATATCGTCGCGGACGGTCGCACCGATGAATTGGTTATCCGGATTTTGAAAGACGATGCCGACCTTGCTGCGGATCGCGGCGAGATTCTCCAAGGTCAGCGGTGCGCCGTCGATGAGGATCTCCCCTTCTTCCTTTTCCAATAGTCCGATCAATAATTTGGCGATGGTTGATTTCCCGCTTCCGTTATGACCGATGATCGTTGTATAGCTTCCGCGTTCCACAGAAAAACTGACGTCTCTGACGACGTCCGTTTCCTGGTCGTACGAAAATTTGAGATGTTTGACCTCAATCGGTTTCACACTGTACCTCCTCGATGCGCTGCTATTCGATATCCGTTACCGAACGGGTGAACCCTTTATAGGAACCTTTGTTCGTATAAGCCAATTGTGCGATGTCCAGAATGCTTTGATAGATGGAATCCGCATCGGCGCTGATGCGTAAACGAACCGAAACGGTGTTGTCCGCACCGGCTTCATCCAGATGGTATTTCTTCTGTTTCGCTTCTTTTACGAAGGCGAACATTTCGTTTGCGCTTTGAAAACGTACTTGATGGACAAGATCGACCGTGTCGTTCTCGCCATACCCGTCCGCCATCAACCGTGCCTGGATGCGATAGCTCTGTTTCGCGTTTTCATCGACTTCCTCCGGTGTTTCCACATCGGTTTCATCGCTGAAGTGCGCCCATTCATCCGGATTCAACGCCGTCTTCGGATTTTTCTCTTCTTTGTATTTGCGGTAAGCGGCATAGCCTGCGGCCGCCAGACCTAAAAATGCTAAAACAGGGATGACTTTTTTCATGGAGAGGCCTCCTTTACGTTATTGTATCATAAGTCGACAGACATTACGCTTTGGATGTGCTTCATCTCATCGAGAAAAAGGAGCGATTGCTCGCTCCTTTTTAGACCAATTCGATGGTGGCCATTTCGGCCGCGTCACCGCGGCGCGTGGTGGTTTTCATGACGCGGGTATAGCCGCCGTTGCGGTCGGCATACCTGGGCGCGATTTCGTCGAACAGTTTCTGAAGCGAGGTTTGCCCGGTTTCTTTGTTGACGACGACATTCTTAAGATACGAGGCGACTTGACGGCGAGCGTGCAAATCCCCGACTTTGGCTTTCGTGATGAGTTCATCGACGACGGAACGAAGGTCCATCGCTTTCATCTCGGTTGTTTCTACTTTACCGTAAACGATCAGGCTGGTCGCCAAGTTTCTCAACATGGCTTTGCGGTGATCGGCTTTACGTCCAAATTTACGATTCCACATGGTTCTTCTCCTCCTTAGGTTTATTCGTAGGATTTGAAGCCAAGACCCAGCTCGAACAGTTTGTCTTTGACTTCTTTCAAGGATTTTTTACCCAGGTTACGGACACGCATCATTTCGTCTTCCGAACGTTGGGTCAACTCTTCGACCGTCTGGATGCCGGCACGTTTCAAACAGTTGTAGGAACGTACGGACAGGTCCAAGTCTTCGATCATCATGACCAGACCCTTGTTGACGATTTCTCCGTTGGCGTCTTTCATGACCGAATCGAGGTCATTGACGTTGTCGGAGATTTCCGTAAACAATTCGAGGTGGTCGATGAGGATCTTGGCACCCAACGCCAACGAAGTTTGCGGGGTGATGGAGCCATCGGTCCAGATTTCAAAGATGACTTTGTCGTATTTCAAGTCTTGTCCGACACGGGTCGGTTCGACATTGTATGAAATACGTTCTACGGGTGTGTAGATGGAGTCCGTATAGATGGTGCCGATGCCTTGCGAAGATCCTTGATACAAGGATTTATTCGCATCGGCACTGACATAACCGCGTCCATTACGGGCTTTCATTTCCATTTCAAGGACACCGCCCTGTTCAAGCGTCGCGATGACCAAGTCTTTATTTAGGATTTCCACATTCGTCGGGCATTCGATGTCCGCGGCGGTGACGACCTTGGGACCCTTGGCGGAAATCCGCAGGGTATAGGCATCATCGTCGGAAATCGTCATGATCAGGTCCTTGATATTCAGGACGATGGTCGTGACATCTTCTTCTACGCCGGGAATGGAAGTGAATTCATGATAAACGCCGTCGATCTTGATCGAATATACGGCAGCACCCGGTAGAGAGGAGAGTAAAACCCTTCTTAAAGCGTTACCAATCGTCGTCCCGAATCCACGTTCGAGCGGTTCGATGACGAACTTCCCGTAATGGTCGGATTCGATGTATTCTTTGACTTCGAAATTGGCGCGTTCGAATTTTTGCATTAAATAGCCCTCCTCACCGTTAGTTTAACCACGGGGCCGTTTCGGCGGACGGCATCCGTTGTGCGGAATCGGCGTCACGTCGTTGATGACGTTGATTTCAAGACCGGCGGTCTGCAAAGAGCGTACCGCGGCTTCGCGTCCGGGACCCGGACCTTTGACGTTGACTTCGACTGTTTTCATACCGTGGTCGACAGCGGCTTTCGCGGCTGCTTCGGCGGCGAGCTGCGCCGCGAACGGCGTAGACTTTCTGGAACCTTTGTATCCGAGGGCACCGGCGGAAGACCAGGAAATGACGTTTCCTTTTTCATCCGTGATGGTGACGATCGTGTTGTTGAAGGTGGAGTGGATATGCGCGATACCGCGGGCAACGTTCTTACGAACGCGACGTTTGCGGCTTGCTGCTTTCGTAGCTGCTACTTTTGCCATGTTTCGTTCCTCCTACCCTATTTCTTCTTGTTCGCGACAGTGCGGCGCGGACCTTTTCTGGTACGCGCGTTCGTTTTCGAACGTTGACCGCGAACCGGTAATCCTTTACGATGACGGCTTCCACGGTAGCTCCCGATTTCCATCAATCGCTTGATGTTCAGGTTGACTTCACGACGAAGATCGCCTTCGACTTTGATTTTGTCGACTTCTTTACGGATGGCGTTGACTTGGTCTTCGGATAGATCCTTGACACGGAGGTCTTCGCTGATTCCGCAGGTTGCTAAGATTTGTTCGGAAATGGTGCGACCAATTCCGTATACGTAGGTTAGGGACACCACTACGCGCTTGTCGCGCGGGATGTCAACTCCAGCAATACGAGCCATTTTTCTGTGTTACCTCCTTATTACCCTTGACGTTGTTTGTGTTTCGGGTTTTCACAAATTACCATTACGCGGCCTTTGCGTTTAATGATGCGGCACTTATCGCATATGGGTTTGACAGACGGTCTTACTTTCATGCGTTTCCTCCTGATGACATTTATTTATGTCTGAATGTTATGCGCCCACGTGTTAGATCGTAGGGTGAAATCTCAACGGTGACACGGTCACCCGGTAAAATGCGAATGTAATGCATGCGGATTTTACCGGAAACGTGGGCCAGGATCATGTGTCCGTTGGCTAGCTTCACCTTGAACATGGCATTGGGAAGCGTGTCTTCCACGATGCCGTCGATTTCGATGACGTCTTGTTTACCCATTCTGTGAGTGATCCTCCTTGTTTCTTAAAACGGTTAGGATTTCATACCCGTCGTCGGTTACGACGACCGTATGTTCATAGTGTGCCGCGAGTGAACCGTCCCGTGTGACCACGGTCCAGTCGTCGCTAAGCACTCTGGTGAAAGGTTTCCCCATATGCACCATCGGTTCGATCGCCAGGCACATCCCCTTTTTCAAGAGGGCGCCGCGACCCGGTTCCCCATAGTTGGGGATGGACGGATCTTCGTGCAGTTGCGCGCCGATGCCGTGACCGGTATATTCGAAGGGCACGGTGTAACCGAAACCGTAGACGTATTCGCCGATGGCGTTGGACACGTCCGAGATCCGATTGCCGGGTTTGACTTTCTTCAGGCCTTCAAAGAGACTTTGCTTCGTGACTTCCATCAGATGCAGCGCTTCGGGCGATACGTTTCCGATGGCGTAGGTCCAGGCGCTGTCGCCGTGATAACCTTTAAAACAAGCGCCGATATCGACTGAGATGATGTCTCCGTCCTTCAGTACGGTGGAATCGGGGATTCCATGGACGAGTGTGGAATTGATCGATGTGCATGCGGCGGCCGGAAAGCCGTTGTACCCCTTGAACGAGGGTGTCGCCCCGTTCTCCCGGATCACTCGTTCGACGATCGTGTCGATGTCGCGCGTGGTGATTCCGGGTTTGAGGGAGGATATCAGGGCATCGTGCGCTTTCGCGACGATTTCCCCGGCAATGCGCATCAGTTCGATCTCACGCTGCGATTTCGTGCTGATCATCGCAGGTTCGCCAGAATCTTGTCTACGTCCTGCCACACGGTTTCGATGTCCCGCGAAGCGTCGACGTTGTAGACGAGGTTCAGATTGCGATAGTGGTCCAAGACGGGTCTTGTCATGATGACGTGTTCTCTTAAGCGTACGGCCAACTGCTCGATGGTGTCATCCGAACGATGGATCAATCCGTTGCCGCAGACATCGCATATCCCGTCGACCTTTGGGGGTTGGTGGGTGATGTGATAGATGGCGCCGCATTTCTGACAGAGCCGGCGCCCCGTGATACGGGATGCCAGGTCGTCCAGGTTGACCGTCAGGTTGATGACGGCTTGGACGGGCTTGCCGATGGCGGCGGAGATCCATTCGAAGGCGATCGCCTGACCGAGGGTACGGGGGAATCCATCCAACAGGTAGCCCCGTTGGCAATCATCCTTTTTCAGACGTTCGCGAACCATCGCGATCGTGATTTCATCGGGGACCAAGTGACCTTGATCCATATAGAGTTTAGCGCTTCGACCCAATTCGGTGCCTTCGGTGATCGCTGAACGGAACATGTTGCCGGTCGAAATGTGTGGAATGTCGTAACGCTCCAGTATTTTCTTGGACATGGTTCCTTTTCCGCTGCCGGCGGCGCCCATAATCAGAATGTTCATCGCTTCCCTCCTATCGATTCACGAACCCGCGGTATTGACGTTGGGTCAGCTGACCTTCCAAATCCTTCATCGTTTCTAGCGCGACGCCGACGACGATGATGATTCCGGTCCCGCCCACGGAAATGCTGGTGGGGAGGTTGGAGATCATCGGCAGCAGGTAGGGCAATACACCGACGAAAGTGAGGAACAAGGCGCCCAGAACCGTGATACGGTTCAGGACTTTCTTGAGATAGGATTTGGTTTCCGATCCCGGACGGATGCCCGGAATGTAGGTCCCCTGTTTGCCGAGGTTCTCGGCGATCTTCTCCGGATCGACCTGCAGGTTCGTATAGAAGAACGTGAACAGGATGATCAGGATCGCGTAGATCGTCAATCCCAGAGGTTTCTGGAAGTTGAAGATGTCGCTAAACCAGCTGTACAAACCTTGCGTCTCACTGAAGAAACTGAAGGCCGTCGCCGGGGCGGTCATGACCGCGGATGCGAAGATGACCGGGATAACGCTGGCGGAGTTGATTTTCAAAGGCAGGTAGGTGATGTCGTTTTTCGCCTTCCCCATGTTACTTGACGTATATTGGATCGGGATTTTACGAACGGCTTGCGACATGAAGATGACCAACACGATAATCAGGATGTACATCATCACGAAGAGGCCGAAATTCAGATAACCGTTGAACATGGCGGCGCTGCTTGAAGTGTCGACCATGGTTTTGAAAACCGAAGAAAACTGGAAGGGAATGTTCGAAACGATCCCGGCGAAGATGATGATGGAAACCCCGTTGCCGATCCCATAGGCGGAGATCCGGTCGGCGATCCACAGCAGGAACATGGTCCCTGCCGCCAAAACGACGGAAACGTACAAATAGGTTGCGAAACCCGCGTCGTTGAGGATGCCATAATTGACATCGAACGCGTAGGTCATCGTAAACGATTGGAACAGGGCGAGGACGACGCCGAGATAACGGGTGACCTTGTCCAGTTGTTTTCTTCCCTGAGCTCCCGACTTCTGCATTTCCGTTAAGGCAGGGATGACGTCCATCGCCAAAAGCTGGACGATGATCGAGGCCGTGATGTAGGGTCCGACGCCCATCGCGAAGATGGAGAAACGTTGGAGTGCGCCACCGCCAAGCAAGTTCATGATACCCAAGACGGAAACGTCGCTGACACCTTCCAATAAGGCTTCGGTGTCAACCATCGGCGCCGGGATACCGGCTCCGAGTCGGAAGATGAACAACATGCCCAAGGTAAAGAAGATCTTTGTACGGATCTCTTTACTCTTGAACAGGTTGATGAATGTGTTGATCATGTTAGATCACCTCGACTTTGCCGCCTGCTTGTTCGATCAAGGTGACGGCGGACTTGGAGAACTTATGGGCTTTGACGACCAGTTTCTTTTCCAAGGCTCCGACGCCGAGGATTTTAATTCCGTTCAACTCTTTACGTACGAGTCCCGTTTCGATCAGGAGTTCCGGAGTGATCTCCGTGCCTTCTTCGAAGCAGTTGAGCGTGCCGACATTGACGATGGCGTACTCGACGCGTGTAAAGTTGGTGAATCCGCGTTTCGGTAAACGACGGAATAAGGGCGTCTGTCCGCCTTCGAAACCGAGGGCGACTCCGCCTCCGGTACGTGCGTTCTGACCTTTATGACCTTTACCGGCCGTTTTCCCTGTACCCGAACCTTGTCCGCGTCCGAGGCGTTTTACGCTTCCTTTGCGGGCTCCTTCGGTGTAATGCAATTCATGTAGTTTCATGGTTGTTTCCTCCCCTTAGCGCACGTCTTCGCGTTTGATTTCGCGCAGACGGGCAACTTGTTCGACGGTTTTCAGACTCGTGAGAGCCGCCATCGTCGAACGTACCATATTGATCGGGGTACGGGATCCCAAACATTTCGTCAAGATGTCTCCGATACCGGCTAATTCAAGCACGGCACGGACCGGACCGCCGGCGATAACGCCGGTACCTTCGGTCGCCGGACGAAGCAGGACGGATCCTGCGCCGTAGTTTCCGACGATCATGTGCGGAATGGTGGTTCCGACGATCGGTACACGGACGAGATTCTTCTTGGCGTCTTCGATCGCCTTTTTAATCGCATCTGGGACTTCGTTGGCTTTGCCGGTACCAAAACCGACACGGCCTTTCTTATCCCCGATGACGACCAATGCGGCGAAACGGAAACGACGTCCGCCTTTGACGACTTTCGTGACACGGTTAATCGTGACTACGCGTTCTTCGAATTCTTTCGCTTCTTTTTCAAACCGTCTAGGTCTGCGTTGTTGTTGTTGTTCCATGGTGCCTCCTAGAATTTCAGTCCGGCTTCTCTGGCTGCTTCAGCCAGTGCCTTGACGCGTCCGTGATAGAGATAACCGCCACGGTCGAATACGACTTCACTGATCTGCGCTTCGAGGCCACGTTTGGCGATTTCCGCACCGACCGCTTTCGCCGCGTCGATGTTTCCACCTTTTTCCAATTTCATTTCCACGGAACTTGCCGCTGCGAGCGTTACACCCGCGACATCATCGATCAGTTGCGCATGGATATGCGCGTTGGAACGGAATACGTTCAGGCGAGGACGTTCCGGAGTACCTGTAACCTTGGTGCGAACGCGCGCATGACGACGTTGACGTTCAACATTCTTCGAAATTTTCTTAAGCATGTGTTCAGTTTCTCCTTTCCGTTATTTCTTACCTGCCGTTTTTCCTTCTTTACGGCGGATGATTTCACCTTTATACTTGATACCTTTGCCGAGATACGGTTCGGGTTTACGGACTGCGCGGATATTGGCCGCCCATTCCCCGACACGTTGCTTGTCGATGCCCGAGACGACGATTTCGGCGTTGGTGGGACATTCGATCTTGATGCCTTCCTCGACTTCGAAGATGACCGGGTGCGAGTAACCGATGTTGATGGTTAGCTTCGTCCCGACGATGTTGGCACGATACCCGATACCGACCAGTTCCAACGAACGCTTGAATCCGTTATGGACTCCTTCGATCATGTTGGCGATGAGTGCGCGGGTCGTACCATGCAATTGTTTGGTGTGTTTTTCTTCATTGGGGCGCGCGACAGTCAGGATACCGTCGTTCAGCTCGATTTTCATGAGCGGGCTGAAAACGCGTTTCAGTTCCCCTTTGGGTCCTTTGACAGTCACCTCATTCCCTTGGGCGATCGTGACTTCAATGCCGGCGGGAACGGTAATCGCTTTATTTCCGATGCGTGACATTTTTCATTCCTCCGTGTCTTACCAGATGTAGGCGAGCACTTCGCCGCCGACATTTTGTTTTCTGGCTTGTTTGTCGGTCAACAGACCGTGGCTGGTGGAGATGATCGCAATGCCTAAACCGTTAAGGACGCGCGGGAGACGGTCGACTTCGACGTACACGCGCAATCCCGGTTTCGAGATGCGTTTCAAACCACTGACGACTTTTTCTTTGTTTTCACCGTACTTCAAGGTGATGGTGATGACTTTCGCCAAGTCGCCGCTCACTTCGAAACTCGTGATGAAGCCTTCTTCTTTTAAGATTCGGGCGATTTCTAATTTTTCCTTACTTGACGGAACTTCGACGGTTTCGTGACGCACGTTGACGGCGTTACGAATACGTGTCAGCATATCCGCAATGGGATCGGTCGTAATCATCATGACGTATGTTCCTCCTTACCAACTCGCCTTTTTCACACCCGGGATCTGGCCTTTGTAGGCCAACTCACGGAAGCAAATACGGCAGAGTTTGTACTTTTGCAATACAGCGTGGGGACGTCCGCAGCGTTCGCAGCGGGTGTAGGCACGCACTTGAAATTTTTGAGGACGTTTCGATTTGACGATCAGAGATGTTTTTGCCATGTTCTTGTCCTCCTATTTCTTCTCGAACGGCATGCCGAGTTCTTTCAGCAATGCGCGTCCTTCTTCATCGGTGTTGGCCGATGTGACGATGACGATGTCCATACCGCGTACTTTATTGACTTTGTCGAAGTTGATTTCGGGGAAAATCAATTGTTCCTTGACGCCCAGGGTGTAGTTGCCGCGGCCGTCGAAGGCGTTGATACTGACACCGCGGAAGTCGCGAACGCGCGGTAGGGCGATGTTCACCAACTTATCGAGGAATTCATACATTTTTTCGCCACGCAAGGTGACTTTGCAGCCGATCGACATCCCTTCGCGGAGTTTGAAGTTCGCGATGGATTTCTTGGCTTTCGTGATGACGGGTTTTTGGCCGGTCAACTGGGTCATTTCGGAAACCGCTTCTTCCAACGCTTTCGCATTGGCGATCGCGTCGCCGACCCCCATGTTGACAACAACCTTCAAGACTTTCGGTGCCTGCATGACGGAGGAGTAGTTGAACTGCTTCACCAACGCGGGTACGACTGTATTTACATATTTTTCGTTGAGCCGATTCATGTTGCTGTTCCTCCTTTATTTCACAACGGCGCCCGTTTGTTTGATGATACGGACTTTCTTGCCTTTTTCGACCTTATATCCGACACGTCCGGCCTTCTTCGCTTTCGCGTCGTAGATCGCTACGTTGGATACGTGGATCGGGGCTTCCTTCTCGACGATGCCTCCGTCCGGATTGGCCTGGGTCGGTTTCAAATGCTTCTTGACCAGGTTGACTCCTTCGATGAGAACTTTTTCGTCTTTCGGGAACGCCTTTAAGACTTCTCCGATCGTTCCTTTGGAACTCCCGGTAATGACTTTGACTTTATCGCCTTTTTTGATCTTCATGTCTACCTCCCTACAGGACTTCCGGCGCTAAGGATACGATTTTCATGAAATCCTTGTCGCGGAGCTCTCTCGCCACGGGACCGAAGATACGGGTCCCTTTCGGCGTGTTGTCGTCTTTGATGATGACGACGGCATTGTCGTCAAATTTGATGTAGGTTCCGTTGTCACGGCGTACGCCGCGGACAGTGCGAACGATGACAGCCTTGACGACTTCACCCTTCTTGACGGTTCCGCCCGGTGTCGCTTCTTTGACGGTGCAGACGACGATATCCCCGATATTGGAATAACGGCGACGGCTACCACCCAAGCAGCGAATGACCAGGACTTCTTTAGCGCCGGTATTATCGGCTACCCGGCATCTACTTTCATTTTGGATCATGAATGTTCATCCTCCGGTCTAAAGCACAACGGCCTTTTCGATAACTTTGACTAAGCGGAAACGCTTCGTTGCGGAAAGCGGACGGGTTTCCATGATTTCCACTACATCACCCGTTTTGGCTTCGTTCAACTCGTCGTGCGCCTTGAAACTCTTTGAATACTTTACGCGTTTGCCGTATAACGGATGACGCTTCGAGGTCGATACTTCGACGACGATCGTTTTTTCCATTTTATCGGAGATCACGGTACCGCGGTATACTTTGCGACTTGTTCTTTCCATTACTGTCAACCTCCTATTTACGCTCGCCGAGCGTGCGCTCGGTGAGAACGGTTTTGATACGGGCGATGGTCTTGCGGACTTCACGCATACGCGCCGGACTGGACAATTGCCCCGTCGCCTGTTGGAAACGGAGGGTGAACAGTTCTTCTTTGAGCGTGTCGACTTGCTTCAGCAATTCAGCATTGCTTTTTTCACGTAGATCGTTTTTCATGACTATTCCTCCTCACCTTTTCTAACGAAACGAGTCTTGACCGGCAGTTTGTGGCCGGCGAGACGGAACGCTTCGCGCGCCGTTTCTTCGTCGACCCCGCCGATTTCAAACATGATCCGACCCGGGGAAACGACGGCTACCCATCCTTCAGGAGCCCCTTTACCGGAACCCATGCGGACTTCGAGCGGCTTCCTCGTAATCGCCATGTGCGGGAAAATCTTAATCCAAACGTTGCCGCCGCGGCGCATATGACGGGTCATCGCGATACGGGCGGATTCGATTTGTCGGTTGCTGACGTAGGCGCCGGATTCGGCGACCAGACCGTATTCACCGAAGACGATGGAGCGGCCGGCTTTAGCGCGACCTTCGTAGCTGACACGGTGAGGTCTTCTGTACTTCGTACGATTCGGCATTAACATGATGACTACTTCCCTCCTTCTACTTCAGTGGCGGGTGTCGCAGGAGCGGCTGCGGTTTCGGTGCGCGGACGGCGATCACGATTGGCGGCTGCGGGGCGGTCCCCACGGTTGTCGCGACGTTTCTTGTCGCGGTCGAAACCGGTGTTTTTCGGCGCTTCGGGTTCTTTGACCATTTGTCCCGGCAAAACTTCGCCGCGGCAGATCCAAACCTTTACACCCAAACGTCCGTAGGTCGTGGCGGCTTCACACACCGAGAAATCGATGTCGGAGCGCAGCGTATGCAGAGGAACGATGCCCTCGGCATAGCCTTCGGAACGAGCGATATCGTTGCCTCCCAAACGGCCGGAGACCATGGTTTTGATTCCCTTGGCGCCTGCACGCATGGTGGCTTGGATGGCTTTCTTCTGCGCCGTACGGAACGAAGCGCGTTGTTCGAGCTGTTCGGCGATTTTACGGGCGACGATGGTGGCGTCCAGATCCGGGTTGGCGATTTCCAACACACGCAGGTGGACGGTCTTCCCGACCGTAAGTTTCTCCAACGCCGCTTTCACGGTTTTGGCGACTGCACCTTCCTGGCCGATGATGACGGCCGGACGGGCGGCACGTACCAAGACTTCGACGCGGTTCTTCGAACGTTCGATTTCGACGCGGGAAACATTGGCGGCTTTTAGATTCTTAAAGATGTATTCGCGGATTTTGATATCTTCCAGAAGAAGGGTACCGTATTCTTTTTCGGCGTACCAACGGGATTCCCAATCGCGGATAATGCCGATGCGGAACCCTACCGGACTAACTTTTTGACCCATGTTGATCCTCCTATTCGCGTTCCGCAACCACAACGGTAATGTGGCTGGTACGCTTTAAAATCTGAGCAGATTGGCCCTTGGCACGGGGCATGAAGCGCTTCAGAACGACGCCTTCATCGGCATAGCAAGCCTTGACATACAGTTTGCTTTGATCCAACGAATGGTTGTTGACTGCGTTCGCGATGGCGGACTTTAGTACTTTTCCGGTCGCTTCCGCGGCTTTGTTCGGCATGAACTTCAGGATCGCGGTGGCTTCTACGATGTTTTTCCCACGAATCAAATCGAGTACGAGACGTGCCTTGATGGGGCGGACACGTAAGGTTTTAGCTGTTGATTTTACGTCCATGATTAACCTGCCTTCTTATCGTCGCCGCCGTGACCGCCGAATTTGCGGGTCGGGACGAATTCGCCTAATTTGTGTCCGACCATATCTTCGGTGACATAGACGGGAACGTGTTCTTTACCATTGTAGACCGCAAAGGTGTGTTCGACGAATTGCGGGAAGATGGTAGAACGACGAGACCAAGTTTTGATGACTTCTTTCTTGTGGACCAAGTTCAGTTTCTCTACCCGTTTCAGCAGGTAGTCATCACAGAACGGCCCTTTTTTCAAGCTACGACTCATGTTTCATTCCTTCCTTTCGTTTACTTTCCGTTGCGGCGACGGACGATCAATTTCGTCGACGCCTGTTTCTTCTTACGCGTCTTCATGCCCATGGCTTTTTTGCCCCACGGGGTCATCGGAGCTTTACGTCCGACAGGGTTTTTCCCTTCGCCCCCGCCGTGCGGATGGTCGACCGGGTTCATGACGGCGCCGCGTACGGTCGGACGGACACCCATCCAACGGGTACGGCCGGCTTTACCGACGTTCACCAGGTTATGATCTTCGTTACCGACTTGACCGACGGTCGCGCGGCAATTGCTCAGGATACGGCGTACTTCGCCGGAAGCCAGACGTACGATGACGTAACGGCCTTCCTGACCAAGGATCTGTGCGGAGACACCGGCGGAACGGGCCAACTGGCCGCCCTTGCCGGGTTTCAATTCGACGTTGTGGATGAAGGTACCGTCAGGCATCTTCCCCATTTCCATCGCGTTGCCGACCTTGATGTCGGCGGAGACTGCGCTGACGAGGACTTGACCGACGGTCAACCCCTTCGGAGCGAGGATATAACGTTTTTCGCCATCGGCATAATGGAGCAGCGCGATGTTGGCGGAGCGGTTGGGATCGTATTCGATCGTCGCTACTTTCGCCGGAATATTGTCTTTGTCACGTTTGAAGTCGATGATGCGGTATTGACGTTTATGTCCACCGCCTTGGTGACGGGTCGTGATCCGCCCGTTGTTATTACGTCCGCCTTGCTTGTTTAAACTTTCAACAAGCGATCGCTCGGGTTTGCTGACTGTGATTTCGTCAAAGGTCAGCGTAGACATCCCGCGGCGACCCGGCGTCGTCGGATTGTACTTTTTAATTCCCATGATTTTCCTCCTTACGCATGTTTTCCGGAAATCGCGTAATTCTTCCGATATTTGCTTCCTGCTCTAGAACAGGTTGATTTTGTGTCCTTCGGCTAACTTCACGACCGCTTTGCGCACTGCGCTGGTCGTACCGGTGTATTTTCCAACACGTTTGGACTTAGGACGAACATTGAGGATGTTCACCTTTTCGACTTTGACGGCGAAGATGGTTTCAATGGCTTGACGTACTTCCGTCTTATTGGCACCCTTCTTCACTTCAAACGTCACTTTGTTATCCGTTTCCTGCAACTTCATGGATTTTTCCGTGATGATCGGACGGATGATGATATCGCGAGCGTTGTTACTCATTAGGCCCATACCTCCCCGGTCAATTTGACAGCGGCTTCGGTAAAGACAAGCTTGTCGGCGTTCATCAAGTCGTATACGTTGATGCCTTCGACGGTCATGAAGAGCGCGTTGGGCAGGTTACGCAGCGAGAGATAGGCGTTTTCCCAATTTTCTTCGGCTGAGAAGATGTAGAGGGTCTTGCTTGTCAAATTCAAAGCGCTTTGGATTTTTACGAATTCCTTCGTTTTCGGCGTATCGATCTTGAAGGCATCGACGACGACGATTTCGTTGGCGGTCGCTTTTTCCGACAAGACCGACTTCAGTGCCAAACGGCGCACTTTACGGTTGATGCGGAAACTGTGGCTACGCGGGGTCGGTCCGAAGACGATACCGCCGCCTCTCCACTGCGGAGAGCGGATGGAACCGGCACGAGCGCGCCCGGTACCTTTTTGACGGAACGGCTTGCGTCCGCCACCGGCGACTTCACGTTTGTTTTTGACTTTGTGAGTGCCCTGGCGAAGCGATGCGCGTTGCATCAATACGGTATCGAAGATCGCTTGCGGATTAGGGTCGATCCCAAAGACTTCCGCAGCCAATTCAAGTTCATGTAAAGCTTTTCCTTCTTGATTTAAGACTGTGATCGTAGGCATGGATTATTCCTCCTTCGCTGCAGCGCGGTTGACAAGAACCTTCGCCTTGACGGCCGGCGTGTTCTTCGCTGCGGATTTGATGACAACCAGACCGCGCTTCGGTCCCGGAACGTTTCCTTTGACCAAAATGACGTTTAAATCGGTGTCGACTTTCATGATTTCCAAATTCTGGTTGGTTGTCGCATATGTACCTTCATGACCGGCCATGATGCGTCCTTTATTGATGATCCCGTTGTTACGTCCGATCGTCGCCAAGGAACCCGGATGTCTGCGGTTCGGGCCTGAACCGTGGGTCTTGGGTCCCATGCGTTGGTTGTTACGAACGATGGCGCCTTTGTACCCTCTACCCTTGGAAATACCGCTAACGTCGACGATTTCGCCGGCTGCGAACAAATCCGCGGATACGTTGGCTCCGACTTCGAAGTTGAACATTTCATTCCCGCGGATTTCGCGGATGCTCTTCTTCGGGGCGGTGTTGGCTTTTGAAGCATGTCCTTGCGCGGCCTTGGTCGAGCGTTGGATCTTCACGTCTTCATAACCTAACTGAACGGCTTCATAACCGTCGGTTTCGATTGTTTTCTTCTGTAATACGACATTCGGCGAGACTTCGACGACGGTGACCGGAACCAATGTTCCATCGACCGTGAAGACTTGCGTCATGCCCAGTTTACGTCCTAGAATACCTTTCATGATTTCCCTCCTCGCTAAAGCTTGATTTCGATATCGACGCCGCTGGGTAACTCGAGACGGCTAAGCGCGTCGATGGTTTCCGCAGTCGGTCCGACGATTTCGATCAAGCGCTTATGCGTTCTGATTTCGAATTGTTCGCGGGAATCCTTGTACTTATGAACCGCACGTAAGATGGTAACGACCTGTTTCTCGGTCGGAAGGGGTACCGGTCCGATTACTTTCTTGGCACCGTGGTCATTGGCGGCCGCGACGATCTTCTGTGTCGCCGTGTCCAATACCCGATGTTCGTAAGCTTTCAGACGGATACGAATGCTGTTTTTCGCCATGGAATGCTTCCTCCTATCCATTGATCGTCTTGTGACGATCCCGCTCGATGCGAATTCCCCGTGCTTCTCACTGACCATGACAACGTTTATCAGTGTGCCGGCAACCTCGCACGTCCATGCGGATGCAGAGTATATTATAGCAAAAAAGTACCTGCGATTGCAAGTACTTTCTGAGTGTTTATTTCAATGCCCTGTTTATGACGGCAACATGTCGATTATACCCTAAATAAAGAGGCTTGTCGAGCGCTTTTTACGAGGATCTGCCGTTTGAACGACCGTTTCTTCCGGAATTCCCTTCGACTTGTCGCGCGAACGCTTCAAGATGGTTATAGGAAGCGTTCATCAATCGTTCGAAAACGTCTTGGACATCTTCCGGCAAGTCTTCTTCTAGGAACCTTTCATACATCGCAATGTTGTTGACTTCGGCTTGTACACCGATTTCATAGGTTTCTTCCAATGTTTCAGGTAATACGACGAAATCGATCGCGTTGTCATAAGGCAAGCTTAGCTGATAGGCGGTAAATAACGGCTCCAACATTTCGATGTGGTTGACTTCGGCTTGGATGATGTTGGTGAACGGTCGGATCTGCCCATACTCATCGATGATGGTTTCATATTCCTGGCGAGCCAGGTATTCGTCCTGGATCGCCATCGTCAGCATCTCTTCGATCGTATAGGAAGTTTCGTCGTAATCTACGGTGGGTTGCGGATAGGCCGGGTTGTCCAGCGTATTCGTGGTGGATTGTTGGTATCCTTGGGTGGTGTTCCGGTCGGATCGTCCGTATTCGACTTCATTGGATTGATTCCATGGATTGGCGATGGCGCATCCCGCCAACCCTGCGATAACGACACCGATCAGCAAGAATCGAGCGATTCTTAATTTGTTTTTCATATTGATCTCCTAGACCCTTTGGTCTATGAAGACATCATACGCAAGAAGTGTGACGAAAGTGTTCGCTTCCCGTTTCTTTTCTACAACAATTCCAACAAGTCTTCGATCTTGTAGATGCGTTTGACCGGCAGGTCGGTTGTCTTGTAGGGATCCGGATGGATCCAGATCGGCGTCATTTTGACGGCGATCGATCCTTCGATGTCGAATTTCAGGCTATCCCCCACGAAGATCGTTTCCTCTGCACTGACACCCATGAGATCCAACGCTTTCTGGAAAATCCTCGCATCGGGTTTATGGATCCCCTCTTCCCCGCTCACCAACATGATTTCCATGTAGGGTTCGCAGCCGAGTTTGGCGATCTTGACCCGTTGCGTCTTGCCGTTCCCGTTGGTGATCATCCCCAGACGGTATTTTTGTTTCAAGGTCTTCAGGACTTCGATGGCTTTGGGGTAGGGGGTCGTGTACTCTCCCAGATGTTCCCACCAGAGATGGTTGTAATGTTCCCAGGTATTTTCCTTGATGCCGTATTCTTCGATGTATTGGGAGAAGACGATGTCTTTGGGGGTCGCCCCTTCGTCGTCGAGGACCATCATGCGGTCGACGATGGCTTCGATCTCTTCCTGGGATTTCGTGGTAGCGAAATCCGTGTTCACGATATGGTGCATCAGCGCCCGTGCGGCAAGCTGGCGGTCGATCAGGGTGTTGTCCATGTCGAAGAGGATGGTGGTGATCTGTTTCATGTGTACCTCCAACAAGAAAGAAAGCCGGATCGCTCCGGCTTTGAATGACTACTTGATGATTTTGATAACGTTGCCGGCGCCGACAGTACGTCCACCTTCACGGATGGAGAAGGTCGTCCCTTGTTCAACGGCGATCGGAGCGATCAATTCGACGGTCATGACGACGTTGTCGCCAGGCATGACCATTTCAACGCCTTCCGGCAGTTTGATGACGCCGGTGACGTCGGTCGTGCGGAAGTAGAATTGCGGACGGTAGTTCGCAACGAACGGAGTGTGACGTCCGCCTTCTTCTTTGCTCAATACGTAGACCTGGGCATCGAAGTTGGTGTGCGGCTTAACCGAACCCGGCTTCGCGATGACTTGGCCACGTTCGACTTCTTCACGGTTGACACCGCGCAGCAATGCGCCGATGTTGTCCCCTGCGGTCGCTTCGTCCAACAGTTTGCGGAACATTTCGATTCCGGTGACGACGGACTTGCGGGTATCTCTCAAACCGATGATTTCGACTTCTTCGCCGAGTTTCAACACGCCGCGTTCAACACGGCCCGTCGCGACGGTTCCACGTCCGGTGATGGTGAAGACGTCTTCGACGCTCATCAAGAACGGCTTGTCGGTTTCACGTTTCGGATTCGGGATGTAGGAGTCGACGGCATCCATCAATTCTTGCAGCTTGGGTTCCCAAGTCGGGTCGCCTTCGCCGCCTTTCAAAGCGGATCCGCGGATGACCGGAGCGTTGTCGCCATCGAAACCGTTGGCACTCAACAATTCACGGACTTCCATTTCAACGAGGTCGATCAATTCTTCATCGTCGACCATGTCGCATTTGTTCAGGAAAACAACCATGTGCGGAACACCGACTTGGTGAGCCAACAAGATGTGTTCGCGGGTTTGCGGCATCGGTCCGTCGGTCGCAGCGACGACGAGGATCGCACCATCCATCTGGGCGGCGCCGGTGATCATGTTNNATGTTTTTAACATAGTCGGCGTGGCCCGGGCAGTCTACGTGAGCGTAGTGGCGGGATTTCGTTTGGTATTCGACGTGTGCGGTGTTAATGGTAATACCGCGGGCTTTTTCTTCCGGAGCGCCGTCGATCTGATCGTACTTCATTTCTTTGGCCATGCCGGATTTTGCCAAATAGCGGGTGATCGCCGCAGTGAGCGTCGTTTTGCCGTGGTCAACGTGACCGATGGTTCCGATATTTACGTGCGGTTTGGATCTGTCAAATTTCTCTTTTCCCATTGATATTGTTCCTCCTGGTACAGTTTAGTGAATGCACTTCTATTTTATTCTAAACCCCGTTCAATGGCAAGGGTTTAGTTGGCTCCAGTGTTCTTTTTGACAATCTTTTCGGCGATGCTCTTGGGCACTTCCACATATTGCCAGAACTGCATGGAGTAACTGCCGCGTCCTTGGGTGAAAGAGCGCAGGTCGGTCGCATAGCCGAACATCTCCGATAGCGGGACGTGGGCTTTGACGATGATCGCGTTTCCTCTTTCTTCCTGATCCTTGATGGTGCCGCGACGGCTGGATACGTCACCCATGACCGAACCTAAGTATTCATTGGGAGCCGTGACTTCGACTTCCATGATCGGTTCGAGGATGACCGGCTTACATTTCTTGGCGGCTTCTTTGAACGCCAGGGATGCGGCGACTTTAAACGCCATTTCCGAGGAGTCGACGTCGTGGTAGGAACCATCGAACAGCGTCGCCTTGATGTCGATGACCGGATAACCGGCGATCAACCCGCCGCTCAGGGAGGACATCAGCCCTTCCATCGTCGGCTTTACGAATTCTTTGGGAACCGTGCCGCCGACCAAGCCGTCGACGAACGTGAAACCCTTGCCTTCTTCGTTCGGTTCGAACTTGACCCAGACGTGGCCGTATTGACCGCGTCCGCCGGATTGACGTACGAACTTACCTTCGCAATCGGCCGCTTGACGGATCGTTTCGCGGTAGGCGACTTGCGGGGCGCCGACATTGGCTTCGACCTTGAATTCGCGACGCATGCGATCCACGATGATGTCGAGGTGGAGTTCACCCATCCCGGCGATGATCGTCTGGTTCGTTTCCGGATCGGTGAAGGTACGGAACGTCGGATCTTCTTCGGCCAACTTCGAGAGCGCCAAGCCCATACGGTCTTGGTCGCCTTTGGATTTCGGCTCGATCGCGATGTTGATGACCGGTTCCGGGAAGTTCATGGCTTCCAGGATGATCGGATGTTTCTCGTCGCAGAGCGTATCTCCGGTCGTCGTATCCTTCAGACCGACCGCCGCCGCGATGTCGCCCGAATAGACTTCGGTGATTTCTTCACGGTGGTTGGCATGCATCTGAAGCATACGGCTGAAACGTTCACGTTTGTCTTTGGTCGCATTGAGTACGTACGAACCGCTCTTGCACTGTCCGGAGTAAACACGGAAGTAGGTGAGACGGCCGACAAACGGGTCGGTCATGATTTTGAAGGCTAAAGCGGAGAACGGGGCTTCATCGGTCGAAGGGCGTTCTTCTTCCGTGCCGTCTTCCAAATGTCCTTTGATATGCGGGACATCCAAGGGGGAAGGCAGGTAGTCGACGACCGCATCCAACATCGCGGTGACACCTTTGTTCTTATAGGCTGCGCCGCAGAGGACCGGATAGAAATCCCCGGTACATACCGCGGTGCGGATGGCTTTTTTCAGTTGTTCAACGGTCGGGTCTTCTCCTTCCAGAACGCACATCATGATCTCTTCGTCGAAGTCGGCGACCATCTCAATCAGTTTCATTCTGTATTCTTCGACGCTTTCCTTGTATTCCGCAGGGATTTCGGTGAACGTATCGTCGACCGTCTTATCGCCTGAGAAGATACGGGCTGTACGATCGACCAAGTCGATCAAGCCGTCGAAGTAGTTTTCAACCCCGATCGGGAGTTGTAACGGCGTCGCTTTCGCCCCTAAGCGGGACTGCATCGAACGGAAGGACATGTAGAAGTCGGCTCCGGTCGCATCCATCTTGTTGACGAATACGATACGCGGAACGCCGTAGCGCGTCGCTTGACGCCATACGGTTTCGGTCTGCGGTTCGACGCCTGACTTCGCGTCCAACACGGTGACCGCGCCGTCAAGTACACGGAGGGAACGTTCGACTTCTACGGTGAAGTCGACGTGACCCGGAGTATCGATGATATTGATCCGGTTGCCTTTCCACTGTGCAGTGGTCGCCGCCGAAGTAATGGTAATCCCGCGTTCTTGTTCCTGAGCCATCCAGTCCATGGTCGCAGCACCGTCGTGGACTTCACCGATTTTGTGGGTCTTTCCGGTGTAGAAGAGAATGCGTTCAGTTGTCGTCGTTTTGCCGGCGTCAATGTGCGCCATAATCCCGATATTGCGAGTGTTCGCAAGTGAATATTCACGTGCCATTTTTGGATTCTCCTTTCAACCTCACGATTACCAGCGGTAATGAGCGAAGGCTTTGTTGGCTTCAGCCATTTTGTGCAGATCGTCGCGTTTCTTGACGGAAGCTCCGACATTGTTGGCTGCATCCATGATTTCATTGGCTAAACGTTGTTCCATCGTCTTCTCGTTACGCAGACGCGCATAGTTGACGATATAACGTAAACCTAAGGTCAAACGACGTTCGGCCGAAACTTCGACCGGTACTTGGTAGTTTGAACCGCCGACACGACGTGCCTTCAATTCAAGCATCGGCATGACGTTTCCGAGCGCCTGTTCGAAGACTTCCATCGGCTGACGTCCGGTTTTCGCTTCGATCATGTCGAACGCGTTATACAATATGGTTTGTGCGACGCCGCGTTTGCCGTCGATCATAATGCGGTTGATTAGTTTGGTAACAAGTTTGGAGTTGTAGATCGGATCGATCAATACATCCCGCTTGGCTATAAACCCTTTTCTAGGCATGATTCATTCTCCTTTCGTGAGTGAGTGCTATTTAGCTGTTTTCTTCGGGCGTTTTGCACCGTAGAGCGAACGGCTTTGTCTGCGTGCGCTGACACCGGCGCAGTCCAATGTTCCACGGATGATGTGGTAACGGACCCCAGGCAAGTCTTTGACACGACCGCCGCGGATGAGCACGACGCTGTGTTCTTGCAAGTTGTGTCCGATTCCCGGGATGTACGCGGTAACTTCCATTCCGTTGCTTAAACGGACACGGGCGTACTTACGAAGCGCGGAGTTCGGCTTCTTGGGGGTCATCGTTCCGACGCGGGTGCAGACACCTCTCTTTTGAGGGGAAGAAATGTCGGTAGGGCGGCGTTGCAGTGTATTGAGTCCCTTGTTCAAAGCAGGGGATTTCGATTTGTACACCTTGTTTGTGCGGCCTTGGCTGACCAATTGGTTGATTGTTGGCATAGTTGGTTCTCCTTTCGTGTTTTCTGCACACATTTCCGGGTGTGCCATTCCGAGGCGTAATATATAGTCTCCTCGCGGAAACCGTACTACTCCCATAAGCGTATTCATTTTATAAGGAATCGAGCCCTTTGTCAAGTGTTGATTTTAGATTCATCGGCGACCTGTCACGCTTTATAGTTTACCATATCTTCCAGGTTTTCTTTGGTTTTTGCGTTTCATTACTGTATAATTTTTGTTAAGGAAGACAACCATGCGAAAAACGATGATCTTAATAGTATTGAGTGCGGTGTTGATGGGCGGTTGCGTAAGCGACCGTACTTTCGACCGTTCGATCCCGGCGATCAAGGATACCCTTCTTCCCTTCCCAAGTAAGGAAACCATCGATCTTGCCCCGAGCGATCCTGTCGAGAAGTTGCTGGCGTCGATGACGTTGGAAGAAAAAGTCGGTCAATTGGTGATCGCGGGGTTTTACGGGACGTCGGTCGACGAGGTGACGGAAGACTTGATTACCGAGGCGAAGCTCGGCGGGTTGATTTTTTTCGGACGCAATGTCGAGTCGACGTCGCAGTTGGTCGGCTTGTTGAACACGTTCAAGCGGATTGAAAGCAAGATCCCGTTGTTTTTATCGATCGATGAGGAAGGCGGGTCGGTGAGCCGCTTACCTTCGGACATCGCGAACCTTCCGGGCGCTCGGACGATCATGAAAAAGAACGTGTTGAATCTTACCTACGAAGAAGGCAGGGCGATCGGCTATGCCTTGGATGAATATGGATTCAACATGAACTTCGCCCCGGTGTTGGATGTGGATAACGGGAAGTCCAATTCGGTCATCGGTTCGCGGTCGTTTTCGACGGATCCGATGGTCGTCGCCGAACTCGGGGTCCTGATGGCGCGCGGGATGGAGGAACACGGGGTCATCCCGGTGGTTAAACATTTCCCGGGACATGGCGATACGGCGGTGGATTCGCATGCCGGCACCCCGATCGTCAAGCATCCGATGGATCGGTTGAACAACGTCGAGCTTTATCCTTTCGCCTATGCGATCGAGCGCGACATCCCGGCCATCATGGTCGGACACATCATCCTAAGCAAGGTCGATGCGAAGGTGCCTTCGACCCTGTCCTATGCCGTCATGACGGGATTGTTGAGGAATCAAATGAAATTCGAAGGGGTGGTCGTCACCGATGACTTGGGGATGGGGGCGATTTCCGCCGACCATACGCAAGCGGAAGCGGCTGTGTTGTCCATCAAGGCCGGGGCGGACATCGTCATGATCAGTCATGGGCGGAGGGATCCGTTCAAAGCCGTGGCGGCGCTGAAGAAAGCGGTGTTGGACGGGGTCATCCCGATGGCGATGCTGGATCAGAAAGTACGTCGGATCTTACGATTGAAACTGCGCTTCAAGATCGATCAGACACCCCACGATCAAGTGGAT
This sequence comes from Erysipelotrichaceae bacterium, assembly GCA_003520745.1. Lineage (GTDB taxonomy): Bacteria > Bacillota_I > Bacilli_A > Erysipelotrichales > Erysipelotrichaceae > GWE2-51-13. The sequence continues at coordinate 65,031 of DOUE01000005.1, forward strand.
GTGGGGAAGATCAATGAATGGTTCAATGAACTGAGAAAGAAATAACCGCCGGGGAAATCCCGACGGTTTTTTTGAGGCTAGTTTTTCTTCTCCTTCACAAACACAAGCAAGACGATGGTCACGATCGTCAAGAGCGACGATACGATGAGATAGGGCATGATCATCGGGGGGATGTTCTCGACAAGGACATTGTTACCGAGGGTGATGATCCCGCCCAGCAGATACACACCCCGGCTTGTCCCTTCGCTTGAAGCGCGGGCGATCCGTAGGATGTCCGTGGATTGCAACATGATCAAGAATGAAACGACAAGGACGATCATCGCGATGAAACGGCTTGATTTATTCATGGAAATTCCTCCAAGGTAAGCATACCAAAGATTGAAAAAAAGACAACCGTTTCCGGTTGTCTCGTGTTTATTCGGCTTCTTCGCGAAGGTCGTCCATTCCGCGTGTCATCTCTTCCGGCAAGGAATGTTCTTCCTGCAGGATGGCGTTGCGTTCTTCACGTTCGGCACGGAAGGTGTTCGCCAGGTCCTTGATCTGTTCGGAGGTTTCACGGTACGCTTTGGAACCGGTTCCCGCCGGGATCAATTTCCCGATGATGACGTTTTCTTTCAAGCCCATCAGGGTGTCGACTTTGCCTTTGATGGCGGCGTCGGTAAGAACCTTGGTGGTTTCCTGGAAGGAGGCGGCGGAGAGGAACGAATCGGTCTCGACGGACGCCTTGGAGATCCCCAACAACGTCGGTTTGAATAAGGCCGGCGTCTTGCCCGCAAGAAGGATCTTACGGTTGATGTTGGTGATCATCGGCAAGCTGAGTTGGATGCCCGCGGACATGCCGGTGTCGCCACCGTCGACGACGACGACTTTGCGCATCATCTGACGGATCATGACTTCGATATGCTTGTCGGAGATTTCGATCCCTTGCGACTGGTAGACTTTCTTGACTTCCTTTATGATGTATTTCTGCACTTCGGCGACGCCCGCCACATCCAACAGTTCCTTCGGATTGACCTGACCCTCGGTCAGTTTGTCCCCGGCGGAGATATAGGTCCCGACTTTCAGCCAGTTACGGACGATGGAGTTCGTCGCGGCCAGATGTTCGATCGATTCCTTGTCGTTGGAGATGACGATGCGGGTGCCGTTGCGTCCGTCGAGTTCGGTGATCTCGGTGATTTCACCATCGATCCTCGCCAAGAGCGCGGCATGCTTAGGACAACGTGCTTCGAAGAGTTCTTCGACACGCGGCAGACCCTGGGTGATGTCTCCCCCTTCGGCAGCTGCGACGCCGCCGGTGTGGAAGGTACGCATGGTCAGCTGGGTCCCCGGTTCCCCGATGGACTGGGCGGCCATGATCCCGACCGCTTCGCCGATTTCGACGATCTTGCCGGTGGCCATGTTGCGGCCGTAGCACTTCTTACAGACCCCGTAGGTTGAATCGCAGGTGAAGGTGTTGCGGATGAAGACGCGTTTGATGCCGGACGCGACGATCTTGGTCGCGATGGCTTCGGAGATGAATTCATCGGCTTCCAGGATCACTTCGCCGGAGGCGGGGTCGATGACGGTTTCTTTGACGAAACGTCCGACCAAGCGGTCGTAGATGCCTTCGATGACCGAATTGGTCTTGCGGTCGAGGATGTCTTCGACCAAATAACCGCGGTCGGTGCCGCAGTCTTCTTCGATGACGATGACATCTTGCGCGACGTCGACCAAACGACGGGTCAGGTAGCCGGATTCCGCGGTTTTCAGCGCGGTGTCGGTCAAGCCTTTACGAACCCCGTGGGTCGAGATGAAGAATTCGGATACGTTGAGTCCTTCACGGAAGGACGAATAGATCGGAACTTCGATGATCGAAGAGGTATATTCTTTCTTCGATTTGGATTGGGTCGGTTTCCCCATCAATCCGCGCATCCCCGCCAACTGGGTGAAGTGGGAGGCGTTACCACGCGCACCGGAAGTCGCCATCATGTTGATGGGGTTCTTACGGGGGAGGTTTTCCATGAGTTCTTTCCCGATGTCGGATTTGATCTGATCCCACAACTGCGTCAGATGACGTTCCCATTCCTGAGGCGTCAACCGTCCGCGTTTGAGGAGTTTCATCAGTTCGGCCGCTTTTTCTTTTCCGTATTCGACGTATTTTTGCTTATTGGGCGCAACGTTGATGTCGGAGAGCGAGACGGTCATCCCGGCGACGGTGGAGAACTTGAATCCGTTGTCCTTGATCTGGTCGAGGATTTCGGAAGTTTTCTTGGTTGAATAACGGTTGAAGACTTCCGTGATGATCAAGCCGAGGTCCTTCTTCTTGAATTCGCCGCTCAGCTTCAGGTTGGCCACGTACGCCTTCAGGTCTTCACCGTGTTCGATGAAGTAGCGGTCGGGGGTTTCGATGAAGTTCGCCTTGGTGATTTCGTTGAGGTAGGGGAAGTCGGCCGGGAACATTTCGTTGAAGATCAGTTTCCCGACGGTCGTCATGATGTACTTGTTGAGCTTATCCGCCGCGAACGACGTTTTCTTCAAGGCATGGGCGGGCAACACGATGCGGGTGTGCAGATGGATCTGTTTGTTTTCATACGCCATCAGCGCTTCGTTCATGTTTTTGTAGAGATGGCCTTCGCTCTCTCCGAACGTACGCCACATCGAACCGGTTTCTTTGTCTCCAAGCAGTTCCAACAAGTCGGCTTTCTTGAAGAATTCATCGGCTCGTTCTTCCATGTTGAGGTAGAAGTTCCCCAAGACCATGTCCTGGGAAGGCGTAACGATAGGCTTTCCGTCTTTGGGACCCAAGATATTGTTGGAACCCAACATCAGGATTTCGGCTTCCGCACGCGCTTCTTCGGAAAGAGGGACGTGGACGGCCATTTGGTCGCCGTCGAAGTCGGCGTTGAACGCAGGGGTGACCAAGGGATGCAGACGGATGGCGCGGCCTTCGACCAGTTTCGGTTTAAAGGCTTGGATACCCAGTCTATGCAAGGTCGGTGCGCGGTTGAGCAGGACGGGGTGTTGGTGGATGACATCTTCGACGATGTCCCAGACACGCGGGTCTTGACGATCGATCAGCTTTTCCGCGGTTTTCGGATTGCCGGCGATCTGACGGTTGACGATTTCATTGATGACGAAGGGTTTGAACAGCTGGATCGCCATTTCACGCGGGATCCCGCATTGGTACATCTTCAAATCCGGTCCGACGGCGATAACCGAACGACCCGAGAAGTCGACGCGCTTTCCAAGCAAGTTCTGACGGAAACGTCCTTGTTTTCCTTTAAGGGAGTGGGAGAGCGATTTGAGCGCCCTTCCGCCGGCTCCGGTGATCGGTTTCGAACGGCGTCCGTTATCGATCAGGGCGTCGACCGCTTCCTGAAGCATACGTTTTTCATTCTGTACGATGATGGCCGGCGTTCCCAGTTCCAATAGTTTTTTAAGACGATTGTTGCGGGTGATGACGCGGCGGTAGAGGTCGTTGAGGTCGCTGGTGGCGAAACGTCCGCCGTCCAACTGAAGCATCGGGCGAAGATCCGGGGGGATGACGGGAAGGACGGACAAGACCATCCATTCCGGCATGTTGCCCGAATGACGGAACGCATCGATGGTTTCCAAACGCTTGATGAGTTTCTTACGTTTGTCGCCTTGGGCGCCTTCCAGATCGAGAATGACTTGTTTGTGTTCTTTTTCGAGATCCACTTTTTCCAATAGCGCTTTGACGGCTTCGGCGCCGGTCATGGCGACGAAACGTCCCGCTCCGAATTTCGCATTGTATTCGCGATATTCGCGCTCGGTCAAGATCTGTTTGGTTTCAAGCGGGGTATCATACGGTTCGACAACCACCCAGCTGACGAAGTACACGACTTCTTCCAGGTTCTTCGGGGTGATGTTCAACAGTAGAGCCATCCGTGAAGGGATGCCTCTCAGATACCAGATATGGGCGACCGGCGCCGCAAGTTCGATATGACCCATGCGTTCGCGACGGACGGAAGACTTGGTGACTTCGACGCCGCAACGGTCGCAGACGACCCCTTTGTAGCGTACTTTCTTATACTTACCGCAGTAACATTCCCAGTCTTTCGACGGACCGAAGATGCGTTCGCAGAACAAGCCGTCGCGTTCGGGTTTTTGGGAGCGGTAGTTGATCGTTTCAGGTTTGCGTACTTCGCCGTGGGACCATTCCCGGATCCGGTCGGGAGACGCCAGACTGATTTGAATCGAGGCAAAGTTATTGATACTCATTATTTACCTCCTTCGATTTCTTCTTCGAAATCAAAACCGACATGCATCGCTTCCGGCAGGTCTTCTTCTTCATCGATGACCAGCGTTCCCATGTCGGGCATCAGGTCGCTGGGAAGGATCGGGGCGAAGGTTTCTTCGGTCTCGATCTTCTTCATGTCGACTTCCGATCCTTCTTCGTCGAGTAGGCGAACGTCGATGGCCAAGGCCTGCAGCTCGTGTTTCAAGACGCGGAACGATTCGGGGACGCCCGGTTCCGGGATGTCCTTGCCCTTGATGATGGCTTCGTAGGTTTTCGTACGCCCGACGATGTCGTCGGACTTGATGGTGAGGATTTCCTGCAGGGTATGGGCGGCGCCATAGGCTTCNNTGTCCGCCGTTTTGCGCTTTGCCTCCCAACGGCTGTTGGGTGACCAAGGAATACGGACCGGTGGCACGGGCATGGAGTTTATCGTCGACCATGTGAGCGAGTTTGATCATGTACATGACGCCGACCGAGATGCGTTCGTCGAACGCTTCGCCCGTACGGCCGTCGAACAAGACGGTTTTGCCGTCCGCGTTGACTTTGGCTTCTTCCATGATGGACTTGAGTTCATCGTTGTTGATGCCGTCGAAAACGGAGGTGGCGAACTTGACGCCGAGTTTCTTGGCGGCCATGCCGAGGTGGATTTCCAAAACCTGGCCGATGTTCATACGCGACGGAACGCCGAACGGGTTCAACATGATGTCGACCTGGGTGCCATCGGGCAAGAACGGCATGTCTTCGATCGGGAGGATCTTGGAGATGACGCCTTTGTTTCCGTGACGTCCGGCCATCTTGTCGCCTTCGGAGATCTTACGTTTCTGGACGATGTAGACTTTGACGACTTCGTTGACGCCTGGAGGCAGTTCATGGCCTTCCGAGCGTTTGAACATCCGTACGGATTGGACGATGCCCGATCCGCCGTGGGGGACTTTCAAGGAATTGTCGCGGACTTCGCGGGATTTCTCCCCGAAGATCGCCAAGAGGAGTTTTTCTTCCGGTGAAACTTCGGATTGTCCCTTCGGAGTGACCTTGCCGACCAGGATGTCGCCTTCTTTGACTTCCGCACCGACCATGACGATCCCGCGTGCGTCGAGGTGACGGCATGCGTTTTCGCTGACGTTGGGGATGTCGCGGGTGATTTCTTCCGGTCCAAGCTTCGTTTCGCGGACTTCGATATCGTATTCTTCGATGTGGATCGAAGTGTACACGTCTTCTTTGACCAAACGTTCGGACATGATGATGGCGTCTTCATAGTTGTAGCCATACCAGGTCATGAACGCGATGGTGACGTTCTGGCCAAGCGCCAGTTCGCCGTTCTGCATCGCCGGTCCGTCCGCCAGGACATCCCCGCGGTCGACCAATTCGCCCTTCTTGACGATGGGCTTCTGGTTGATGCAGGTTCCTTGGTTGGAACGTCTGAATTTCTGCAGTTCATAGACTTTGTTGCCGGTGTCTTCGGAGACCACGATCTTGTTGGCGTCGACGTAGGAAACCACGCCGTTGCCGTTGGCGATCAAGGCGCTGCCGGAGTCGGTGGCGACACGGTGTTCGATCCCGGTGCCGACATAGGGCGAATTGGGACGAAGCAGCGGGATGGCCTGACGTTGCATGTTGGCACCCATCAAGGCGCGCGACGCATCGTCGTTTTCCAAGAACGGGATACAGGCGGTCGCGACGGAAACGATCTGTTTCGGCGAGACGTCGGCCAGTTCGACCGTATCGCGTTTCGCCAAGACGTTTTCGCCCTTGTAACGGACAACGACTTCTTCATTCACCAACTTGCCGCCGATGACTTCGTTGGCTTGTGCGATGACATATTCGAGTTCGTCGTCGGACGAGAGATAGATGACATCTTCGGTGACGATCCCGCCATCGACGACGATACGGTACGGGGTTTGGATGAACCCGTATTCGTTGACGCGGCCGTAGGAGGTCAGGTTGGAGATCAACCCGATGTTGGGACCTTCAGGGGTTTCGATCGGACAGATCCGACCGTAATGGGAGGAGTGGACGTCACGGACTTCGTAACCGGCGCGTTCACGGGTGAGTCCACCCGGTCCTAGCGCGGAGATACGACGTTTGTTGGTAAGCTCGGCCAACGGATTGGTTTGGTCCATGANNTCCGTGATCGACATTCTTTCCTTGACGACACGTTCCATACGGCTAAGACCGATACGGAATTGGTTTTGGATGAGTTCCCCGACCGTACGTATACGGCGGTTGCCCAATTGGTCGATATCGTCGACATCGCCGATCCCGTCCATCAGGTTCAATAAATAGGAGTAGGAGGCGACCATGTCGGAAACCGTGACGGTTTTCTTGGTGGTCAGCGGATCGATCCCGATGACTTTGACGACATGTTCGCTGTCGGATCCGTAGATCAAGACTTGTTGGACGGCGGCGCCGACCAACCAGGCATCCAGTTCAACCCCGTCGTTGACGAGTTTGATGCAGACGTTTTCCTGATCGTTGGAGAGACGTGTGACTTGCGTGTCGGCCAAGAAACGGTCGGCGACCAATTCATTGCCTTCGCTAAGGACGTCCTGGCCATTGACCGTCAAGCGGCCAAGGGCGAACAAACGTTGTCCGTAGTTCATGACGGCACGGTAGTTGCCTTTGGTCAAACGGACCTTGTGGGCGACCAATCCTCCGTAGATTTCGACGGTTTCGACGGTGGTCGCCAATTTCGCCGAATCTTCTTCGGTGATGACGGTTCCGACAAACAGATTGAGTTCTTCCACGTCCTTCGCCAGGATGCGGCCGATCAACGCTTTGTTGAGGGAGGTCGAAACGCTGACGTTCTCCGGATGGGAGAATAAAGGATTAAACGGGAAGGCGGTCATATGCATGCCGCTCTTTAAGGAATCGGTGAACTGTTGGTGGTCGCGGCGATTGATCAGGGTGCCTTTCGCGATGACGACCTTGCCGTTGATATCCAGGATATCTTCGGCGACGCGGTGGCCTTCCAAACGTCCGTAGACGCCCAGTTTCTTACCGAGTTTAAAGCGTCCGGCCTTGGTCAGGTCGTATCTGCGATGGTCGAAGAACTTGGAGT
>DOUE01000015.1 GCA_003520745.1 Erysipelotrichaceae bacterium
CGGGCGCGGCATCCCGCGCTTTCCTTCGATCGATTGGATCAGTGCGGTTTCTTCACCGCAGACGAAGGCGCCGGCGCCAAGTCGGATTTCGATATCGAAATCAAAGCCCGACGAGAAGATGTTGTTTCCAAGCAAACCGAGTTCACGGGCTTGTTTGAGGGCGATCTCCAAGCGTTCGACCGCGATCGGGTATTCGGCGCGTATGTAGACGTAGCCGTGGTTGGCGCCGATGGCATAGCCGGCGATCGCCATGGATTCGAGCACGACATGCGGGTCGCCTTCAAGGATGGAGCGATCCATGAACGCACCGGGATCCCCTTCGTCGGCGTTACAGATGACGTATTTCTGACCTTTGGGTTGGTTGGCCGCGAACTGCCATTTCGCGCCGGTCGGGAACCCGCCGCCGCCTCTTCCTCTTAATCCGGATTTCTTGACTTCATCGATGACTTCCTGGGGCGTCATGGTGGTGAGGGCTTTCCCCAAGGCCATGTAGCCTTCCATCGCGATGTATTCGTCGATGTCTTCCGGGTTGATGACGCCGCAGTTCTTCAATGCGATGCGTTGTTGTTTCGCATAGAACTTGATCTCGTCGATGTTGAAGATCTTTTCTTTGGTCACTTCGTCGATGTCCGTCAATTCCAAACGTTTGACGGGGCGGCCTTTATAGATGTGTTCGGCGACGATCTCCGCGGCGTCCGCGGGGGTGACATGGCAATAAAAGACGCGGTCGGGGTGGATGGCCACGATCGGTCCTTTTTGACACAAGCCGAAACATCCGGTCTTGATGACTTTGACTTCGGTCTGCAGATTCAGTTTGACCAGTTCGCTTTGGATCTGTTCGACGACTTGTGCGGAGAGCGAGGAAGTACATCCCGTCCCGGCGCACACCAATACATGCATTCTTTCCATGGTTGTTCCCCTTACTGCAAGCTATAGGCTTCCAAGAGGATGCCGTTCTTGACATGGCTTTCCAAGATTTCGACCGCTTTTTTGGCGTCGACATGGATGTAGGTCGTTTTCTTACCGTCTTGGTCGAGGACTTCGACGATCGGTTCGTAGGTGCACATTCCGATGCACCCGGTCTGGGTCACGGTGCAGTCGTAGTGCTCTTTCGCGCACGCTTCGACCAAGGCGTTGAGCACAGGGCGTGCTCCGGCCGCGATGCCGCAGGTCGCCATACCGACCAATACGCGGTAACGTACGTCCCCTTCGCGCATACTGACCCGTTTTTTGGCTTCATCCCGTAGTTTTTGTAGATCTTGCAATGTTTTCATTGGCTTTTTCCTCCATGTTGCAGCGCTTTGATATGTTCTTGGACATAGGATTGGATGAAGAGCAGGATTTCCGGCTCGTCGATCGGCACATCGCCCAAGGTCGCTTTGATTTCATCGCTATCCAAACGAAACTTCTCTGATTCATAGGCATAGTCGAGCGTCAGGTGAAGCGTCGGCGCGGCTTGCAGGATCATCGCCACGCATTGACCCACGTCCCCCAACGGCGGACGATCGATGCATTTGTAGGGGAGGGTCGATCCGATGACGGTGCCCTTTCCCAAGGTGGAACGAAGATGGAACTTCCCGGCGCATTGCTTGGTCGTTCCCTCCAAAAGCGGAATCCCCAAGCCCACCCTGCGCGTCGTACGCGATGTGTAGAACGGGTTTCGCGCCTTCTTGACGGTCGCCTCGTCCATGCCGCAGCCATCGTCCGACAGACTGATTTCGAAGACATCCCGCGAGGGCGATTCTTCGACTTTGAGATCAAGCCGGGTGGCTTTCGCGCTGATCGAATTGTGCGCCAGGTCCAGCAGATGCATGGCGAAGTCCTGCATCATGGTTCATTCCTCCAAAACGCTTCGATTTCTTCTTCGCTCATCGTTTGGCCGGCATCGTGGATGTCGATCAGGCGATGGGCGTCGGAATTCAGGAAAAACGTTTTATCTTTCAGCCAGGGATACGCCTTCAGTAACTCATCCTTCTGATTTTCCTTGGTGATTTCGATCCCGTCGAAGTTCAGGTTCTTCGGGATGAAGGCCAGTTGACGCAGGATGCCGTTCTTGCGGTCCATCACATGGGCCAGGACGACTCTTCGGTTCGCTTTCTTGATCTGCACGACACATTCGTTGAGGCTGGCGTTAAGCGACAAGATCAGACTGTCTCTTTCCTGTCCCAGGATTTCATCGTTTTCATCCAACAGATACTGGTTTCCGAAATGGTCGATCCGGTTCATGGTGGTGTCGCGAACCGTTCTCAGCCATCCGTCGAAGTCTTCGACGTCTTCTTCGTTTCTGAAATAGCCCAAGACATGCACTTCTTCTTTGGTTTGGAGTTCCACCCCGTACCAATACGCGATCCCGTAGGTTTTCGCCGCACGCGCCATCGCTTGTTGGTTGGACACGCTGTTGTGGTCGGTGACCGAAATCAGGGACAGACCGTTCAGGAGCGCCATGCGCACGATGTTTGTGGGGCGCATATCGTCCTCCCCGCAGGGGGAGAGGGCGGAGTGGATATGCAGGTCGTAATCCATGCTAGATGCCGAGGGTCGCAAGGGCTTTGACGCAGTCCGCAGCGCTTTGCGGCGTACGCAGGATCATCACCCCTTCGTCCTTGGCCGATTGAAGCGTTTCTTCTTCGATCTCGCTGCCATGGGCGATGACGATGCCGGCGAGTTCGCGCAGGGACGCGACCGCCACGATGTTGGCGTGGGCTTGGACCGTGATCCAGAGATCCCCGGGTTGGGCATGTCCCATGACCCAACTGAGCAGGTCTCCGACAAACACCCCTTCGATTTTCGGATTTAATTGCGATTCGGCGACGATCTGCCACCCGGTATGGGCGGCGACTTCTTGAATGTTCATGATTTCACCTCGTGGTTGCGGATCCGACAGTTTTCCAAGGTCGCGCGTCCGGCGGCGATTTCTTCCGCCATCATCCGGCAGGAAGCGAATCCGCACGCCCCGCAGTCATACCCGGGCAGCTGTTCCAATTGCGCGTTGACCCGCGCGTATTCCAGGATTCTTTCCTGGATGGATTTCCGTTCGTTCACTTCGTCCAACGATTCTTCGCTGGCTTCGAAGACGACCTGCGCGTTGGTGCCGCGCACCGTCTTCAAGTGTTCGCTGACATGCTGGGTGGCTTCGAAGGGATTGCCCCAAAGCAGGTTCCCTCCCACGCATCCGTTGATGCAATTGGCGAGATGCAGGTAATGCCTTCCCTTCAATTGACCGAATTCGGCCAAGTCGAGCGCCAATTGGACTTTCTCCAACCCGTCGGCTTTTAGGATATGCGATTCATAGCCTTTGGCTGTGAAGTGGGCGCTGCTCGCCAACTTCAACCCGTCGGGGGACGGATCGACATGATCGCGATGATTCCCCATTTCTTTACTGATCCGGGGGAAGAGGTCGACGATCGATAAGGCATGGTCGATTTCACTCGAGGTATCACCGTAGGGATATTTCGAGGTCGGAAGTTTCGCGATGCATTCGCAGAGCAGGAAGATTCCGACTTTCTGATTCAGTTTCGCAGTTTCTTCACGGATTCTTCGGCTGGCGAGTTCCGCCGACCGATACGGAGGCACCATGTATTCAAGCAACATGGGGTACTTCACTTCGATCAGCCGGTTGACCACCGGACAAAACGAGGAAATCAGATAAGGTTCTTTCTGGTCGGCGATCATGCCATAGAGTTCGTTGGCAATCGCCCCGTCATAGGGGGACAGATCGACGACTTCATCGAAGCCCAAGCTCTTGATCGTCCCGAAGAGTTCTTCGATCTGACTTACCGTGGATGCGGCGGCCAGCAAGGCGGAGGGTACCAAGGCGATTTTCAGATCGTAGTACTCGAGTTCGGCGAGGGTGCTCCCCTTCGCCTGCAGACCTTGATGGACGCAAGAATCGATGCATTTCCCGCAATTGATGCAACGGGACTTATTGATTCTTACCCGCTCGTCTTTCATGGTGATGGCTTCCACCGGACAGACGCGCAGGCATTTCATGCATTTCTGGCACTTGGCCAGCGTATACGTGACCACACTCATTCGTTCACCTTGAAAGCGATGTGTACATGCGTACCGCTTTGCGTCGATTGGATTTCGAAGGTATCCGCCATCCGTTTGATGTTGGGAAGACCCATGCCGGCGCCGAATCCGAATTCGCGCGCTTTGTCGCTCGCGGTCGACCATCCGGGCGTCATGGCTTTTTCCACGTCCGGGATCCCCGGACCGTTATCTTTGAAATTCAGGTCCAAACTGTTTTCATCCATGGCCAGCGTGATTTCCCCGCCGTAGGAATGGATGATCATATTGATTTCGGCTTCATAACAGGCGACGGCGATCCGCCGCAACAAGGTCGGATCCAACCCGATCTGTTTCAGAAACGATTTGATCTGGCTGGAGACTTTGCCGGCGTTGGCATAATCCGCATGTCCGATCGTATAGCGCTGCTCAATCATCGTTGACGGCTGAGACAAGCCCCAGCTTAAAGAGGATGCCGCAGGTCTCGTACATCGTTTTCGACGTACAGAACACGTTGATTTCCATTTCGGCGGCCATTTTCAAATCTTCTTGCACCGGGTGTTTTCCGCGGACATAGATGATCGTGTCGATGTCGAGCATTTCGGCCGTACGCAGGGATTGCGCATTCTGCAAGCCGGTGACCAGCAAGGTTTTCTTGCAGTCGGAGTTGACCATCGCCAACGCGTCGCTCATCAGATCGGCGGCGAACACGCAGGTGTAGTCGCGATCCAACACACGGGGATGACCGAGAATCAAGGTTTCGGCGTTCAATTCTTGGATCAGCGGCCGAAGATCCATACTAGTTCAACGTCGCGGCCGCTTGGGCTTTGCAGTTTTTCAACAGTTCGTCGACTTTGGGGTTCTTCACCGCGTTGCCGATGACGACGCCGTCGATGACGCAGACCGGAGCCAGACCGCACGCACCTAAACAACGGGTCGCATCCAGTGAAAACAATCCGTCGGCACTTGTCCCGTTGATCGGGCTATTGGTTAATTTTTGAATCTTTTCCAACAAATCCTGTGCGCTCTTGACATAACATGCCGTCCCCATACAGACGCTGATGACATGTTTGCCTTTGGGCGCGAGCGTAAACTGCGAATAAAAGGTCACGACGCCGTAGACTTCCGCAACGGAAGACGCGGTCGCCGCACTGATCTTCAACATCGCTTCCATCGGGATGTAGCCAATTTCATGCTGCACGTCATGCAACATCAATTTGACGGGACCCGGACGGTCGGAATGCCGTTTGACGATTTCGTCGATGATTTCAATTGCTTTCCCATTCAACTTTTCCATACCCTATTCTCCTTTTTTATCGGTAACGGCCCGATTCGCGGCCGCAAAACCCTGATGAAACAACAGATCGATCAAAAGTGAGAGAAGAATCATCCAGACGGTCCAGGCGAAGATGTCCGCCATTTCAAGGTTGACGCGCCCGAGGTAGAGTTGGTGGCCGATCCCGGTTTGGACCTGCCCGAGGATTTCCGCCATGACGCCGACTTTCAAGCCGAGGGAGAGGGAACCTCTCACGCCTTCCTTCAAGGAAGGACCCAGCATCGGCAGCGTGACATGGAAGAGCTTATAGAAGAACGTTTCCGGATAAAGTCGTGCGACTTCCAGGAGTTCGGGATGAAAACTGAGGACACCGCCGTAGATCGATTGATATAGGACGGGATAGAGGATGAAGAAGACGATGACGGTGACGCTACCCTCCGACCCCAGCCAGATCAGCGCCATGAACATGTAGGTGATGTTGGGGATGGTGTGGGTCAAGGTGACCAAAGGTTCGAAATAGTCGTGGAACTTGCGGTGGTTGGCGCTGAGAAGACCGGTGATCAACGCGGTGATGAACGCGACGCTGAAGCCGCCAAGCACCCTCAACAAGGTCGCCCCGAGGCTCAGATAGAGCGTGGCGTCGGTAACATGCCCTGCCATGCGCTTCACGACCTCGAAAACCGACGGAAGAAGGATATCGTTGCCGATCGCCATCGACCCAAGCTGCCAGATTGTTAGGATCATCAGCCAACTCACAAGTCGTCGCACGGGCATCTTCCCTTTCTTCACGTAATAAAAAACGGGTACGTTTTACGTACCCATTATAGCATCCAGCTTGCTAACTAGTTCACTAACTTTTCTTAACTTGATTTTACTTGTCAATATATTCACTAATATCCGACATGCCGAAGAGATCCATGAACGCTTGGATTTCATCCTTCGCGTCCTTGGCCAAAACGGCTTCCACGTTCATGCGGTCCCAGGCGGTTTTGATGATCGCAGCCGAGGCGATCCCCAGACGTTGGGCTCCGACTTCTTCCACGGAAGAAACGATCGAATCGGGGTTGGAGTTCATCGAAGCCAGGAATTCCTGGATTTCAATGAAACGCGCCTTGACGGAGTTCTTAACCTCTTTCGTCGCATCCTTTTTGATGAACAGTCCGGCTTGCGGGTAGTTGTCCAGCCCGGTGGCCGTTTTCCAGGATTCCTGCACATCCGCCACGATACTCAGGGTGATCCCCTGCGTCTTGGCTTTCGCGATGGTCGCGCTGAGGGCGGGTTCCGCCATCAATCCGATGTCCATCGCTTTGGTGAGCAGTTGCAGCTGCACATCGGCGACCGCGTTATAGTAGACTTCGTTACGTACGCTGCCAAGGGAGGATTTCACGGTGTTCCAGATTTTCTGCGGAACCGCCGCCTGGCCAAACAAAGCCATGTCCCCTGCCTGGTCCAAGGTCGCCCCTTCGTTGGCGACGACATACAGGTTGCCCCAGGTCAATACGCCATAGAGGATGTAATCGGAGTTGCCTTTGATAGCCAAGGTCAGTCCGAGGTTGACCGGAGCCACGATCGCGTCGTAGTCCCCTTTCACCAGCTCGGCGCTGATCACATCGGTCCCGTCGACCACGACGACTTCGTCTTCTGAATTCTCGATCATCAAGGGGATCAGCGCGATCGCAGGGGCGCCCGCGGGGGTGAGGACCTTGAGGTCGGTTAATTTCACTTTCGTACAGCCATTCAATAGAAGTAAGCCAACCACTACGGCAGATAAGATTTTCTTCATTTGTTGCTCCCTTTTATCGTTAACCGACCCGAATAGAAAAATGGGTACGAATAACGTACCCATTATAACACTCTCTTTGCGAAATTGTTCACTAACTTTTTCTAAGCGTCTAGAGACTTCTGTTTTTGATTTCCAACGCCAGTTCGGCGAACGCTTCATCCACCTTCACGGTCCGGCTTTCGTTCTTCCCGTAACGACGGACATTGACTTCGTTGTTGGCGATTTCGCCGTCCCCGACGACCCATTGGACCGGGATCTTATGCATCTGCGCTTCACGCAGACGATAGCCGAGCTTTTCGTTGCGATCGTCGATTTCGACGCGGATCCCCTCTTCCATCAAGCGGGTCTTCAAGTTCTCACAGTATTCCAGATGGAATTCGGCGTTGACCGGAAGGATTTTGACTTGGACCGGCGCCAACCATAGGGGGAACGCCCCGGCGAAGTGTTCGATCAGGATGCCGATGAACCGTTCGACCGATCCGAAGATGACGCGGTGCAGCATGACGGGACGTTTCTTTTCCCCGTCGCGGTCGACATAGGTCAGATCGAAACGTTCAGGCAGGTTCATATCCAACTGGATGGTCCCGCACTGCCAGACCCTTCCCAGGGAATCCTGGATATGGAAGTCGAGTTTGGGTCCGTAGAACGCCCCGTCCCCCGGGTTGATCTTGCATTTCTTCCCTGCCGCCGCACAGGCTTTCTCCAGCGCGGCTTCCGATTTATCCCACACTTCGATGGAACCGATGTATTTCTCTTCGGGTCGGGTCGAAAGTTCGATGGTATAGCTGAGGTTGAACATCGAATAGACACGGTCGATGAATTGGATCAAGCGGACGACTTCGCTCTCGATCTGCTCTTCGGTCATGAAAATATGGGCATCGTCCTGGGTGAAGTTGCGAACTCTGAATAAACCGTTGAGGGCGCCCGAGGCTTCATGGCGATGGACCAAGCCGAGTTCACCGACGCGCCACGGAAGATCCTTGTAGGAATGGAGCCCGTTTTTATAGACCAACATCCCTCCCGGACAGTTCATCGGTTTGATGGCGAACATTTTATCGTCGATTTCGCTGGTGTACATGTTTTCGCGGTAGTTGAACCAGTGACCCGAGACTTCCCACAACTGTTGGTTCAGCATGATGGGGGTCTGGACGAAATCATAGCCTTCCTTGGTATGGACTTCATACCAGAAGTTCTCCAAGGTTTTACGCAGAAGCATGCCTTTGGGAAGCCAGAACGGAAATCCCGGACCATATTCGCTCATCATGAAGAGATCGAGCTCGCGACCGAGTTTCTTGTGGTCGCGCTTCTTCGCTTCTTCCAACATAAACAAATGCGCATCGAGGTCGGCCTGGTTTTCGAAACAGATCCCATAGACCCTTTGAAGCATCTTGTTGGAGGCATCGCCTTTCCAATACGCGCCGCTGACTTTCAGCAGTTTGAAGAACTTGAGTTGTTTGACGGTTTCGACGTGCGGTCCCCGGCAAAGGTCGACGAATTCCCCTTGGCGATAGGCGCTGATAATTACGTCATCGCCGTCCAATTGTGAGATCAAATCGATCTTGTAGGGATCGTCCGCAAACATTTCGAGGGCTTGCGCCTTGGTGAGTTCCTCGCGGGAAATCCGTTTCCCGTCCTTGGAGATCTTCTTCATTTCGGCTTCGATCTTGGGGAAGTCTTCTTCGCGTAAGACGTCCTCGCTCAAATCGATGTCATAGTAGAACCCTTCGTTGATGACCGGTCCGACCCAGAACATCGCCTTGGGGTAGAGACGTTTGACGGCTTGCGCCATCAGATGTGCGCATGAATGGTTCAATACGTTGAGTTGTTCGTTTTCTTTAACGTTGATCATGTTTTTCTCCTTTTTGATAAAAAAGACCCTCATCCTGAAAGGACGAGAGTCTCGCGGTACCACCTTAATTCACATTGCTGTGCTCTTGTCGATAACGCCGAATCCGCGGGGCTTTTTCAAAAACCCTACTCCCAGGCGGTAAGTCGGATCGTGGTGTGGAAGCTCGCACCGTCGCTTCCTCTCTTTGACACCTTGAGATCAACCCATGTCCTGTTCTTTGTAGTTAAGTCAGTTATACACTTCCTTGGTTTTTTTGTCAACTAGAACGCGAAGTTCCCGTCCTTGAAGACGACGACTTCCTTGCCGTCCTGCGTGATCCCCACGATCGACATGTCGGCGCTGCCGAACATGAAGTCCTGGTGTTCCATCGAATGGTTGCTGCCGGCGGCGGCCAGTTCTTCTTGACTCATCGACAACCCACCCTTCAGGTTCATCGGATAGGCGCGTCCCAGAGCCAGATGGCAGGATGCGTTTTCATCGAAGAGCGTATTGAGGAAGAGGATGTTTGCATTGGAAATCGGGGAATCGTGGGAGATCAAAGCGACTTCTCCCAGATACGAAGAGCCTTCGTCGACCGATAACAGATTGGACAACGCTTCTTTTTCTTTTGCGGCGTCATAGGCGACGACTTTGCCGTCTTTGAATTCCAGCCAGAAACCGTCGATCAGACGACCTTGGTAGTTGAGGGGTTTGGTCGCGACGACTTTCCCGTTGACACCGAATTTCAGCGGCATCGTGAAGGTTTCTTCCGTGGGCATGTTGGGGTTGAAATGGACGCCTTGGGTGTTCTTTTCATCGCCGCCGGCCCAGATGTGGTTCTTTACGAGTTCGACGACCAGATCGGTGCCGAGGCTGTTTTTGAAGTGTAAGGATTTGAAGTTATGGTCGTTCAACGCCGCGTTATGCGCGCTTAGGCGAGCGTTGTGATCGCGCCATTCCTGTACAGGGTCGTTGTCTTCACGGACACGTACGGCGGTTAAAATCGCATTCCATAGGGCGTCGACCGCTTCTTCGTCGTTGAGTGCGGGGAAAACCTTCTTCGCCCACGCGACGGTCGGAACCGCGACGATGGACCATTGGGTCTTGTTCCCCATCATATGCGCCTGCCAGTTCGTCAACGCTTTGCGCGTCGCGATGTTGGCGCGTTGAAGTTTGACCGGATCGACATCGGCCAAAAGGCCCGGTGTCGGCGACGCGACGCTTAAGAGCGCGGCGCCCTTCTCCATAAAGTAATCGAACTGCGCGACGATCCACGCGGGGACTTCTTCCAACGTTTCAACGTCGGATTTCAAATAGGTGGTATGGCTGATCGGATCATCGCTCCAACGGACCATGACCGATTTCGCGCCGACTTCATAGGCTTCTTCGACGCACAAACGGATGAATTCACGGGTATCGGTCGCCCCTTGGATGACCAGCATTTGTCCCGGTTGGACGTTCGCCCCGACCGAAACGGCCAATCTGGCGTATTTACGTAGACGATTTTGACTTGGCATGATTTTTCCTCTTACTTTCCGTGGGAGATCGGCAACATCGCCGCTCCGATCAATCCGGGTTCATCCAGCTCGGCGATCGCGAATTCGATCGTCTGCATACCGGTGTGGACCATGGATTTGAAATAACCGACCATTTTATCGAAGTAGAGGTCGCGCGATTTGGTGACGCCCCCTCCGATGACAAACATATACGGATCGACCGTATGGGCGATCGCGGAGCACATGGCGGCGAAATCGTAGGCCATTTTGTCGACGATGTCCAACGCGACCGCATTGCCGGCTTTGGCGAGAGCGAAGACTTCGCCCGCACTCTTGATGTCAGGGTTCAGACGTTCGCGACCGATGCGGATCAACGCGGTGCCGGAGGCTTCGTTTTCGATCGCCCCGACATTGAGATGATTGTATTTTTGACGATGGCGGTCGATGATGATGTTGCCGACTTCGCCCGCATGTCCGTTTTTACCGGAGACGACTTTCCCGTCGACGACCAAGGCGCCGCCGATGCCCGTACTATGCGTCAGGTAATAGATGACGGGTTGCCCCTTCCCCGCGCCGACCAAGGCTTCGGCCAAACCGGCGACGTTGGCGTCGTTGTCGACGTAGGTCGGGAGTCCGAATTCGGTTTGTAGGGTCTGCGCGATCGGATAACGGACGAATCCCGGAAGGTTGGTCGCCATGATCATTTCACCGCGCAAGGTATCCACCGGACCGGGTACGCCGACACCGATGCCGCTGCACTCTTTCCAGTTTTCGATTTTATGGATGCAGGAAATCAGATTCGTCATGACTTTCTCAGGTCCTTCCAAGGCATAGGAAGGGCTTTTCACTTCATTTAAGATCTGTCCGTCCGCCGTGACTTTCGCCACGCGTACGTTGGTTCCGCCTAAATCGATCCCGATGTATGTTTTCATGGTGTTTTCCCCTTTTATTTGACTTCGACGATCTTCATCATGTTGGCGGTGCCTTCACCCGTCGGGTAACCCGCCGTGATGATGACGAAATCGCCTTCCTTCAAGCCGTTGTCCTTCGCGATGATGCTGGCGAGTTCGTCGTCGTTGGTCATGGCGTTTTGGACATCGGAGAAGATGGGGATGACCCCCCAGCTGGTTTCCAGTTTACGCTGGACGGATTTGGTGAAGGTGACGGCGAAAATAGGGACGCACGGACGGAATTTCGAAATCCGGCGCGCGGTGCTTCCGCCTTGGGTGAACGCGATGATGGCTTTGACCTTGTCGAGTTGAAGCGCGGCATCGGCGACGGAAATCCCGATCGCATCCTGCACGGTTTTATTGCTGGAACGGATGGCAGCGTCAAGGCGTTCGCGATACGGAAGCAGTTCTTCCATGGCGCGTGCGATGATGTCCATCGTGGTCACGGCTTCGATCGGGTATTCCCCGGCGGCCGTTTCCCCTGAAAGCATGATGCAGTCGCTGCCGTCCAAGACGGCGTTGGCGACGTCGCTGGCTTCAGCCCGCGTCGGACGCGGATTCGCCATCATGGATTCAAGCATATGGGTCGCGGTGATGACCGGCTTCCCGATCTCGTTGGCTTTCTTGATGATGCTCTTCTGATAGATCGGGACCAATTGGGTGCTGACTTCGACACCCAAGTCGCCACGCGCGACCATGACCCCGTCGGCGACGCTCAGGATGCTTTCAAGGTTGTCGTAGCCTTCCTGGTTTTCGATTTTCGCGATGATCTGGATTTTCCGCTTGCCTTCATCCAACAGGATCTTGCGGATGGCGGTCACGTCTTCCGCACGGCGTACGAAGGACGCGGCGATGAAGTCCACGTCTTTGCGGCATCCGAAGCGAAGATCCTGATCATCTTTTTCAGAAATGAACGGCATCGACAGCTTGACGTTGGGGACGTTTACCCCTTTTCTCGTCTTGATGACGCCCGAATTCTCGACGCGGCAGGTCAGGACGCCGTTTTCAGGGATGTCCGTGACGGTCAAACGCATTTTCCCGTCGTCGATCAATAGGTAGTTGCCCGGTACGATGTCATCGTACATTTCAGGGCATGTGATGTGGAAGCGTTGGTTGTTGCCCAAAACGACGTCGCGGACGACGTTCACGACGTCCCCCGTTTTGAAGTGGAGCGCGCCGTTTTCCATTTCACCGCAGCGGATTTCCGGACCTTTGGTATCCAACATGATCCCGAGGTTGTATCCCGCGCGGTCGTTGATTTCGCGGACCGTGTCGATCCGTGCGCCCTGTTCTTCGTGGGTGCCGTGGGAAAAGTTGAGACGGACGATGTTCATCCCCGCTTTCGCCAGTTTCTCGACCATTTCCGTGCTCTGACTCACCGGACCCAAGGTGCAGATGATCTTCGTTTTTCTAAATTGGTTGTACATGGTTTCTCCTTTTTGTACTGGTTTAAACCAAGCGCTCGTGCAATTCGCTTAAGTGTTTGCGCGATGCTTTGGGCATCGCCAGCGCTTCGTTGATATCGATGGACACGATCTTGTTGTTGATCATGCCGACACACTGACCCCCGATATTGTTTGCCAGAAGCTCCACGGCCTTATCCCCCATCCGTGTCGCCAAAACGCGGTCGAACGCCGTCGGACTGCCGCCGCGCTGCACATGGCCAAGCACGGTCGCCCTTCCCGAAAACTTCGTCGCGTTGCTGATCTTCTGCGCCAACATCTCCACATCCGTGATCTTCTCGCTGATGACGACGATGGCGTGGTTCTTATGTTTGACTTCTTCGAAATAGCGAAGTTTATTCAAGACTTCGACTTCATCGTAGCCCGTTTCCGGCGTGATGATGATTTCCGCCCCGCAACTCAAGCCCGAATACAAGGCCAAATCGCCGCAACGGTTCCCCATGACTTCGACCACTGAACAACGGTGATGCGAAGAACTCGTATCGCGCAGTTTGTCGATGGCTTGGATGACGGTGTTCAACGCGGTGTCGAAACCGATCGTGTATTCCGTGGAAACGATGTCGTTGTCGATGGTTCCCGGTAACCCGATGCAATTGATGCCCATGTTGGTCAATGCCATCGCCCCGCGGTAAGAACCGTCGCCGCCGATGACGACAACGGCTTCGACCTCGAATTTCTTCAAATTCTCGATCGCGACTTTACGCACCGATTCATCTTTAAATTCAGGCAGACGCGCGGTTCCGATGATGGTGCCCCCGCGGATCATGACGTCGCTGACCGATTTCGTGCTCAGCAATTCCATCTTGCCTTCATACATTCCTTTAAACCCGTCGTAGATCCCCACGACTTCGATTCCGCGCGCGATCGCCGATCGGGTCACCGCACGGATGGCGGCGTTCATTCCGGGGGCGTCTCCGCCCGAAGTCAGAACGCCGATTCTTTTTACCATAAAAGAATCCTCCTGTTGTCCACGGTTATCATACCATTTCCAGGAGGATTTTTCAGTAATTATTACATACGCCGGCGGTTTTTACCACCTAGAAACAGGGGTTTCGCAAGGGTCTCGATGCGTTCCATGATTCGAACCGCTTTCATCTCTTCCTTCTCGGCGCGTTGGTTGTACATATAGTGGTTTTTTAAACTTTCCATGCTCTCGTTGGACGTGAACCAGGTGGTTTTCTTGGATTCCATCCGGAAATTCAGGATCGGGAAGAGGATTTCGTCGCGGATCCAGGAAGTGACCGATTCGGCCCCGATATCGTCCATCACCAAGAGGGGGACGTTGCGCAATGTCGCAAGGATCGTGTCGATGTAATCGGGGTCGTCCAATGAGTTTTTGATTTTCTGCGTGAAGGTCGGAACGTGGAGGAAAGCGACTTTCTTCCCTTCCTTGGCGAAATGGTTGGTCATGGCCGCGGCTAAATAGGTTTTACCGACACCGGGGTTGCCATAAAGGAAATAACCGGTTTTATCGTCGCTTTTCATCTTATCCAACACCGCTTTGACCGCTTTGAGATAGACCGGGTCTTCGTTGGGCGAAGCCAGTTTCACAAGGTCGGTGAGAATCATTTCGGGGGCGGCGTCGTTGATGAGATAATTCGACTGATGGCGTTTTCCTTCGTCATCCGCCCGCTTGTAGGCGCAGGGCGTGACGATGTTCATCAACAGGGGTTGAGCCACGAGTTCCATCACGGATCCCGTCGTCTTTTGTTTACAGGCATGCAAGCCCGGACAGCCGACGCACAGGTTAAGACCGTCGAGCCAATCGGAAAAACGTTGTGCGAAAATCCGGACGTTCTTTTCCGGATAGTCATAGGTTTTCATAAACACCTGCACACGTTTGTCTTGAAGGACTCTTTCCTCCAATTCGCGATGAAGCGCAAGTAGTTTAGGATCATTGTTTCTTGCGAATTCAATCTTTTCCATGCTTCTTCCCTCCCAACGCATTCAAACTTTCGAATAGTTCGGCGCGTTCCGCTTCGCTGAGCNNCGCTGAGTCCCTGCGTTTCTTCTTCAAAGGTCGGCATCACGTCGTTACGTTTCCTAGTACCCGCCGATTTGAAGGATACCTGCGGGGAATCGATTTCTTTCTTCGCTTCTTCCACGCTCTTGATCCCCAAGCGCGACCAGGTCATGGCGATCTTCTCCACATAGGCCTTGTTGAGGCGTTGGTTGTTGGTGGCGAGGATGTGCTCGACCAGGACGTTGACGACTTCCGGATTGAGGCGGAGTTCGCCGACCAGTTTCAAGAGGAGGCGTTTGTCGGCGTCGACCGGTTCGATCCCGTTCTGCTTGTTTTTCAGGAAGATCACCGGCGGCCAGCGATAGGGGTCGTCGGGGAGTTTGGTTTGATGGAGGGGTTCGTGGGTGATGCGTTTATGCAGCGCCTCCACATCGACCTTCCCCGATTTGAAGTTGACGCATTTGCCGACCAGGCGGACCATGTCGTCTTCGGAGATTCCGAAAATACTGCCGAGTTCTTCGATTTTCTCCAAGGTGTCTTGCGTCCGCATTTCCATCGGGAAAACGACGGAGGAACAGCGTTGCAGGAACTTCTTCAAATCGAAGGTCAAGTGGGTGAGTTTGACGGTTTGGGGACGGGTCTGTTGGGTGAGGTACTGCGCTTCGACGGTTTCGTCCCAACGCAGGAGGGCGGAGGGGTCGAACTTCGCGGTGATTTGCGTGAATCCGTCTTTATCGTAGACGGACCGGGCGAAGCGTTTCTTCATCTGGTCGAAGGATGCGTTCCCGATTTTTTGATAGAGCGCCCTTCCCAGTGCTTCATGGTTCAGTAGGTTTTGCAGGATCAAAGGTTTCTTAAGGACATAGATGAAGTCCTGATGGTCTTCATTATCGCGCAGATAGCTTTCGACCAATCCGATTTGTTCAAGGATGCGGAAGGATTTCTGAAGCGTTTCGATGCGGATGTCCAAGAGTTCGCAGAGATGGCCGTGGGTTTCGACACTCACGCCGCTAGCTTTTTCCGTGTGCAGAAGGCAATAGAGTCCGATCGTGTTCGCACAGGAAAGGGCGAGGTACGGATTCCATAGACTTTCCAGATCTTCAATCGACAATCCGTCCTTCGATTCGATCCGATAGGTATCTTTCGCTTTAAGTTCCATCGTGTTTCCCCTTCGACGTGTTTTTCTTGAGTTTCTCGATCATCTTGAGTAAATTCAGTTTCAGTTCGACCGTGCTTTCATCGTTGCGGATCACTTCATCGGCGAATCTCGCCTTGAGTTTGGGATCCATCTGGCTTTTCCATCTTCGTCTTGCTTCGGCCTGGCTGATCTTGCGATGGCGCATCAAGCGCGCGACCGCGGTCTTCTGGGTGGTGAGTATCAGTATACTACGGTCGAAGCGCGTTTGCGAACCGGTTTCAAACAAAAGCGGGACTTCGACGAAAACAAGGTCTTCCTGACGGTGTTTTTCACATTCTTCATCGACCATGCGCCAGATCACCGGATGCATCCAGCCTTCGACTTTCTTTTTTTCTTGAGGGTCGGCGAAAATCAGATCCGCCAGGAATCGGCGGTCGATGTTGCCGTCGACGCCGATCGCCTTGTTTCCGTATTCATTGACGATCGACGCATAGACGTCGCTATCCTTGGTTAAAGTTCGATGCGCCAACGCGTCCGTATCGATCACGGTGTACCCTAATTCTTTCAGGATCTTCCCCGCTTCGGATTTCCCCGAACCGATGCTTCCTGTGATCGCGATGCGCATGTTACCTCACTTTCTGACAGACCGGGCAATAGATCGTCCCGCGCTGTCCGACGACGATGCGTTTCATGGGGGTCCCGCATTGTCTACAGGCTTCCCCTTTTCTTCCGTAGGCGTTGAGTTCGAGTTGGAATCTTCCGGTGATGCCAAGCGAGGAGGTGTAGGTGCGGATGGTCGTCCCGCCGGACAGGATCGCTTGCCAAAGGATCGACCGGGTGGACGCAAGGATCGTTTCCCATTGTTTGAGCGTGATCCGACCCACGGGTTGCTTTGGTGAAACGCGAGCCGCGAAGCAGATTTCGTCCGCATAGATGTTCCCGATGCCCGCGATGTGCGTTTGGTCCAACAACCAGACTTTCAGGCTTGTCTTTTTGTTGCGCGTGCTTTTATGAAGTTCGCTTGCGGTCAACGTATCGTCGAAGGGTTCCTTACCCAATCCGTCCAACACGGTGAGGGCTTGTCCTTCGTCATAATAGTAGAATCGTCCGAATTTGCGCGTGTCGTTGTATTCCACGCGCCGATCATCGTCAAGATGAAGCAAGACATGGCTATGTTTATGGGTCGCTTGGAACGATTCTTTTATGTAGAACCTTCCCTCCATCCTCAGATGGACGATCAGCGTCCCATGATCAAGCCGGATCAAAATGTATTTCGCGCGTCGTCCGACATCCAGGATCCGCTTTCCGGCCAAACGACGGGCCATCTCTTCATGGGGAAGGTTTCCGCTGATCTTGGGCCAAAGAAACTTGACTTCATGGATCGTGGCGTTCGCCAAGGAATGTCTCAGACTGTCGGCGACGGTTTGTACCTCGGGGAGTTCGGGCATCTACTTCGCCTCGTACCAGTCGTTCCCCCAGGCTTCGGAAACCTCCAGCGGGACGTTCAGGACGGCCGCGTTGGACATTTCATGGGTGACGATTCGGCGCACTTCGTCGAGTTCAGCATACGGGACGTGGAACACCAGTTCATCGTGGACCTGAAGGATCATCTTCGTTTTCAAGTTCCTTAGCTTCAGTGCTTCGTCGATGCGGATCATCGCGACCTTGATCAGATCGGCGGCGCTGCCTTGGATCGGCGCGTTCATCGCCGCGCGTTTCCCGAATTCGCGCATCGCGTAGTTCTTGTCGTGGATTTCCGGGATTTCACGGCGGCGACCGAACATCGTCACCACATAGCCGTTGACCTGGCAGAACGCCACGGTTTCATCCATGAAATTCTGGATCCCGCGGTACGTATTGAGGTAGTTCTGGATGAAAAGGCGGGCGGTTTCACGCGAAACCCCGATCTGTTGGGCCAAGCCGAAATCGCTGATCCCGTAGATGATCCCGAAATTGACGGCCTTGGCTTGACGACGGCGGGTCGAATCGACCGTTTCCAGATGGAAAACATCCTTCGCGGTACGGGTATGGATGTCATCGCCGCTGCGGAACGCTTCGATCATCGCGGTTTCATTGGCCATATGCGCCAGGATGCGAAGTTCGATCTGGGAATAGTCGCAGGAATAGAGGTAGTGTCCCGGATCCGCGACGAAAGCGCGCCGGATTTCACGGGTTTCCTCATTGCGTACGCTGATGTTCTGCAGGTTGGGGTCGGTCGATGAAAGTCGTCCGGTCGCAGCCACGCACTGCCTATAATCGGTATGGATCTTGCCGTCCGCCTGGATGAATTTCTTCAATCCCTGGGCATAGGTGGAATAGAGTTTCTGGTATTTGCGGTATTCGATCAGGTCGGCGACGACCACATGCTGGCTCGCCAATTCTTCAAGCACGTCGATCGACGTGGAACGCTTTTTATTGGCCGGTAAATTCAGTTTATCGAAGAGGACTTCCGCCAGTTGTTTGGGGGAATTGATGTTGAAGGACATCCCCGCTTTTTCCGTGATCTTGTCGGTCAGTTCGTTGATCTTGGCGAGCGTCTCGTCCGCGATGCGGTTGAGGATCTCAAGATCGACGCGTATGCCTTCCTTCTCCATCCCCGCCAGTACTTTCACCAAGGGGATTTCGATGGTACGGTAGAGGTCGAGCATGCCTTTTTCTTCCAGTACCGGTTTTAG
Organism: Erysipelotrichaceae bacterium; assembly: GCA_003520745.1. Taxonomy (GTDB): domain Bacteria; phylum Bacillota_I; class Bacilli_A; order Erysipelotrichales; family Erysipelotrichaceae; genus GWE2-51-13. Next base: position 18,581 of record DOUE01000015.1, read on the forward strand.
CGTCGTGTATGTCTTATGCATGCGCAGTGCGATTTCCTTGCAGGCTTCGATGGTTGAGTGATCCGAGTTCGCGGCAGGCATGGCCGGCCAACCGTGGACTTCGGCTGCTTTTTCATAGGAACTCAGGTTGGAATCGACCAGGAAAGCGAGGATCAGCAAGTCCTCGTTCAGATGGGCGTCGATCCGGAGGGCGCCAAGTCCATGCAGGATGCGTTTGACATCGTAACCGATCTTGAGTTCATCGGAGGCTAGGTATTTCAGGATGTCCTGACTCTTGAGGAACTGCGATGCGGTTTGATAGATGGACGCTTCCCCGTCGCTGAAGGTCAAGGACAATAAGGGATGCGGGAAGGAACTCTCGTCCAAGTCGTATTGCGCGAAAAGGGTCAACCCGTTTTCGCGTTTGAGTGCGCCAAACGAATCGACGTCGACGCTTGTCTTGTGGTTTTGTTTAACCAGGTTTTCTTCGGCCTTCTTCGCCAAGGAATACATATCGTATTTCTTAAAGAACGCGTAACTCCCTTGTACATCGGGATGGAAAACCATTTCCGACATCCCGAGGGTGATCGGCGCGTCCGTCTTGATCGTCGCCAAAAATTTCGAGAAAAGCGCCAGATCACGGTGATTGGTTACCGTTTCCTTAAGTTTCCCCTTCAGTTCTTCAGCATGTTCAAGGACGCCCTCGACCGATCCGTACTCATCCAACAGTTTCAAGGCGGTTTTCTCACCGACGCCGGGCAAACCCGGGATGTTGTCGGAAGCGTCGCCCATCAATCCTTTAAGGTCGGTGATTTGGACGGGGGTCAGGTTCATTTCGGTTTTAAGCGCGGCTTCATCCATCTCCACGATCTCCGTCAACCCTTTCTTCATCAGCCAGACCGAGGTGGTCGGGTCGATCAGTTGGAGCAGGTCGCGGTCGGAACTCAGGATGTTGATGTCCCAATCGGGGTATTTCTTCGCCAACGACCCGATGATGTCGTCGGCTTCCAAGCCGTCTTCCTGGATGCGGCAGATCCGTGCGGCATCCAGATATTCACGTACCAAAGGGAACTGTTGGATCAGTTCCTCGGGAAGTTCCTTACGGGTCCCCTTGTAGTCGGGATAGGCATCGTGCCGGAAGGTTTTCTTCCCGCTATCCCACGCTACGACCAAGGTCTGAGGTTGGACCAGTTCGATCGCCTTGTTCAGCATGCTGACGAACCCGAACACCGCGTTGGTGCTGACGGATTGGGAAGCGCTGCTCATACGGGTATAGGAACTTGCGTAATACGCACGGAATAACATCGAGTTTCCATCGACCAATAACATCTTTTTCATAGTGTACCTCTTTGGTTCATTGTATCATGCCGTTACTTCTTTTCAAAGAAAGCCGGTTGAAAAGGACCCTGCGGGTCCTATTGTGCGATGGCTTCCAAGATATCCAGATTCTCATACATCAACGTGATGTAATCTTTGTTGCCGCTCATGTCCGCTTCGGACAGGAAGGCAAGATTGTGGAGGCTGATCGCCTTCAAGTCGAGATCGTCGATGAGTTGGGTGTAGACGGCTTTCATATCTTCCGGAAGGTTGGGTTCAAGCGCGATGTATTCGATCCCGTCTTCCATGATCCGCTGCTTCATCAGTTGAAGCTGCGTATCGCTGGGAAAGACGCCGAAACGGGAGAGAAAGATCGGATAGACCTGGATCCCGTAGGTTTTCTGCCAATTGCCAAACGAGGGGGTCATCGAAACGAAGGCGACATATTTCTTCTGAAGCCGCAGTTTTTGGTATTCCGCATCCAGTCTGGCCAATTCGCTTTCAAGTTCTTCGTAGTTCGACCTGAAGAATTTCGCTTCTTCCGGATAATGGTCGACCAACCATTCCAAGATGGTCTTCGCCATGGATGTCATGGCGATCGGATCCATCCATAACATCGGGTCGTTGTCGTAAAGGTCGATCGCTTGGAAGGCTGAACCCTTGTAATAGTCCGACTCGACCGTGATCTCGCTCCCCGCGACGGTCGCGATCGTGAATCGTCTGAAACCCGAAACCGCCGCTTTGATGCTCAAGTCGATGACCTTCACGTCCGACGCTTCGATTTCGCCACGATAGACATTATAGTAGGATTCAAGTTGGTTGATCCGAAACAGGACATCCATTTTCTCAAGTCGATCCTCGTAATCGTCGATGATCGTCGCCCGTTGGATAACGGAGCCTTGGCTCATCATCACCACGTCCACCTTGGTCAACGCCAGGCGTTCGACGAGATATTGAACCGGGTAGACCGTGACCCCGATCAAGGGTTTCCCGGTTTTGCATCCGCCTAAGACCAGGGTCATCAGCAGAACGCATAGTAGCAGTTTCAGTTTGTGTTTCATAGAGGTTGTCCTTTCAAACGGTATCTTAGCGGTCCACGTTCATCCAACGCACTTTTTCGTTGGATCGTTTGATTCTCTCTTGATGCGACAACAATTCTTCCTTCACCCCGTTGAGGTAAATGCACAGAAGAATCAGGGGCAGGTTCCCCAAGATCGTCAGGAATTCCCTTCGGCCTAGCCACGTCGTCAATCCCATTCTGACTTCCCCGGTAAAGGAAAGCAAGCCGTAGAAAACCAATTCTTTGACAAATACGCCGACGACGACCAGGATCACCAGCTCATAGATCGATTCGCTCATGTGTTTCGACCACACGAAGAGGACGAGGACCGTCGTGACATAGGCGATCGTCATCATGAATCCGACACCGAAATGCGTGAAGTCATAAAGCATCCCGAGCCCCAACGCCAAAAGCAACCCTTGGGTCAGGTTCAATTCACGGGCGCTGAGGATCAGTGCCGCCAGTGTGATCTGCGGTATGAAGACCAGGGTCGTGAAGGCGAAATCGGAGGGGAAAACGATCCCGATGATCGCGTCGATGAGCATGCATACTCCGAAAAAAATAAAATGTAGGTTCACTTTCATCGGCGGCTCACCACCGCGACATATTCGAACGATTTGAAATCGGCGGCGGGGCTGACATAGATGTTCATGCCGACCGCGTTATCCAACTCGACGACTTCTTTCACATACCCCACCAGCAAGCCCGACGGGAAAACGCCGCCCAACCCGGACGAGATGACGCTCATGCCTTTTGTGATCGCATAGCCCGTGGTCACCAGGCGGACTTCGAAAGCTTCGTGTTCCACATCGTAGCGCTCAAGGATCGCTTCCGCGGTCTGCGAGGGACTCAGTTGGATCTTCACCGTCACTTTATTGTTGCCGCTCTCCGTCGTCAATAAACGGACGACGCTGCGGTCATCGAACACTTCCTCGACTTTGCCGATCAAGCCCTTGCTGCTGATCACCGCATCGTCGACCTTGACGCCGTCGTTTTTCCCGATATTGATGGATAACGAGTTATCGAAGGCTTCGATCGGACGGTAGATCACCGTACCGTTGATCAATTCATAGTCGTTCATGGCCAATTCAAGCCCGGCGATCTGTTTCAGAGCTTCGATCTGCCGATAGGCTTCCGCCAGTTTCGCCTGATAGATCGCCAACAGTTCAAGCTGCGTACGCAGTTTCTCGTTCTCTTGTTTCACTTTCCACAACTGGGTGAAATCGCCGACGAACTCTTGGATCGACGTGACCGGACGTTCGATCAGCGAATACCGCAGCATCGTGAAAACGTCGTATCCCGCCGCGTTGATGCCATCCAAGGGCGAGGCGATGCGTAGAATATTAAGAAAAACCGTCAGTGAAAGTAAGACAGTTATCGTAGCGATCAGTATGCGTTGCGTCCGCGTCCATTTCCTCATGTCATCACCTTAGCCTATTATACGTGCTAACGTCGATGGATTCAACCTTTCTCACGTGATGAGGGGCAAAGCGTACGAAAACGGCGGAGCTTCGCGCTTCCGTCGTTTTCATGTCGCTTGGATCGATCGAACCTTACGCCGGTTCCTTTGATCGGTTCCCGAAAGTTTGGCGTAGGCTGTAAAAGTTCCGGTGGCTGACGATGATGTGGTCCAAGAGCGGGATCCCCATCAACACCCCCGCTTCTTCCAACGACTTGGTCACCTGAAGGTCGTTCTCGCTGGGGGTGACATCCCCGCTGGGGTGGTTGTGCACCGCGATGATGCGGGCGGCGCTGTAGGCGACCGCCTCCTTGAAGATCTCACGCGGATGGACCACCGACCGGTCCAGACTCCCGATGAAGCAGACCTTGTGACCCAGGATATGGTTCTTCGTATCCAGGAAGACGACCAGGAAATGTTCCTGCTTCGCATCGCCCAATTCCCTTCGCAACCATTCCACCAGTCTTACAGGTTGGTCGACCACATCCGTCTCGTACACTTCCTCCAGCGCCATGCGGCGGGAGAGTTCGGCGACCGCCAGGATTTCACAGGCTTTGGCCTGGTTGATCCCATGGATCGCACATAGATCGGCCAAGCTCATCTGTGACAATCGTTTGACGCTTTTGGCGCTGCGCAACAAGTCTTCCGCCACCTCGAACACCGAATGCTTCCGGGTCCCCGTACGCAGGATCAAGGCCAACAGTTCCACATGCGACAAGGAGCGGATACCGAAGCGGATCATTTTCTCGCGCGGACGGTCCGACACCGCCATTTCTTTAAGTTCCAACATAAAGGAAGAGGACTTGCGTCCTCAATCGCTCCAACTGATACTGATGCCCGGGATACTGACCCTCCCCCGTCCGGCGGAAAGAAGCTTGATGATCGCCGCGATCCCTGCGGCCACGGCCACGAAAAGCAATAAAGTCGATGACATGGGTTCATCCTCCTATGCTTCCTTCTATGCACCCCGTCATCGACTCCCTACTTCAATTCCTCCAACAACGCTTCAACGTGTTCGGCGAGTTTCAAGGCGACGATGCGCGCTTTCTTGCGGTCGTAGTCCGTTTCGCTCCATTGAAAGCACTCCAACAGTTCCGCGCTTTGGACGGCGATCGTCTTGACCCTGTCCTGTAGATGTTTTTCGTTCATATTTGGAACCTCTTTGGCTTATTTTACCATATGCTTCTTCCATTGATTTCAAAGAATGGCTATACTAAAGACAACTGGAGGATTTTCTATGGATCATGATGAAAAACTGCCGTTGCGTGAGAAGTTGGCTTTCGGTTTCGCAGGATTAGGCCAAAACATCATCTATAATTTCGTAGCGACTTTTTTGATGATTTTCTACACCGACCACCTGGGACTCTTGCCGGTGACGGTCGGCGTCTTGATGTTGGTTTCGAAGGTTTGGGATGCGGTCAACGACCCGATCATGGGGTCGATCGTCGACCGTACGCACACCAAGCACGGGAAGCTTCGCCCTTGGCTGTTCTGGGTGCCGATCCCGATGATCATCACCACGATCCTCTTGTTCTATGCCCCGAGTTTCGACTACGGGTTGAAAGTACTTTATGCCTACATCACCTTCATCCTTTGGGACATGGTTTTCACGGTCTCCGACGTCCCGTACTGGGGTTTATCGGCCGCGATGACGCGCAATCCCAAGGAGCGCTTAAGTCTGGTGACGATGGCGCGTATCCTCTGCAATCTCGGGATGGCGGTCTCCATCATCCTCCCCCCCTTGATGTTCGCCATGTTCCCCGACCAGAAGAGCGGTTATTTCTGGACCACGGTCATCCTGGTGACCATCGGCGGGATGTTGTTCTATCTCGCGTCGATCGGGACCAAGGAACGGGTCAGGGACACCGAACCGCCGGAATCCTTCTTCAAGAACCTCGGTCTGCTTCTTAAAAACAAACCCTTGCTGGCGCTGCAGTCATCCCGCATGCTGGGGGCGTTCCGGATGGTCCTGGGGATCGCCGGCACCTACTTCGCCAAATACAACATGGGCGACGAAGCCTATTTCTCGCTGCTGGGCGGAATCCTGATCGCATCGATGATCGCCGCGATGTTCATCACCCCCTTCTTCACCAAACGTTACTCCAAGAAAACGATGTACAACGCGTCGTTGTTGCTGGGGGCCTTCTCGCATCTGGCCATGTTCTTCATCGGCTATGGCAACCTTGTGATCGTCTTTGGCTTGCTGTTCCTTTGCGGCATGTCCTTGGGCATGAACGACGTCATCACCTATACGATGGTCGGCGACAGCGTCGACTACCTCCAATGGAAGACCAACCGCCGTACCGAAGGCTTGTGTTTCTCCCTGCACACCTTCACCACCAAGCTGCAATCCGCGATCGGTTCCTTCTGGATCGGCATCGTGCTGACCTATGTCGGATTCGTCGAGAACACCGCGCAGACCGCCTTCGCCCTGACCGGGATTTTCTCCCTGATTTCCGTCTTCCCGGCGATCGCCGCCGTCTTGAGTATCCTCCCCATGTTCTTCTATGATTTGACGGAGAAGAAACATGAAGCGATTTTGATTGAAATCGAAGCGCGTTAACGAAAGCAGGTCCCCCCTGCTTTTTTACTGAAAGAAGGTAACATGAACTTCATCCATGCGAAGAATTATGAAGAATTAAGCATCGTCGTATCGAAAATGATGGTGGAAACGATCGAATCGAACCCTGAAGCCAATGTATGTTTGGCGACCGGATCGTCGCCCTCACTTGCCTATGACCTCTTCGTCGACCACGTTCGCACACGCAATACCGATGTCTCCGGACTCCGATTCACGAAACTCGACGAATGGTGCGGCATCCCGATGGACCATCCTTCCACCTGCGAAGCCTTCATCCGAACCAAACTACTCGATCCACTGAAGATCCCGGAGGATCGTTATCTTTCCTTCGATTCGATGACGACACTCTACGATGAAGAAGGGCGACGGATCCATGAAGCGCTCACAAAACACCCGATCGACCTTTGCATCCTGGGTTTGGGCAAGAACGGGCATTTGGGGCTCAACGAACCCTCTTCGATCCTGATTCCCTTCGCGCATGTCGCGAACCTGACGGAAAAAACCAAGACCCACCCCATGATCGAAGGGGTCGTCGTAAACAAAGGGTTTACCTTGGGGATGCAGGAAATCCTGAATTCGAAAAGAATCCTGCTGATCGTCAGCGGTGATGGGAAACATGAAATCTATCGGAAGTTCCTTAATCAGGAAGTCGACACGGAACTCCCCGCCAGTTTCCTCTGGCTGCATGACGACGTCACCGTCGTCGTCCAAGACGACCGATTCAACTAAAAACGACCCGTCACATGGCGGTTCGTTTGTTTAACGAGAGGACGATGTCGATGAATTCGGCGACGCCGCCTTCCTGCGCACTGGCCACATGATGTTTCGCAATGGCCTTGACTTCCTCGCGGGCGTTGGCGACGCAGGCGCCGATACCGGCCAACGCAAGCATTTCCAGATCGTTGGTCGAATCGCCGATCGCCGCGACCTCGTCGTGTGAAAGATGGAGATGCGAACACAAGAATTCGATCGCATGCCCCTTCGAAGAACCCTTACGCATGATGTCAATGAAACCGCCCATCGAATTCACGATTTCAAAGCGATCCTTGAACGTTTCGCAGAATGCCATGATTTCTTCTCTCTTCTGTCCGCGGTCCACGGTGACGGCGCATTTGGGTGCGCCTTGTTTTAAATGTTCGCTCAGGTCGTCGCATACGTTGAAATTCAGTTTCACGACGTCGCGGTCGTAGGCCAGTTCATCGTCGAACCCGTTGGTGTAGACGGTGTCGCCTTGTTCGACGGAGAAATGCAAACCCAGTTTGATGGCATGATGATACATTTCAAGTAAGTCTTCGACCGGGATCAGGTTTTCTTTGAGAGGTGTCAAACGAAGGGTTTCGATGATGCGCGTCCCGTTGGACGATGCAACATACCCGCCGAACTCGTCCATCCTGAGTTGTTTCACGATCGGCAGGATGCCGCTTTCGACGCGCCCCGAGGCCAGGACGACCTTCACGCCGCTTGCTTGAAGTCGGATCATCGCATCGATGTTTCGGGAAGGTAAACCGCCGGAATAGGCATCCAGCAGTGTAAAGTCGATATCGCAGACGAAGAGTTTGATCATGGTAGACTCCCCCTTACATGAGTTGGAAATTCTCTACAGGACGTCCGCAGGCGGGAGATCGTTCTCCCAGGTCGCCAGAACTTCGCTGTCTTTCTTACCGAAGAAGCCATAGTACATTTCTTCTTCAAACGCAAGCAATCCCGTACTCTTACGACTGTCGAAACGCAGTTTCCCCTGGGCGTCGACGATGATCATGACGATCGTACCGATCAACTTGAGGCTATCCAGATTCTTTCTCGAGCGGGTCCAGGTGATCTGATTATCTTCGATCCTGAATTGTGTCAGGTTCGAAGGGATGGTATGGATCGGCGAATATTCATGCATGCCTTGGATCAGCGAGGATTCTTCGTGGCGGAGTTCTTCCGTATCGTTGTCCCAATCGGAGGGCAAGTCGACGCCGGGTAAGGCGAGATGGGAATCGACCACGTGGTAGACCGGACCCCAAAGCATCGTATTGGGGGCTTCCTTGCGGAAAACGGGTTGCAGAAGCCACTCGAGGTCGATCAGGTTTTCCCCCGGATGGATCCGGGTTAAGATGCATTTCGCCTGGGTGGAATGCCACCAGGTGATCGACGGGACGGAATCCAGTTTTTGTAGCGTCGTGCGTGTGATCCGGATCCCCTGAACGCTGAGGGTCGTTTCTTGCCGGTAGCTTCGTCCCGCAACTTTCACGAAAGATCCCTCGCTTGTCATTTCTTCGCGGGTCAGGATCTTCCCTTTCCCCGCAAAGAGACCGTCTTCGTTTTCTAGGACCGCGGTTTCCCCCGCCACGTCCGTATAGGCCATGGCGTCGAATCCATGGGGATAGGCTTCATCAAGCAACAGAGGAAGCAGGTCCTGATCGGCCTTGAGGTTTGCGACGAAGGTTCTGCCCTGGGTATGGGTAAGGGCGAACGAATGGATGTCTTGATAGGCGACATAGAGATAGTTGGAGGTCTGGTCGACGGAGAACCCGTTGAACCAGGCGGAGGTATCCAGCGAATAGTTCGAATGGAAAGCCGTCAAGGTCGATTGGAAATGCCGGGTGAACGCCGCGAACTCGTTGGCGTCGGCCAATACGCCCGCAAAGGCCAAGGCGTTGAAATAGAAACGTTGTTTCCCTTTTTGGAGATTGGAGGTGCCTTCCAGGACTTCATCGCACAGAAGCGTGTTGTGGAAGCCATGGGGCTTGACGATCCTTGATTCGAACAGTCGGGCATAATCCATGCCGGAAACTTTCTCCAAGATCATTTCCAATAGACTCAGGTCGACGACGTTCAGTTTCGCACTGCGCGGGTTCTGACGAAACGACCGGGATGTTTTCACCAGGTATTTCAGAAAGTTGCGGTCGGGCTTCGATGTGAAGAACCCGTAGGAAAAGGCGTTGGGTAGATTCGTCGTCTGACGCAGCACGTCTTCGACCGTGATCGTAAGTTGGGAAGCATCGTTGAACTGCAGGAAAGGCAAGATTTCGCTCAACGTCGATTCCAGTTTCAAAGAACCTTCTTCCAAGAATTGATACGCAAGTTCAAACGCATACCACGACGATGCCCACAGGATGGCGGATGGCCGCGGCGGCTCGTGGATGATTTCCCCGTGTTGAATCTTCGCGCTGACGCCGGTCGGCCGGTCGATGAGATCGGCCAATGCGAACGAGTACGTACGTACATTCGCTTGGGTAAGGGTCTTCAGAGGGATGTTTTGGGTGAATTTCATGGGGAATCTCCTTGCACGGTGTACATTATAGCACTTTTTTCGAAAAGTTTCGGATATAATTGATGCGAGGTAAGCACAATGAACCATCTTCCGAAAACCATCTTCTTCGACATGGACAACACGCTGATCGACAGCGCCACCCATAAGATCCCTTCTTCGACCGTCCATGCGCTGCGCGAAGCGCAACGCAACGGCTACAAACTCTGCATCGCGACAGGCCGCGAATGGCTCATGGTGAAGACCCACGACGTCCTTTCCATCCTGGATTGGGACGGCTACATCCTGACCAACGGCCAGGTCGTGGTCGACCGCGCCTTCCGGGAAATCCTGCACATCACCATCGCGCGCCATGCGATCCTGGAAATCATCGGCTTGGTCGAGAAATTCGGCTTGTCGTCGACCTTCAACGGGGAAACGAATTTCAGACTCACGGACATCGATGAAAACATGTTAAGGGCGCACCACTTCTTCAACGAACCGATCTACCCCAAGGACGAGTACACCGACCAACCGATCGACAAAGTCTTGGTCTATGCGCCGGAAGGCTTCGATTGGACGCCTTTTCGCAACATCAAAGGGATTTCGGTTTTCCCGGGCATTTCGACCTATGCGGACATCATCGCCGAAGACTCCGACAAATCCGCCGGGATCCTGGCCTTATTGAAACATATGGGTTGGGAAGAGGACGGGTATACCGCCTTCGGGGACTCGCTCAACGACATCGGCATGATCCAACACGCACGGATCGGGGTCGCGATGGGCAACGGGGTCGAAGAATTGAAGGCGATCGCGGACCATGTGACCACAAGCGTATCCGAAGACGGCATCTACAACGGACTGAAACATCTGGGCTATATCAAGTAACATCGACCGACGTCGATGTTTTTTTTCGAAAAGAAAACCGGAGATGACTCCGGTTAATCTTCATCGATCATATGCAATACGGCGCGGGCGGTGCGTTCCAGATGGTCGTCGTCGGCCCCCGATACCCCAAGTCCGGTATACACTTCACCCGTTTTTACCCCGGCTTCATCCAAAGCGATGAAATAGCGGTCAAGCAAGGGGTCGCAGACATCGGGATGCTGCATAGGGCCGAAAGGATTGGCGAAGTACGTGGTCGAGAGACCGACTTCGTCCGTCGTCTGCATCGCGCAGCGCTTCCCTTGGACGAACGTCGCCTTCATGTCGGCGGCGTTTCTTGCAAGGTTCACGCCGATCTTGTCTTCGTAGTTATTGGCATAGAGGAAATAGTCGACCTTGTGGTTTTTGACGATCAGGGAGTACGGCGCGACCGGGATGACGACGCGGGCGTTGACGGTTTCCGGGTTCATGAAGATGGATCGGTCCATCGTCTTGTACGGACTGCCTTTGTCGAGGTCGTCCAAGCGGATGAAGGCGCCGATTTCGGTGCCTTGTGCGACGATCTGCCCGTTTTCCACATGCAACGAGCCCATATCGTCGAACACGACGTCGATCGAGAGGATTTCGTCTTCACCCAGCATCTGGATGGCTTCGATCGTTTCGCTCTTCCCTGCGCCCGAATCCCCGATGAACACGACGCCTTTGGAGCGTCCGTTCTTCAGGTGGATGTTGACCATGGAACCATGCAACGGCAACCAACCCCGCGCCATCATCGCGACGTTATGCAGCGTCAAGCACATTTTCTTCATGTAGCCGAAATATTCGATGATCGTCTGCGAGGGGACTTTCCCGATCCAGATGCCGGTGTTTTGATCCAGATGGTACTTGCATTCCAGATCTTCGTCCTTGATCCCGAAGAGCACGATGCAATCCGGTTTGCGTTTGCTGACTTCGACGTCGGTCGCCAGTTCGAACAAGTTGGCCAGTGTGATCCCCGAGAAAGAATAATCGCGGTGGAAGTAGATGTGCATCAAGAGGCTGCCGACTTTCGCCGGATAGCAGAACCATTCGTCGCGGTTGATCTGCGCGTAGCTGAACGGATTGATGTCGGTGGGCTTGAAGGATCCTTTACGCTTGTTGGAACGGGGATGCAAGAGTAGCGGCGTACGCAGCAGCATCGAATCCACAAACGGGATGCCTTTGAGAGCTTCATACCCTTCGGGGACGTTCCAACGGATGTCGCGGATGACCATCGAGGCGTTGGTACCGGCTTGAAGTTGACGGTAGATCCGGTTCTTGCGACCCTGTACTTTTTCCTGGGCGCCGCGATAGACCGCCAGCACGAGTTGGTTGAAGCGGCTGTCGGCGTCCATGAAATTGGCCAGTTGGAGGCTGCTGGTCGATCCGGTGCGGATGACGGAACAACGTTGGTGGTTACGCCAGAAGTTATAGCCTTCTTCGATGAGTTTCGTCAGCAATTCCGGTTCATCGAGGAAAGGATGGGTGATTTCACTGATTTCAAGGACCATGAGGATCTTCATAAGACGCGTGATGTCGTTGACCGCATCCGTCAACGGGCGGTCTTTGATCGCCCAGTTGTATAAATCCAGATCACTCTTGCGCAACGCGGCGAGATAGCGTCCTAAGACATATTTAAACGTATCGCTCGACAGCATTTCATCGGTCGTCTGGCAATAGGCCGCCGAAAAGTTGATGAGGGCTGTCGATTCGTGAAGATAGAGTGCTTCTTTCATGGGAGTTCCTCCTGTTGAACTGAATCATTTTATCATTTACATGGTTTTCTTTCAACACTTTCATTTATTTTCATCAAATGTAAAAGGCATCCCCTATCGGGATGCCTCGAGTTGACTTAGACACCAAGCACGCACTTCTTCGACGCCTTCTTTGCTTTCCGCCGAGAAGACCGCGATGTTATTATCCGCCGTCTGCGTCGTGATGACCGTTTTGGCCTTCAACCGCTGACTGTAGGACAGTTTGTCGCTCTTGGTCGCGACGATCTTGGTCGGTAACCCGATCGCACGCACATATTCCAACATATCCAGATCGTCGTCGGTCAATCCCAGACGGATGTCGACGACCAGGATCGCCGCGATGCATTGGGTGCGCGATCCGAAGTAATCTTCCATCAATCGTCCGTATTGTTTGAGTTCTTCTTTGGAACGGTTGGCGAATCCATATCCCGGCACGTCGACCAGATGGAAGACGTCGCCGATGGAAAAGAAATTGAGATATCTTGTCTTCCCCGCCCTTTTCCCGACGAAAGCCAAGGCGTTCACGTTGGCCAACGCGTTGATCAGGCTGGATTTCCCGACGTTGGAACGTCCGGCCAGTACGATCTCCGGGAGGTCCGTCGCGGGGAACTGTTCTTTTTTCGCCGCGGTGATCAACCACTTCGAGGTCGCAAAGGTCTTCATTAGTGAACCAACGCCTCGGCGAGGACTTGGTCCATCGTCTCGACCGGCACGAAGGTGATGTGGTCTTTGACGACTTGGGGGATTTCGTCCATGTCTTTCATGTTGAGTTTGGGGATCAGGACTTTACGGATGCCGCAACGGTGGGCGGCCAAGGATTTCTCCTTTAGCCCTCCGATCGGCAAGACGTTTCCGCGCAGCGTCACTTCGCCCGTCATCGCCAAATCGGCAAAGACGGCACGGTGGGTCAAGGCGCTCATGATCGCGGTGGTCAGGGTGATCCCGGCGCTTGGACCGTCTTTGGGGACGGCGCCTTCGGGGACGTGGATGTGGACATCGTGGTCTTCGAAGAACTTCGGGTCGATTTCGAAGCGTCGCGCATTGGACTTCACGTAACCGAACGCGATCTCCGCGGACTCCTTCATGACATCGCCCAACTGGCCGGTGACGATCAATCGTCCCTTGCCTTCAAACGAGGTCACTTCGACCGGCAGCACATCGCCGCCGAAGGAAGTATACGCCAATCCGGTGACGACACCGACCTGGTTTTCGACTTCTTTACGTCCGTATTCGAAGATTTCCTTGCCCAACCATTCGTTGATGAGCTTTTCGGTCACTTTGACGGATTTCTTGTTGTCTTTGAGGATGGCGAGGACGGATTTACGGCACAAGTTCGCCACGAGGCGTTCCAACTGACGAACCCCGGCTTCGCGGGTATAGTGGCGGATCATATAGAGCAGTTCCGATCCGCCGAGTTTGAATTGCTTTTCGTTGAGCCCGTTCATCGCCACTTGTTTGGGGATGAGGTGGTTCAGTGCGATATTGACTTTCTCGTCTTCGGTGTACGAAGAGAGGTTGATGATTTCAAGCCGGTCACGCAGCGCCGCCGGAATGTCTTCCAGGTAGTTCGCCGTCGCGATGAACATGACTTTGGATAAATCGTAGGGTTCTTCAAGGTAGTGGTCGCTGAAGAGGAAGTTCTGTTCGGGATCCAAGACTTCAAGCATCGCCGAACTCGGATCGCCCTTGTAGTCGCTGGCCATCTTGTCGATTTCGTCGATCAGGAAGACCGGGTTGACGACGCCGGCTTTCTTCATGCCCTGGATGACGCGTCCGGGCAAAGAACCCAGGTAGGTACGGCGATGTCCGCGGATTTCCGCTTCGTCGCGCACGCCGCCCAACGACGCCTTGACGAAATTCCGTCCCAAGGCATTGGCGATGGATTTCGCCAAGGAGGTTTTACCGACCCCCGGAGGGCCGACCAGACATAAGATCGGGGCGTTCAACGATTTCGTCATCGTCTTGACCGCCAGATACTCCATGATCCGATCCTTGACCTTCTGTAATCCGAAATGGTCGTGGTCCAACACGGCGCGGACTTTCTTGAGATCGTCGTTGTCGGTCGATTCCTGCCACCAAGGCACTTTGATCAACCAGTCGAGGTAGGTGCGGATGACGCCGCTCTCCCCGCTGGCGCTGGGCAACATTTCATAACGCTGGATTTCTTCCAACGCTTTTTCTTTGATGTTCTTGGGGAACGGGTTCTCTTCCACATAGCGGCGAAGTTCGTCCATGTCGTCGGAAGCGTTGGGCACATCGCCCAGTTCTTCCTTGATGGCACGAAGTTTTTCACGCAGGTAGTATTCGCGTTGGTTCTCTTCGATGCGTTCTTTGACTTTATCGTTGATCCCCTGTTCGATGTTGGTGAGTTCTTTTTCCTTCTGTAGGTTGGAAATGATCAACAGTAGTCGTTCATTCAGGTTTAGCGTTTCCAAAATGGCTTGACGGTCGTCCAGACCCATCGGGAAATACTGACCGATCTGGTCGGACAACTGTTGGGCGGAAACGCCTTTGGTGAGTTGGTTGATGATTTCGGTCGGGAAGTTCGCGTTGCTGGTGGCGACTTGTTCCAAGCCTTTGGCGATCTGACGGATCAGCGCCATTTCTTCCAGGCTTTCGCCCGAAATGTCGGCGACCGGTTGGACCGTCGCGAAGAACATCTTGTTGTCTTCACTGAGACGGACAAGCTTCGCGCGTTCGAGTCCGGTGAAGGTGACGCGCATGAACCCTTCCTTGCGTTTGACGTTCTTGATGCGGCACAAGGTGCCGAACTTAAAGAGGTCGTCCTCATGGGGTTCGTCGACCAATACGTCTTTTTGACTGACGACCCAGACATGGCCGTTGAAGTAGGTATTCGATTCATCGATCGCGTTGACGCTCTTTTCGCGTCCCACTTCGATCAAAACATCCTGGTTGGGAAAAACGATGATCCCGCGCGTACAAATCACGGGCACGCTGATTTCCATTTTTTCGTTATCCATCGTTACACCTCCTTATAAGGGAATAAGACGCAGGGCGTCTTATTGTTGAACGGATTCGCGGATGAGGGTGAAGGCTTTGCGTAGGCGAAGATCATAGGCGATCGTGTCTTCCGGCGCCAATTCCTTCACTTTGGCTAATTCCATGCTATAGGCTTGGGCGATCGCGTTGTATTCCGCTTCGATTTCGTCGCTTGCGACCTCAAGCTTTTCTTCACTCGCAATGGCATCCAGTACGAGACGTACTTTTACTTTATTGCCTGCGTCGACTTTCATCTGTTCGCGCAGTTCTTCTTCTTTTTGTCCGGTGATCTGGGTGAATTGTTCAAAGGAGAAGCCTTGTTGGGAAATGCGGTTCTTGAAATCCGCGACCAGACTGTCGGTTTCTTCTTCGATCAACACATCGGGGATCTCCACTTCCGACGCATCGACGATCTTCGTCAACAAGGTGTTGCCGAATTCATCGTCCGCCTTATGCTGCTTTTCTTCCAGCAAATGCTCTTCAAGATGCATTCTCAGGTCGGCGATCGTTTCGGTCCCGTGGTGGTTGGCTTCCTTGGCGAAGTCATCGTTGATTTCCGGCAACTGGCGTTGCTTGATCTCGTTGATCTTCACTTTGAAGACGACATCCTGTCCGGCCAATTGTTCGGCGCCGTAGTTTTCAGGGAAGGTCAGGTTGACATCCTTTTCTTCACCGGTTTCCATTCCGATCAGGGCTTCTTCAAATCCGGGGATGAAGGAGTTCGATCCGATTTCCAAGGGATAGTTCTCGCCTTTACCGCCTTCGAATGCGACACCGTCCTTAAATCCTTCGAAGTTGATGACGGCGGTATCCTTGTCTTCGATCTTGCCGGTTTCCTTCAAGACGAGTTCGGCGAACTGTTCACGCAATTCTTCGATCTTCATGTCGACTTCGACGGGCAATACGGAGACTTCTTCCTTCTTGACGTCCAATCCCTTGTATTGACCCAGTTTGACCGCCGGTTTCACGGTGATCAGGAAGGTCATGGTGACTTCGTCCGCGGTGACGGAATTCAAGTTGAGTTCCGGGCGGGTGATCACGGAGAGGTTATGTTCTTTGATGCCTTCAAACAAGGCGTCGGTCGCGACATAGTCGACCGCTTCCATCAGGATGCTTTGTTCGCTGATCGCCTTGCGGGCGAGTTCTTTGGGGGCCTGTCCTTTTCGGAATCCCGGCACGTCGACGTTCTTTACGAGTTTGTCGAATGCCTTCGTTTGCGCTTTCTTCCAAGCGTCATCGTTGATGGTGATTTGTAGTTCACCGGTGGATTTTTCTTTTACGGTCCAAGTTGTTTTCATGGGGGCCTCCTCTTTTAGCATTCCTATTATACCATAGGTTTTAGCACTGTCAACTTTTGAGTGCTAAATCAAATCCTCATTCTCGATCTCTTCGATTCGATTCTCATCTATTGTATTCTTTTCGCAAAATTCCCGCCACTCTTGTACACTTGCAAGTTGTCCGTAGAGTTTTTTGACGACCGCCAAGGTCAAGGGTTCGGCTTCATCCAGGCTGACCCCTTCCGGCAAGCGCATCAATGCGATCCGTAACAAGGCTTCGTTGGCCAGTTTCAGCATGCTTGGATTCTCATTGGACAGCCACTCTNNCTCCAACGATGCCGGGATGAACGTATAGGTTTTATGGTCGTAGGTGAAGGTGTATTCCGCATGCAATTGTTGACGCGCGCACAGTTCGACCAACACGCTCAATAAGCCCCGGTCCGTGATCGTGGCGAACGCTTTCTTCAGCACTTCGTCATTCTCGCGCAGGTTCAAGCCGGACAACGCCGCGACGACGCCGAAACGTCCGTTCTCATCGTCCAGCAAGTCCAACAATTCCTGCGGGTCTTCGATCCGCGCCACCCGTTGTTTTTCCTTTTGGCGCGAAGCGATCTCCCTTTTCAGTCCTTCCAATTCCCCGAGGTAGGCGGTCGGGATATAGGGCATGCGCAATTCCTCGTCCAACAGCGAACGGGCTCTCTCGATGTCCCCGTCCGCCAACGAATCGTTGATCGTTTGGATGATTTTCGTATAGTAGTTGGTGTCCATCGTGTTTCCTCCCTCTTATTATGCCACAAATCCCGTTTCCATACCTGTCGTGTTGTGATTTTGTCGCATGTTCTATGATACAATAAAAACAACAGGGGAAGCTTATGAAAACATTGAAATCGATCTTTTTCATCCTTATCACCGTAAGCGGCGTCGTCGTCGCCTATTTCGCCTACCTTGCGTTTTACGCCTCCAACCTGGAGGACACCGGTCTTTTCTTAGCCGGTTCGCTCGCCTTGATTTCATTCGGCCTAGTGATGCTGATCCAAACGTTGTCGCGCCAAACCAATTCGACCGACGAACCGCACGAGTCGATCCAAATCATCGTCAAGCCGGTTCTGAGCGAACCCCTCGTCGAGGACGTCCAATCCGTCGAAGCGTTGAACGAGAGTGTCGACGCGAAGGAAGAAACCATCGAACCTGAACCCTCCGAAAAAGTCGAACCGGTCATGATCGAACCGGTGGAGTTCCACCCGGTGCTTATAGATCTTGGAAATGTCGAACCCGTCGTCGAAATCAGGGAAGATCCCAAACTGTTGTTTGATGATTGGTACGTGGATGAATCGGGACTCTATATCGATTTCCGCTTGATCGGGATTACCGGTCGAAAGTCGCAGAAGTCGTTGCGTAAACTGACCAAGGAAAATACATTGGATTATCAAGTGGACAAGAAAACCGAGAATATCGAAATCCTTGCGGGGAAAGTCGGATTGGGTTTGGTTCCCGAACTTTATCGGAAATCGATCTTGACCTATATCCATTGGGTTGAGTCCATCCATCTTGAATCGATGTCGAAACGGGGACGGGACGTCCTTCAATGCATCGTGCGGATCCGATTCAAAGACGAACTGCGGGAGAAACTGCAGAAGAAACTCCAACAAGCCTCATGGCACTAACGACCGGCAACCGCCGGTTTTTCTTTGTTTGGTGAATAAGAACCTGGTATTGATGGATGAGAAAGACAGGATACACAAACAGTAGCATAATTGATCACTGCAACAAATCAAGAAATCACTCCCACTTCGATAAAACCCTTTTTTTACCTTGAATGAAAATTTCGTTCCGGTTGATGTAGGATTTCTTCCTGCACATCAACAGAATTTTTCTGCCCTTTTCGCTTCGGGTATATTGGATGAAGAACTTCCCCGTTTTTCGTCTTAAATGGTCCGCCAGGATTTCGACGTTCTCTTTCTTACTTGAGATGATCGTCGGACAAGCATAACTTTGCGACATGTTTCTGAACGGGATACCCAAAAGAAAACCTTGCTTAATGAAAACGTATCGCGGGTTTTCGATGGATGAAAGTAATTCGCTCATTGCCTGGGCGAAGATGTTTTTCTCATAGGTTGTCGCATCGATCAGCGCACAATCGATGTTCACGCTTTCTCTGTCTGTTTTTAACACGAACCTCGCCTTTCGGCTAGTGATCTCACCCAAATCGATCAATGAGTCCAAGATGCAATCCCCCAAGATCTTGATCGTTTTGACCGGAGACAACATCCTCGATAAATTGACGATGATTTTACCGGCAAGAAGAAACAAAGCGATCGTCATCAAGGATCCGATCAGAAAGAACGAAAGGCTGTCGCTTTCAAGACCGATGGACAAAAACGGACGCACGGCGATTTGCATCATCAAGATGATCATCGAAAAATTCAACGCATTTACATAGAGAAAACTCGTTTCAACCCTATGTTTGGGGATTTCGCTTAATGAAATGATTTCGGGATTGGATTGATCGTTCAAGATCCCCTTCCATAAGTTCGCCATCGCCGATCGGTCTTTGGCGTGATCGATCATTTTCGAATTGATTTTTTGGATGTTACGTTGATCAAAGGGCGGTTTGATGATCGACAGTCGTTGAAGACCGTTTTCGATGGTTTCCCCATCGAATGATGGTGCATAGAATGTCAAGAACCGTCTCTCCAACAACTCGTAGTCCGTACCTTCCGCCAGGATCGGCGAGGAAAATACGAACGCCGCTTTTTTTAGTAATTGATCGCTGATGTATCGTTCTGGTTCGATGGTGACCAGATGCCAGATATTGGCGGTCTTCTGCGGATTGTTTCGATCACTCCGGATGGCGCGTCCACGCATTTGATTCGATAACATGAACGTCCCTACGAAACTTGCCAGGATCAAGCTGTTGATGCTGGGTGAATCCCAGCCTTCGCCTAAAAGTGACTTCGTCCCGATCAAGATCTGGATCAAGCCCTTCTGGAAGACTTCGCTCATCAAGGCGACCTTATGTTTATTGTTGCCAGTGAAAACCAACTCACTGTATCCTGAATCATTGATCGGTGAGATTGAATATTCGATCGACATGCCCTTGGCCAGTTCTTCGATACCCGTAAGAACCGAGTTAGGTACGATGACCAAGGTCCCGGATAAAACGCCGAGATTTAGATGTATCTTTGGATTTCTTCTCAACGTCTCGAAGATCGAAACGATACCGATCGAGTTCAAGGGTTGATTCGTGTTGATCATCGAGAGTTGCGGACGTTTGATATAGTCCGTCAGAATCAGCATCCGCAATGATTTGCCCATCGCTTCTTCTTCAAATTCGACGATGCTTGAAATACCGGCAAGTTTTCCAACCGATGAAAGGATCATCCGTCTGATTTTCTCATTGGTGACCAACCGCACCTTCTTCCGTTCGAGCAACCCGTGTTTGGCGACGATTCGACTTATTTCTTCCGAATTCTCTTCCGTAAACAACAGCGGGTTTTCAATAACGAAATTCAGGGCGTTTTCAGCGAAGTCATAAGTAAACTTCGGTAGTTTCCCATTCGGGGATACGAGTCGAACCAATGGTTTGGGAATGGAGGTTCCTGAGAACTCAAGCAAAACCAAGAGCGATATAAAACCTTTCGGCGAATCGAGAATCAACTCGTCGATCAAAGGATTGGACTCAAATATACCGGATGCCTTGATGAGTCGCGATAAAAGGTCCCCTTCGATGATTTCTTGAAGGCAAGCATCGACGAGATGCGAATAGTTGCGCAGTACATTCAATTCCGGTTCCGTAGGATAGTTGAAGTAGACATAATCTTGGTGCGGACAAAGCGTCCCTTGGGCGACGAGCAAGGGGGTAGAAATCTCGTCATCGATCTCGCCGCACAACGCGATGTACTTTGCCCATTCACTCGGGGTCGAGTCATACGGCGGAGTCGCCGTCAGTGCGATGATCATCGCATCGTTCTTTCGCTGACCGATCAGGACTTCAAGCGATTTCTGCCACTCGCTGCGAAGATGGTGCGCTTCATCGAGACAGATCGTCTTGATCTTCGCCTTCTTCATCATGGAAAACAAATCGAAATCGATCTTCACGACTTGATCTATGTTTTCCAATCTCATTATTTCATCTTCTTCATCGTCCATGAGGATGGTTTTATTCAACGCGGCGTGAACCGCTTGATAGGTTACACAGGTAATCAACTTCGGGTTGGCGAGATCGGTTGAAATGTAATCCTCCACCGCTTCGCTTTCATCCAGAAAACTCTCTTTGAATCGTTGACCCCATTGTTCGCGGATCGTGATCGTGGGAGACAGAATCAAGGTCGGTTCACCGAAATATCGAATCAGTTCAAGGCCAAGGATGGTTTTACCACTCCCCGGGGCTGCGACGATATGGATTTTTTTGTCTTTGACATGTTTCTCGACGTTTTCAAGCACCTTGGCCTGATATCGCCGAAACTCGCCGTGAAACCGTACTTTCTTGAAATCCATCGCATTCTCCCGGGGCAACCTTGCCCGATCACCCGATTTTTCCACTACGCTCATGATACCAATTCGTCGACCTCAAATCGAGTGTTTTCGACGAGTATTGATGGTTGAAGATGAGAATTCGATCAAGGAAACAAAAAAGCCCCGGATTAGGGCTTTAGATGACAAATGGCGTCCTCAGAGGGACTCGAACCCCCGACCGTGCGCTTAGAAGGCGCATGCTCTATCCAGCTGAGCTATGAGGACACTGCTGGAACATTTTACCAAATATTCCGTTGTTATTCAACAACCCTTTGTCAGAACCACCGTTTTTTCTGTGACGGGGCGACATTGGGGACGATCATCCGTTCGACTTTCCATTTTCCTTCATGATCGTGGATCAAGGCGTAGCACGGCGGCGTTCCGTCGCGGTTCATGTAGACGGAGCCGGGGTTGACGATCAACACCCCGTCTTCGATGGTGGAAAGAAAGACATGGGTGTGTCCGAAGAACGCCATCGTGCAGTGGTTGTTCTTGGCGCGTTGGGCGATTTCCTTCACCCGCGTCCCCATGTAGAACTGATGGCCGTGGATGACCAGTAGCTTCTCTGTGTTGAGGTCGATGACCCGAAACTGAGGATAGTCGTAATAGGTATCGTTGTTGCCTTGTACGCTGACAAACGAATCCAGATGCGCTTCGTCCGTTTCGCTATCCCCGCAATGGATGTAGGCGTCGGCGTCGGGATGGCGGTCGCGGATCTGCTTGAGGACTTCAATCCTTCCGTGGCTATCGCTGACGACGACTATTTCCATGAGGACATGCCTTCCGTGACGGCTTTCAGGAACGCTTGGTCATGGGAAAACAAGGTCTTGACCTGGAGTTTCGCATGGTCGGGATTGCCCGTGGTATAACAGCGGCTCTCCCCTTGCGGGAGGTCGCGGTCTTTCAAAAGATCGACGATGGCTTGGCGGGAATCATAGAGTTCGCCCTTCAGTTCCTTCGCGATCAGGTCCTTGACGATGGGATAGTGCGTACAAGCCAAGACGACCTTGGAATAGTTCCCAGGTTTCTTGGCGAATTCTTTCTTAAGATAAGCCGTTACGGTGGCTTCATCGCTTAACGATTCCACGTGTTTGACCAGATCGACCATCGCGATCCCGTCCACCTTGACGTCGGGTTCGATGAATCCGATCGAATCGGGATAGGAACCGCTGTTGATGGTGGCCTGGGTCGCCAGGATGAGGACCTTGTCGTCCTTCTTGAGATCGATGTGTTCGACGGTCAAATCGATGATCCCGTGAATCTGCATCTCCGAAAAGATCGGTCGGATGAATTCCAGGGCGACCGAAGACGCCGTATTGCAGGCCAGAATGACCTCGCGGATGCCTTGGTCATAGAACCACATCATGTTTTGATAGGAAATCGCGATGATTTCCTCGGGGGATTTGTTTCCGTAGGGAGCGTGTTTTTGATCGGCCAGAAAGACAAACGATGCGTCGGGATACGCTTGACGCAGACTTTCATAAACCGTGTAACCGCCCAATCCTGAATCGACGATACCGATTGCGTTCATCTTCTACCTCCCTTCGTTTCGTTCGTTCTTTAGTATATCAGAACGTTTCTTCTTTGTCTTGCGGTGTATGGAAAAGTTCATGGACGCGTAGGGCGACTTCCTTGGGCAGGACTTCTTCCAACTGGGCCACATCCGCTTCCTTGATCGCCTTGAACGTCTTGAAATGCTTCATCAGTTCTTTCTTACGGGTCGGGCCGATGCCTTCCACTTCATCCAGGATCGATTTGGTCTGCGCTTTGGAGCGAAGTTTCTGATGATAACCCAACGCGAAACGATGGACCTCGTCCTGCATGCGGGTCAAGAGGAAAAACAACGGGCTTTCCTTGGGGACGGGCAAGAGTTGGAACTCTTCGTTCATCAGATCGGCGGTACGGTGGTTGTCGTCCTTCACCAAGCCGGCGATCCGGACATCGAGGTCCAACAGATCGCGGATTTCGATCGCTGCCGACACCTGCAGTTGCCCGCCGTCGACCAGGATCAAATCGGGGAGGACCCCGTTTTCTTTCAGAAGTCGTAGGTACCTGCGATACAAGACTTCTTTCATGTTGGCGAGGTCGTCGTTTTTCGAATGAACTTTGAAAAGGCGATATTCTTTACGGTTCGGGATGCCGTCGTCGAAGACGACCATCCCCGCCACGGCGTGTTGACCCTGGATGTGCGAATTATCGAACAGTTCGACCCGCGAGATGTTTTTCTCATGCAAGGCGATCGCCAACAGACGGTTGGCTTCTTCCTGGTGCGCGCTTTGTCTGGATAGGACCTGGAAGCGTTGTTTCAAGTTGTTTTCCGCATTCTTCTTCGCCAGTTCGACCTGGTTTTTCTTCATCCCTCGCTGGGGTTGAAGGACATGGGTCGACAAGACTTCGGTTAAGGCGGAGATCGCTTCGCCTTGGGGTAGGAGGATTTCCTGAGGAAGCGGGTTGGATTGGTAGTATTGAAGAATGTAGGCGATGAAGGCGTCGTCGGGGTCGTCGTAAATCGGTTGGACGGTGAGAGAGCGGTCCAACAGTTTCCCGCCCCGGATGAAGAGCCCCTGGATGGCGACGTAGCCGCTGTCTTCGAAATAGGCGAAGACATCGCGGTCCTTCACGGTTTCGCTCATGACCATCTGCGGATCGCTGATGTAGTCGAGGGAGCGCAGGTAGTCGCGGTATTCCATGGATTTCTCATAGTTCAGCTGGGCGGTCGATTCGTTCATCAGACGCGTCATCTTGTCGCGCAGTTCCTTGGTATCCCCTTTGAGTAAACGGGTGATTTCCTCCCGCATCGTCACGTAGACCGCCGGGTCGACCTCGAACTCGCACGGACCCAGGCATTGGTGAAGATGATAGTACAGGCAGACTTTCTTGGGGAGGATGTGGCATTTGCGCATCGGATACATCCCGTTGATGAGGTCCATGACGCGATAGGCGATGGTCGCATCGGGATAGGGTCCGAAATACTTCGCTTTCTTGTCCTTGGTCGTCTCCCGGACGACCTTGACGATGGGATAGGGTTCGTTGGTGATTTTGATGTAGGGATAGGATTTATCGTCCATGAACATGATGTTGAAGCGCGGACGGTATTTTTTGATCAGGTTGATTTCAAGCAAGAGCGATTCTTTTTCCGTGGCCGTGACGAAATAATCGAAGTCGTCGATCTGACTCACCAGTTTGGTGGTCTTGTGGTCGTGGGCTCCGACGAAATAGGAATTGACCCGGCTTTTGAGTTTCTTGGCCTTCCCGACATAGATGATCGTGCCGGCCTTGTTTTTCATCAGATAACAACCGGGTTCTCCGGGTAAGGTGGCGAGTTTGTCCTTGAGGCTCATGTTACATCCCTTTGAAGGAAACGACGGTCGCCCCGACCCCGCCCTCCCCCTGTCCGCCTAAGCGGTAGGTCGATACCTGGGGGTTCATTTTCAGGGCTTGGTGGACGGCGGAACGTAGCGCCCCCGTCCCGTGTCCATGGACGACACGGACGTTGTTTAAGCGGGAGCGGATGCAATCGTCGAGATATTTGTCGACCAAAGGCAAGGCTTCTTCGACCCTCAGTCCGATGATGTTGAGCTCCATCGAAACGGTTGCGGGACGATCATAGGAAATCCCAGCCGTCTTTTTCTTCAAGGCCGGCGCATGGGTTTTGGATACTTTTTCCAGCGGGACATCCACTTTCACCCCGTTGACGTTCACGGTGACCAGTTTGCGTTTCACCGCGATGATCTGACCGGTCTGGTTGGCGTTTCGGATGCGGACCCATTGTCCGATCTCTGGGTTGACCAAGGGTGTGTTTTCATCTTCATCCTCGATGGTCGGTTCTTGCAGGCGGTCGAGTTGGAACTTCTTCTCGATCGCCACATGCATGGTATTGGTTTTCTGCGCTTCGCGGATCTCGGCGAGCAGTTCTTCCGCTTCCGCCTTGATTTCTTCCACCATGTTTCGGGCTTCCTTGCGCGCATCCTCCAACATCGTTTCTTTCTGCGTTTCGTATTTGTCACGGATCTTCTCGGAAGCGATCTTCGCCTCTTCGTTCTCCTTGATTTTCACTCTTAATTCTTCTTCTTTTTGCTTCGCAAGCAAAATCGCGTTTTCAAGTTCTTCGAGTTTCTGTTCCTCGACGGACTTGGCCGCGTTCTTGATTTCCCTGGCTTCCGCGACGATCTTCGCGCTCAAACCGAATTTCTCGGCGATGGCCAAAGCGTTGGACGAACCGGGCAACCCTTCGATGTAGCGATAGGTCGGCTGCAGTTTCTCCAAATCGAATTGTACGGATGCAAGCAGGATATCGGGATGTTTGCTTCCATAGACTTTAAGTTTGGAATAGTGGGTGGTCGCGGCGATCATCGCGTTGCGTGAACGGAGTTCGTTCAACACCGCCATGGCCAGGCTTTCCCCTTCTACGGGATCCGTCCCGCCGCCCAGTTCATCCAGGATGATCAGCGACTTCCCGGTCGCCTTCTGGCAGATCGTCGAGATTTTTTGAAGATGCGCGCTGAAGGTCGAGAGCGACGCCTGGATCGACTGGTCGTCCCCGATGTCGACATACACCTGGTCGAACATCGGAAGCAGCGCTTCGTCCGCCAACACCGGGATGCCGGTATAACTCATGAGGGTGAACAACCCGATGATCTTCAGGCTGACGGTCTTGCCGCCGGTATTGGGTCCGGTGATCAACAGGGTGGATTGTTCCGGGGTGATATGGTAGGTGTTGCTGACGACGTGCAAAGGATCGATCAGCGGATGACGGGCGTTCTCGAAGGTCAGGATGCGTTGGTCCGTCAATTTGGCGGTGACGCCGTGTTTCTCGATCCCGAAGCGCGCCTTGGCGAAAACTGCATCCAGCAGACTCAGCGAACTCAGGTTCGCTAGGTAGTTTTCCGCATGCACCTTGGTCTTCTGGCTCAACTCGAAACAAATCCGTTTGATTTCCTCTTCTTCCGCACTCTTCAATTCCTGCGATTTATTGTTGAGTTCGACCAGAACGGGAGGTTCGATGTAGGCGGTCTGTCCGGAGGCGGATTCCCCGTGCAAAATCCCCCCGAAGGAGTTCTTGTCGGAAATCCGCGCCAAAACGACCACGCGGTCGTTACGGATGGTGGAAATGGTATCGGTGAGTTTGGATGCGTTCTTCTGGATGAAATGGTCGGTGGTTTTATTGAGTTCCAACGCATTGAGGCGGATTTGGCGACGGATCTGCTTCAATGCGACCGAAGCGCTGTCCAACACTTCATAGGAGTTGGAAAAACACTGTTCGATCGCGTTGCTTAGTTCGATGCTTTCGCGCATCGAACTCACGATTTCGCTGATCTCTTCCCCTTTGTATTCGCATTTGCGCAAGTATTCCTTGATCGTCTTTACGGCTTGCCCATGGCGGGCGATCGCCAACAAGTCAGGGATTCCCAGCGTCTGGTCCTTCTGGCTTTCACGCAAGGGCATGCGGATGTCGCTGATCCCCCCGAACGGCATACTGCCGCTCAAGTCGATCATCGTCATCGCTTCTTTCGTCCGCTTCAGCTCCCGTTCGACCCACAATCGGTTGAATTGCGGGGTGCTGCTCAACACCAGGTCGGCGCCCAACGAAAAGCGGCAGTGCCCCGCCACTTCGTTCAATATTTCATTAAATTCCAAAACGTCATATGCTCGATTCATAGTGTCCTACCTTATTTTTTCGATGAAGTCGTCGATCGCATTTTGATCGATGTTGTTTTTGATCAACCATTCCGTAATGTCATCCAATTCATCCTGCGTCAACGGTTGTCCGCTGATGATCCGCTGGACCAACACGCTTTCGCCCAACTGGTCGCCGATCACACCCAAGACTTGATTTCCGGCCAAACTGAAGGGTTTGAGCCAGCTCGCTTCGATCGCGGCTTTCCCGTTGGGGAAAAGGGGCGTCGATAAAACAAACGTCAATACTAGCAGCCAAAACGCGGTCTGAAGCAGACCGAACACGGCGCCCAGGATCTTGTTGGTCTGTTTGATGAGCGGGACTTTCCCGACCAGCTTGACCAAGGGACGCAATAAGACCGTCAGCAGCATCACCCCGATGAAGATCAGGATGAACCAAAGCCCGGCATTGAGTTTCTGATAGATCAATTCACCGATCGCCTCGCCGAACTCAGAGGTGCTTTTGGGATAGAGCGGGAATTGGGAAGCGATCGCGGGCGATAGCCACCACGCCAGGAAAATCGCGGCGAACAGGCTCGCGATGTTCAATAACATCAATAACAACCCGTGCATGTATCCGTCGATGATCGCGAAGACGGAGATCAAAATCAGGATCAGGTCGATGTACGGGAAAAAGGATACGGGAATGGTCATACTCTCACCTCTCTCTCATGATAAAGGTTTTTGGCTCGACATGCAAATGGGCAAACCGATGAATTTGAGAGGTTGAAGCAAGTATGGAGAAAAAAGAAGGTTCATGCTATCATGAAAACGGTGAAACAATGAAAACTACGATATCTTTAACCTTGAATGATGAACAGTTGGTTTTTCTCGACAAGTTATATTCCGAAGAGAAAAAGACGACGGGTTTGCCGTATACGAAATTCCGGATCGACACGGACGGATGCGTGATCACCGTGTATGATTCCAAGAAGGTCGTGTTCGCGGGGAAGAACGCCGAGGAACACGCCCGGGTTTTTCAAGTGCAGGAAGAAAAGAAAGACGATCTTTTCCCGATGGCCGGCAGCGACGAAGTGGGGACCGGGGATTATTTCGGGCCCGTGGTCGTGTGCGCCTGCTATACCACAGAGAGTCAGTATGAAGCGTTGAAATCGTATCAGATCACGGATTCCAAGGTGATGGACGATGTCCAGGTGCGCAAGGTCGCACCGATCCTGATGGAAACGATCCCCTATAGCGTCTTGGTCGTACAAAATTCGAAATACAACGAAGTGCAGAAGAAACATAACCTCAACGCCATCAAGGCGATCTTGCATAACGCCGCCTACGTGCATCTGAGAGGCAAAATCAAGAAACTGCCTCCATGTACGGTCGTCGATCAATTCGCGCCTGAGAGCCTCTATTATCGCTATCTGGCGAAGGAAAAAGAGATCGTCAAAGGCTTGACCTTCGAGACCAAGGCGGAGAGTAAATACTTCGCCGTCGCCTGTGCTTCCGTGATCGCCCGTTACCATTTCCTGCAGACTTTCGATGCGATGAAGGTGGAATACAAAATGGACTTCCCCAAAGGGGCGTCTTCCCTGGTCGACGCCGCCGCGAAGCGTTTCGTCGAAACCTTCGGGCGCGAACGGCTCAACGAAGTCGCGAAACTGCATTTCAAGAATACGAAGAACCTCTAGGCGCACCGCGCCTTTTTACATGAAAAAGAGGGTTACCCCTCGATGTCGACTTTGATTCGTACGCGATGCGGCAGTTGACGGATTTTCACACCGGCGGATGCCAACATCCGTTTGCTTGCCTTGACGGCTTCCGTATCCGCATATTTATCGTCTTCATAGACGATCGTTTTGATCCCGGACTGGATGATCGCCTTGGCGCATTCGTTGCACGGAAACAAAGAAACATAGATCAAGCAATCCTGTAAAGATCGGGGACTGTTGAGGATGGCGTTGAGTTCCGCATGCACGACGTAGGCGTATTTGCTTTCGTAAAGCGACCCTTCCCTTTCCCAAGGGAATTCATCGTCGTCGCAGCCGATCGGAAACCCGTTGTAGCCGATGCTGACGACTTTGTGCGCGGCGTCCACGACGACCGCGCCGACCTGCGTCCCGGGGTCTTTGGAGCGGAAACTGGAAAGATGGGCCAAGCCCATGAAGTAGTCATCCCAACTCAAGACGTTCTGACGTTTCATCGCGCCACCTCCTCGTAGTAATCGCTCAAACGGTCGGCCATATGCTCGGCATAACTGTCGAATCCGAAATCAAGGGCCAGATCGATCACGTATTGATCGGTCTTGGCATAGAACGGACCGTGTTTGATGCTGACCTGGCTGATCGGGATCAATAGAATCAGAAGCGCAAGCGCTGCGATTTTCGCGTTTTTGCGAAGCAGCGCCAGATGCGGGGTTTCGCTGTAGATGATCCCCAACAACACGCCGCTCACAAAACCCCCCGCATGCCCCAAGACCGAGACGTTGGGGATGAGGTTGACCAGCAGGTTGATGCTGAGGATGAAGATGAGTTGGCTTCGGAACGCGGGTTGTTTGAGCCATCCGTTGTCATAGGCATAGACGATCAGAGATCCCAATAAGGCATACAAACCGCCGCTGATCCCGACGCTGACGATGTTGTTTTGGCCGATGAAGACGAAAAGCGAACCCACGATGATCCCGCTGAAGAGGATGCTTAGGTATTTCTTACGTCCGTATAAACGTTCCAGCATCATCCCGATGTTGGTCAAAGCCATCATGTTGATGAGGAGATGGAAGAGGTCGATATGGACGAACCCCGTGGTGAAGAAGCGCCAGTATTCATATCCGGCCAAGACGAAGGTTTTATAGTAGGCGCCCAGGAAGATCGACGACGCGATGATGTCGTAGTTGGCCGCCAGCAGGTTGATGGTCACGCTGATCGAGGTACAGATCCCGATGATGATGAAACTCGCCCAGGGGATGCCTTTGGCGAATTGCTTGCGGGCTTCTTTGACTTGCTTGTCCCGTACCGCCCGGATGGCTTCGGAGAGTTTATTGTATTCGTTTTGCGGATCTTCCGCGAACTGGAGCACATCCTTCACTTCCGGGAAGGCTTCGCAGAAATGCGGGTCCGTACAGAGTTCCGGACTGACCTTCACGACCTGCCCTTCGTCTTCCATGGGCGCGTCGGTGAAGAATTCGACTTCCGTCAGGTTCATTTCACGTTTGAAGAACGTCTCGATCGCATGACGGATCCGCTGGACCCGTTGCGTGTCGAAAGGACGACGAAAGAAATTCTCCCCGGTCAGACGCAATAAAGGATAATCCTCGCGGTTGGGGTTCCCCAACCAGATTTCCTTCGCGTTGGTACGGACGTCGATGATGGAATAGGCGTACCGTTCGATCAATATTTTAGCGCAATGGAGCGCCCAGACATCCTGATTCAAAATGGCCATGCTTACCTCCCTTGTCGTAGGTCGTCCAAGAAATCCGAATAGACTTTCGGAAGCGGTGCGCTGAAGTGCATCGCTTCTTTCGTGCTTGGATGGATGAAGCGGATCTCACTGGCATGCAGGCACTGTCCCTGCGTATCCGGTGTGTTCTTCAGTGAATATTTAGGATCCCCGACGATCGGGAACCCGATGTATTGCATATGGACGCGGATCTGATGCGTCCGTCCCGTCTCAAGGCGGCATTCCAACAGCGTACACTCTTTAAAGCGCTCCAAGGTCGTAAAGCGCGTCAGCGCTTCTTTGGAATTGGTGGAGGTCACGGCCATCTTCTGACGGTCGTTCTTGTCCCGTCCGATCGGGGCTTCGATGGTCCCGTATTCATGTTCCATGATGCCGTGGACCAAAGCAAGATACGTCCGGTTCATCGTTTTGTCCTGAAGCTGCGCGCTTAAGCTTTGGTGGGCGTTGTCGTTTTTCGCCACGACCAAACACCCGCTTGTATCCTTATCGATCCGATGGACGATCCCGGGGCGCATGACGCCGTTGATGCCCGACAGGTCCTTGCAATGGAAAAGCAAGCCGTTCACTAACGTTTTATCCATGTTTCCGGCACCGGGATGGACGACCATCCCCTTGGGCTTATTGACGACGATGACGTCGTGGTCTTCATAGAGGATGTCCAGATCCATTTCCTGCGGCAATACTTCCAGTTCGACATCGTCGGGCCATTCGGCGCTGACGACATCGTTGACCTTCACCTTCGCGCTGCTTTTGGTTTCCAGATCGTTGATCAACACGAAACCGTTGTCGACGAAATGTTGGATCCGGGTACGCGAAAACTCCGGGCAGACTTTGACCAGCATCTTATCCAGCCGATCCCCGGCATATTCCTGCGTTACGATATATTCGAGATTTTCCATCAGTTTTTCCTTTCAAGCCAAGCATCCAAAATCAAGAGTCCGGCCCCGACGTTCAATGAAATGTCCGCGACGTTGAAGACCGGGAACATGTAACCGAACGTATTGAACGACAAGAAGTCGCGGACATAGGTCAGCACAAGCCGGTCGATGAAGTTCCCCATCGTCCCGACGAACATGAAGATCAATGCGAATCGCAAAATCTGGTTCTTCTTGTCGGTCTTGAAGAAGAAATACGCCATCCCGACCATCGCGGCCGCCGCCAAAACGAGGAAGAACCAACGCTGACCCTCGAAAATACTCCAGGCCGCGCCGGTATTGCGTAGATACGTCAGCCAGAAGAACCCCGGGATGACCGTGATCGAATCATAGAGGTCCAAGATCGATTCGATCCAATATTTGCTTAGCAGATCCAGCGCAAGGACGCCGACCAGCACGAAGAGTTCACGTTTTTTCATTCACTATTCCCCTTATTTACCGTTTTATTATAACAGAAAGCGTGATGATGGGAAAGAAAGGAACCGTCCGTCGGTTCCTTTGTCCTTCAATCTTCAAGCGTATCCAGGTTTTCTTGGATCAGTTTCACAAAGACGTCGTATACCGCCCGGGAATACTTACTGTGGGAGAACGAACGGTCTTTGACGTATTTCTCGCGCAACGCTTTCGTTTCCTCCAACGCCGCTTTCAGTCCGACCCACTCCATGGTCCAAACATTCGTTCCGTAGGAAAAATCGATCACGGTCGTTTTTTCATTCTTGAGTATCCTCAGATTCACGAAATGTTCCCTGAAGTCGTCGTTGAGTTGGATGAGATTCCCATCCGGTCGGCTGAACTTATGGACATGGATCTCATACAAGACACATTCATAGGAGTATTCATACCCTCGATCAAGCAAGAAAGAGAATTTATCCTTAACGAACTCCTCTTCGGCTTCGTTATTGAAGAATTTCATGGTGCCGCCTCCTTATGTATCCATAGTTCTATTGTACGCTATAAAGGGCGATATAGCGACAAATGCATCGAATTCTTCGCAAATCAAAGAAAAAGTCCCCGTAGGGACTCGGTTAACGATTGGTTTCTTTCAATTCTTCGAGGAGTTTCCAATCCACGCGCTTGCAGAATTCCGTCAACAAGGTGACGGTATCGCAGTAATCCTTGCGATGGATCATGGCGCGGTGGGAATGGATGTAACGCGACGGGATCGAAAGCGTCAGGTTGACGATCCCTTCGAAGGACTTGTGGATTTCCCCCGAATCGGTGCCCCCCGCCAACAAGGCTTCGTACTGGACGTCGATCTTGAGTTCTTTCGCCAGTCCGTCGAGATAGTGTAGCAAGCCGCGATGACCTAAATGGGAAGCGTCCAGGATACCTAAGGTAACGCCGACGCCCATCTTGATGCGCGCTTCGCTGCCCGGTGTATCGTCCGCGATGGTGACGTCGATCGCAATTCCGAGATCCGGTTTCACCGCATAGGTCGCCGTCTTCGCACCTCTTAATCCGACTTCTTCCTGCACGGTACCGACCGCATAGAGATCCGCCGCATGCGGGACATCCTTCAAATTCAACAAGACTTCCGTCGCGATCAAGGCGCCGACACGGTCGTCCCAGGCTTTCGCCAAGAGGTAGTTCGGGTTCGCCATGACGTTGAAGTCGGATTTCGGCGTGACCATGTCGCCGATGCGTACACCGGCCAGTTCGACTTCGTTCTTGTCCTTGCATCCGATGTCGACGAACATTTCCTTCACTTCGCGGACTTTATTGCGGACATCCGCAGGCATCCCGTGGGGCGCTTGCGAACCGACGATCCCGAAGACTTTCTTCCCTTCACGCGTCGTGATGATCACCGGTTGGGAAAGTAGCACATGGCCCCACCAGCCGCCGATCGCCGCGATACGGATGAATCCTTTATCATCGATGTTGCGTACGACAAACCCGATTTCGTCGATGTGTCCCGCCAACATGATTTTCGGACCATTCCCGGTCCCCTTCTGCAATGCGATCAGCGATCCCAAGGTATCGTAGGTGATTTCATCCGCGACCGGGGAAACCCACTTCTTCATCACGCGCGTCGCTTCTTTCTCGCATCCCGAGATCCCGTCGGCGTCGGTGAATTCACGCATCATCTTCAGATCGACTTTTCCGTAAGCTTTTTCAATTTTCGTTGCTTTTTTTTCGGTCATTTTCTGACTCCTTCGCTCAATGTTTTCATTATACACTTCATTCCCCAAGCCATTCAAGGCGAAACGCCTAATAATGCGTATCTTGCCTCTGATGATTCTTCATATTCTTCTTCAAGTAGAATTCAACGAGATCCGATTCGCTAAATCCGAGTTTTTCGGCTAATACCGCCACGAACTTGAAACACGCGAGATAATTCTCGAGCGTGAAGTCGAAGGTTAAGGTGCTTGTTGCAGAATAGAAGTCCAAGAACGTTTCGGAGAGATGTTTCCCGTCATCTTCACCTTCGATGAAATCACTTTGATCTTCAAGATCGATCCCAAGGGACAAAAGAAAGTGGATGCTGTCTTCGAGTTCCTCCAGCAACACTTCCCTTGTGCTTGCGGGACGGACGCTCCAATATTTGAAACATCGGGTTTCATTGGCCAATTCCCCGATTTCGACCGACAAGGCCAAGCAACGGTCGATCCTTGTCCGTTTTCGATCCGTATCGTGTTGTTTGAAGATGCGGGCATCGAGTTCGCCCTGAAGTTCCCTGAGTTGTGTGATCGTGAAGCGCATGGTCCTACCTACCTTTTCCTACTAGTTTACACTATCTCGTCTTACATATCTTGTCTTTTTTCCAAAATTTTCAGTAGCGTAAATAAAAACGGAAGCTCGTCGTTTCGAGAATCCGTTAATACTTTTCATGTTTTTTTCTGCCGTTTCGATTTTACCAATCCAATCTGAAACTCTGACCTTCGATTTTCAAGTCACGAGCTTCATGCAATTCGATTTCGATTCGAACAGGGGTGAGTTCTGTTGCCTTAAAGTAGAAATCGGTGCGCGATGGATTCTCAATCGAATGGGATACGCCAAATATACCTAGTTCTTTTGATACTGCGCTAAAGTAATTTCCCTTTGAATTCAACAAAGAGAATCGGAATTCATCCTCGTTGACCGATAGATCGATCGCCTGTATCTCAAGCGGTAATCCGGTAATTTGAAGTGTTTCTCTATCCATGACAATGTCGATCTTTTCTTTTTGGATAAAGGTCGCTTCAACGATTTTTACTTCTACGGGTCCGGACTGATTCAACTGACCCACACCGAATAAGTAGGTGTAATCGGTCGGCGTCCAGCCCGCACTCACCGTTTGGGCTTGTTTCTTCCCGTTTTGGTAGCTGAAGGACATTTGATCGACTCTTTCGGAGTTTTCCGAGTCCGCATGGAATTTCAATCGAGAAACAAACGCACCGACTTCAAGGGAATCCAGGATGATTCTTTGTCCATCGATCTCGATGA
This sequence comes from Erysipelotrichaceae bacterium, assembly GCA_003520745.1. Classification (GTDB taxonomy): domain Bacteria; phylum Bacillota_I; class Bacilli_A; order Erysipelotrichales; family Erysipelotrichaceae; genus GWE2-51-13. The sequence continues at coordinate 53,100 of DOUE01000015.1, forward strand.
TTTGATTCAGTTCTTGTCTGATCAATTCGACTTTTTTATAGGGGTTGTTCTGAATAATTGCGGATTCACTTTCCGTCTTTTTTTCATCATCCGAAATGATTCGAATCGATAAAGGTTCAAATGAATTCAGATCTGTTAGTTCCAATTCCATCCATTGATAACCCTCGAAGTATGTATAATGTGCAGAAGTCCAAACTCGCTTTCCATCCGAATCAACCAATTCGATCTCCGGACCGGTTTTGGGAGGGGTGAACCCTTCATAGGGCTTTCCCTGATATTCCAATTCGTAAAACAATGAAATCGTGAAATAGTCTGAAATCACATACTCCAAATCCAACTCGTAATCGCCGGCAACCAGATGGATATCGACGTGTTGCGCATAATCCAGATCGAAAGCTTCTTCGACATCTTTTCTTTTGGTGAAATCGATCATTTCCGCAATCGATCTGAGAATCTCGTTACTATGCGCAAACGCGTTGAACTGAGGATTCAGGTTCACCAACAAAGCAAACGACACAAAGACGATAACCATTCCGGAAAAAACGACTTTCCATTCATAAAACAGAGGTCGATGAACTTGGTTTTCGATTTTTGAGCGGATCAAATCATCGATTCCTTCGATTCTTTGCGACTTGATGGCATCTTGCCATCGATCTAGATTGTTATTGTTCATACTCCTCCATTTCCAAGCGCAGTTTCTTCAACGCTACGGCATATCTGGATTTTATCGTGCTTTCCGGTGTTTTTAGAACTTCTCCGATTTCCCTGAAATTCATCTCGTCGAAGAATTTCAACACGATGATTTGCTTTAGATCCAAGGGTAACTTTGAGACTAGATCATTAACGAAATTGAAATTCTCTTTCTCTGGGTCGGCGATTTCGAAATGTTCATCCAACGGGGTGTACATTTTCAATCGCTTCATCTCATCCTTACATTCATTGATCAAAATCCGGATGACCCATGTCTTGAAGAATTCTGGTTTCTTGACGGTTTTCCGTTTCTTATAGACTTTAAGGGTTGTTTCCATGATGCAGTCTTTCGCCAATTCACGATCACCCAAAAGCGAAACGGCTGTCCAGGTCATTTGATCGGAGATCGACTGCAGACAAAGGATAAGGGCTTCATCATCGCCTTGAAGCGCGTTTTTTACCATTTCAGCATTCATTCCGTTTCCCCCTTTACCTATTAGACGTTTCGATCATCGAATTTGACGAACGAATGAAAGATTTGTTCACTATTGATTATAGTATGGATTTCTATTGTTTTACTCATTGATTCGATGCGTTGTCATACGATATAAAAAACCCGCCGAAGCGGGTTAAGCGATACGTAGAAGCTTGTCTTGCAGTTCTTCGTTGAACTGGTTGGTGTAGAGTCTGAAATAGTAGCCCTTCTTCTTCATCAGTTCGCCATGCGTACCGTCTTCGACCACCCGGCCTTTTTTGATGACCAGGATGCGGTCGGCGCTGACGATGGTGGAGAGACGATGGGCGATGATGAAGCTGGTACGGTGCACAAGCAAGGTTTCGATCGCATGTTGGATGATCTGCTCGGTTTCGGTGTCGATCGAGGAGGTGGCTTCGTCAAGGACGAAGATCGCGGGATCGGCCAAGACCGCACGGGCGAAGGAGATCAATTGCTTCTGACCGGTGGACAACCGTCCGCCGCCTTCGCCGACATCGGTATCGTAGCCTTGTTCGAGCTTTTCGATGAATTCATGCGCGTTGACCAGTTTGGCGGCTTCGACGATCTCCTCTTCGGTCGCGTCCAGTTTCCCGTACCGGATGTTTTCGCGGACGGATCCGGAGAACAAGTGCGGGGATTGCAGGACGTAGCCGAGATTGGAGTGCAGCCAACCGATCGAGCGTTCGCGCATGTCGACGCCGTCGATCAGGATTTTACCGCTGACGGGTTCATAGAAACGGCAGAGCAGATTCACGATCGTGCTCTTTCCGCTACCGGTTTCCCCGACCAAGGCGATGGTCTGTCCCGAGGTGACGTCCAGCGAAAAGTCGCGCAGGACAGGTTCTTCGGGGTTGTAGTGGAAGGAAACATGGTCGAAGGTGACGTTCCCTTTGATTTTTTCATAGGCTTCGCGTTTGGGGTTCAACACGGTGCCGTACTTGGCGATGACTTCCGGGGTGTCGACGATCTGCGGTTCGGCGCTAAGAAGCGATAATACACGTTCCGCCGAGGCCTGCGCCATCTGGAATTCGGCCAACAGACGGGCGATCTGACGCAACGGCTCGAAGAACTGACCGGCGTATTGCGTAAATAGCATCAAGGTGCCGAACTGAAGGACGCCAAGCAGCACTTGGTTCCCGCCGTACCATAGGATCGCGGCGGTGGAGATCGACCCCAGGCTCATGACGATCGGCATGAAGATCGCGGACAGGACGGCGGCGCGGATGGACTGGGCGCGCATGTCGTGGGTCAGGGCGTTGAACTCACCGTAGTTGATCTCTTCCAGCACCAAGGTCTTGGTGGTCTTGGCCCCCGTGATCCCTTCGCTGAACGCGCCGGTGATCTTGGAGTTGACTTTGCGGACCTCGCGGTAGCTCTTTAAAATGCGTTTTTGGAACCAGACGCTGATCGCGGCGAGAACCGGCATGACCATTAGCACCAACAGCGCGAGACGCCAGTTGACGCTGAACATGACGAAGGTGATCCCGATCATGACGGAGGAACCCCAGACCAGATCCATCAAGGACCAGGAGAGGATTTCCGCCAAGCGTCCGATATCGCTGGTGACGCGCGCCATGATCCACCCCAAGGGGGTTTTATCATAGTAGCTGAAGGAGAGTTCCTGCAGTTTCTTGAAGGCGCGGTTGCGTACGTCGTAGGCGAAGTCCATTTCGATCAGACCCGCCTGCTTGATGAAGTAGTAGACGTTGATGCCTTGGGCTAAAATACAGGCGAAGTAGGCCAGGGCGAACCACGGGAGTTGCGACAAGTCGCCGTTTCCGCTGATGAAGGTGTCGATCGCCATCTTGTTTAAATACGGGAAGGCGACGTCCACGGTCGCGACCATGATCATGAAGAAATAAAGCACGGCCAGTTTCTTTTTGTGGACCCACAGAAGCTTGAAAATCTTCTTCCATAGCCCGGTATCTAGTTTATCGGTATTAAATTCTTGTTCCTCGAAATGTTCGCTCATTCGTCGTCACCTCCTTCGATCATCGCGTTTTGGATCTCCACGATGCGCTGATACAGCCCTTCCTCTTTCGAAAGGGTTTCATGGGTGCCGATCTGGGTGACTTCCCCGTCTTGAAGGACCACGATCTTGTCCGCGTTCTGGGCGGAGGCGATGCGGTGGGTGATCAAGAACGTCGTAACCCCGCGCGAGACTTCACGCAAGGCGCTGCGGATCGATGCGTCCGTCTGCGTGTCGACCGCGGACAGTGAATCGTCGAAAATCAAGATCGGACAATTGTTGATGATGGTGCGTGCGATGGCGATGCGCTGTTTCTGCCCGCCGGAGAGGGTGACCCCTTTTTCCCCGACCAAGGTTTTATACCCCAGTTCGAATTCTTTGATGACATCGTGGACCGAAGCGATCTGCGCGGCGCGCAAGACTTCCGGTTCCTTCGCCTTGGGGTTGGCCATCCGGATGTTCTCGAAAATCGTCTTTGAGAACAGGAAAGGTTCTTGCAGAACGATCCCGACGTTTTTCCTTAAGTGATGGCGCTGGATTTCTTTGAGTTCGTGGTTGTTTAACGTGATCGAACCCGCGTTGTAGTCGTAGAGTCGGGTCAATAGATGCATCAGCGAGGGTTTCCCCGACCCGGTCGGACCGAGGATCGCGAGGGTCTGACCCTGCTTGACGCTGAAGGAGACATCCTTCAAAACATCCTTGTCCCCGTCGTCGTACTTGAAGTAGACATGGTCGAACACGATGTCGCCCTTCACGTCCGGCGTCGTCCCGCTGACCATGTCTTCGATCGGGGTGTCGAGGATCTCGTTGAGACGCGAGATCGAGACGCTCATCTTACCCATGTCGGACAAAATGCGTCCGACGTTGCGGATCGGCCATAGGATCATGCCTTCATAGGAAATGAAGACGAAGAAATTCCCGACGGTGATTTCACCGCTGCGGGCGAAGAAGATCCCGAAGATGACGACGGCCAGGATTTGAAGCAGACAGACGAAATCCGAGAACCCCCAGTAGAAACCCAACAACTGGATGAGCCGGAAGGTTAAATCGCGGAACTCGCCGTTCTTTTTATCGAACTTCTTAAGTTCGTATTCTTCGCGGTTGAACGCTTTGACGACGCGCGTCCCCGCAAGGTTTTCCTGCAGGTCGGCCGACATGGCGCCTTCCGCTTCATCGGACTTTTGGAACGCGCTTTGCATCTTTCTGAAGAAAATATAGGCGAAGAGGAAGATGATCGGCAAGGAGACGACGGCGATCCACGCCAAGGGGGCGTAGATGTTGAAGAGGATGGTCATCGCGATGGTCGCGATGGCGATCGCATAGACCAATTCGGAGATCTGACCGGCCAGAAAACGACGGCAGGNNTCAGCGTTGGATCAGATCCCCCGTTTTGGCTTTGACATGATAGCTGTACGGAAGACGTTGGAGATGTTCGTACATCGCGTTTCTAACCTTCTCGGCGAAGAATTCGGAGACTTGTCCGTTCCAACGTCCGCGAAGGTAGATGAACATTCCGATCAATAATTGGATCAAGACCAGGAGCGCGGCTCCGATCCCGAGGTTCCCCCGTATCGCCAACACGCCGCCCAAAGCTTCGCTGATGGCGATCATGAACGGGTTGGTGATGGGATTGAGATTGATGACATTGTCGATTAAAAAACTAAACAGCAGCGGCGAAATCAGCGTCATCGAGACATACAGCAAAACGACAAGGATGATTCCGAGGGTTTTCAGTCGGTTTCCATATAGAAACCGCCAGACGAACTTCGCTTGTTTCATGCTTTCCCTCCTTTTTTCAAATAAAAAGCACCTGATGGGTGCCGTGTTTCCTACCGCATCAAAGCGGACGAAACCAGTGCGTCACCTTACGTAAGATTTTGAATGGATTCTTGAACAAGGATCATACCGCGATTCCCCCCGCAAGAAAAAAGATATCCCGCGAAGCCTTGAAAACCGGATTGTGATCCTTGGTTCTCTTCATACGGAATATCCTCCTTTCATGATTCTTCGAAGTACCTGATGGGCCAGCGTACCGGTGATGATTCCGGTTGGAACGGCGCTAAGCCACATGATCGGCAGCCAATACACCATCAGCCATGTACCGTTGAGGAAACAAATCACCAGGATTTGACCCAAACAGTGGAAGGTCGCGGAAGCGACGCTTAACCCGATGATGCTTAAACGTGTCGTTTTGCGTAGGACGACCACCATCAAGGTGCTCAGAAGTACGCCGGCCAACGATAACCAGAACCCCGTCCCGAAAATGATACCACGCAATAGCGACGCTATCAAGACGCGCATGAGATTAACATTGAACATTTCTTTATAAGAAAACATAAAAAAGGTGATTAAACCAAGGATATTGGCCAATCCCAGCTTAACGCCCGGTATGGGAATCGGTAAGGACGGCTCCATCATATGCAGCAGAATGCTCATCGCCAACAACATCGTCAGCAACGACAAGCGCCGTGTTTTGCTTTTTGAATTCATTTTACCTGCGTGTCCTCCCCATCCGGATCCTCGGTCGCGTTCTCGATGATGATGACGATATGGTTGGGTAGGCAAACGATGGGGACGTTGGCATACTGCACCCAGCCCTGGATCGAACAAAGATGATACGGCGACGTTTCCTTCTCGACCCGGATCGCCTTATCCTTCACTTCGATGAACACTTCGCCCAAGGTTCCCTGGACCGTGTAGTTCTTGTTTTGAGACATGTCGATGCGCAACACTTCCTTATCGCGATACGAAACGACCGCGACGGTGTTAGCCCCCGTACTGGAAGTCACGAACCATTGCATCGTTCCATACAGGACAAGCGCGGCGATCAAAACGATGCCGATGAAGATTTTATCGGAGCGGTTCATGGTGTTTCCTCCTAGCCCATCCATTCTATCAAAAAGAAGCAAAAAAGAAAAGGAATGCGTCGGCGTGATCGAACATCGATTCCCCTTTATGCACATTCCCCGTTTAATTTCGACTGAACCATCGCATCCATCCGCAAGATCAATTCGACGGTCTTCCCTTGGTCGTGGACCGGGTTGAACTCGACGATGTCCATGGAAGAAACATGGACGCTGTCAAAGCCCAATTCGACCAAGTCCAAGGCTTGATCCGGAGTCAATCCGCCGCCGACCGGCGTGCTGACACCGGGACAAAGGGATGGGTCCATACTGTCGACATCGAAACTGAGGTGGATTTCATCCAAGGCCTCAAGAAACGATTTCACTTGGTCTTTGGTCCACTCAAACCCATTTATATCGATGTCGTCCTGTGTAATCCACTTGAGTCCCCAGGACTTCATCAACTCTTCTTCCTTTTCGTCCAGACTACGTATCCCCACCAACAGGATCTTATCGCTGTCCACCGTGTTGCTTCCCACAATCTCGAGTAGTTTCGGATGTCCGTAACCTTGTGCAACCGCCAATGGCATCCCGTGGATGCGTTTTGATTCGCTGGAGAGATGGGTGTTGCAATCTCCGTGCGCATCGATCCATAACACTCCCCGGTTCTTGTTATCCAACGCGGCGATCGTCGCGATCGCCAGGGAGTGATCCCCTCCGTAGACGAGGGGGAACTCCCCTGCTTGATCCGTTTTTGTCACTTCATGTTTTAATCTTGTTAGAAAATCATGGAGCGTATTCAAGTGAAGAATCTCGCCTTCGCTTTCGTTTTTCTTTTCCACCGTCACGACGGTCTCAAAGGTCAATCCTCGCGTCTGTAAAGACTGGATCGCCAGTTGGGAACCATGGATGTCGCATCCTTCATTAACGGGGGCGCCGATTCGTCGTAGTTTCATGGGTCTTCCTTTCGTTGATTGCATTGATTATACCATAAGAAAAAGAACGGTCTCCCGTTCTAGATTTTTCCGAGATACTCGAATTTTTCGAATTCGTCGTTTTGCACGATCACCAAAAGTTGGTCGTCGGCTTCGATGACATAATCCGCAGCCGGTGAAATCTTCAGGCTTTCCCCCGGATGTTTGCGGATCCCCAGGATGTTGACCCCGTATTTCGTGCGGAGATCCAAATCGATCAGCGCTTTGCCGACCCAATTGCGCGGCGAATGGAGTTCCATGATACTGTATTCGTCGTCGATGTCGACCATTTCGATGACATTGCGGCTCAACAGTGTTTTTGCGACGCGCTCGCCCATTTCCTTTTCGGGACGGACGACTTTGTCGGCGCCGATCTTCAGGAGGATCTGCATGTACATTTTGTTCTTCGCTTTCGCCAAGATGTACGGAACACCCAGTTCCTTCAAATTCAAAATCGCCATGATCGATTCTTCTAGGCGGCTACCCGTCGCGACGACGGCGACGTCGGCGTCTTCCACGCCGATGGCGCGTAGTTGGTCGATGTCGGTGAAGTCCGCTTGGACGGCTTGCGTCGCGAACTCGCTGACGCGTTCGACACAGGAAATGTCCTTGTCGATGCCGATGACTTCGCAGTTGTATTCGCTTAAGGTTTTGGCGATGGTCGAACCGAAGATTCCAAGTCCGAGGATAGCGTAGGTTTTTTGTTTCATGAGGTTGGCTCCTTATCCGATCAGGATGTCCGCGTTCGGATATTTGATTTCATTGATTTTAGCGTTGTGGTGCGATCTTCCCAAGGAGAGGATCAAGGTCAACGGACCGATGCGGCCCAGATACATCAGGGCAATGATGATGATTTTCCCGGGGATCGACAAGGAAGCGGTGACGCCCATCGACAACCCGACGGTCGCGATGGCGGATACGGCTTCAAACGATAGGACCAGGAAATCCGCGTCTTCCGTGATCGTCAGCAACAAGATGCCTGTGATCAAGGTGACCAGCATCATGAAGGCGATGATGAAGGATTTACGGAAGAGTTGACGCGGGATGCAACGATTGAAGATGACGACTTCGGAACGGCCTTTGATTTCAGCGACGATCATCAGGACAAGGATCGCGATGGTCGTCGTCTTGATCCCGCCCGCGGTACCGCCCGGCGATCCCCCGATGAACATGTAGATCATCATGAAGAACTGGGTGAACGGACGAAGGTTTCCGATGGTCAGCGTACTGAAGCCGGCGGTGCGTAAGGTCGTGGATTGGAAGAAGGAAGCCATGAGTTTCGAACCGAAGCTTAACGGTGCCAACCCCAGAGGATTGGTGAATTCGATGACAAGGATCAATATCGTACCGCTGGCCAAGAGAATCATCGTCATCCACAAGACGATTTTCGTATGGAGGCGCAGATGCTGGGCGGCGGATTTGAACGTGCATTTTTTACGCAGGATGGATTTGGCGCTCTGCGTCAAATCGAACCAGACCCCGAATCCCAAGCCACCCATGATGATCAACGCGGCGACCGTCAGGCTAACCAAGGGGTCGTTGACGTAACCGACCAAGCTGCTCGGACCGAGGTTGTCGAGTCCGGCGTTACAGAACGCGGAAACGGAAACGAACAACGCTTTATACAAACCGGAAAGCATTCCGAATTGAGGGACGAAGCGAAACGACAGAAGCACGAAACCGAAACCTTCGAAGATCGCGGTATAGACCAGGATGAACTTCAGAAAATGTCCGAGATTCCCCAAGGTCGGACGGTTGACCGCTTCCGACATCGCGAGTTTTTCCGCATGCGAGAGTTTGCCACCGACGAAAATCAGGAAAACGGCGATCAAGGTCATCAAACCCAATCCGCCGATCTGCATCAGCAACAAAATGATGAACTGACCGAAGATCGTATATTGGTCCAACGGAACGATGGTCGTCAAACCGGTAACGCAAACCGCCGAGGTCGATGTGAACAGGTGTTCGATGAATCCTGTCCCTTGGACCTTATTACTGATCGGCAGCCACAACAAGAGGGCGCCGGTCGTAATGACGAATGCGAAACTCATCGCGATTTGTTGGGCGGGTGTATACCGCTTCAACCACGCAAACTTCTCTACCCAAGCGTCCATAGGACCTCCCATGTCAAGCACTTAATCTAATATACTCCGAAAATTAGGAAATTCAAGTGGAATCAATACAAATTGACAACTTAACCCCCGTTTTGCTTGTCAATCCTATTTTATTCCTTTTTAAGGAGGCATGCAAACGAAAACGGGCTACTCGCCCGCTTCGACAAATTCAACGATGCACGACATTTTGGCGACGGACGCCAAGGTATTATAGACGGAACAGTATTTCGTGGCCAGATGCATGGATTTTTCCAGGGCTTCGTTGTTTAAACCGTCGGGTAGCGATACTCTAACGATCACTTCTTCCAGCATGGTCGGGATCTCTGTACGCTTGGTTCCTTCGACCGCATAATCGGCGAAAGGCAGGACGATCCGTTTCTTTTCTAGAATCTCTAGGAAAGTGGAATGGAGGCACGCGACCAGCGCGGCTTGCAATAGGTCGTAAGGTCTGGCTTGATCGGCTTGGACCCCGATGGCGACTTCGCCTTCACGTAAGATCAACGTTCCGTCAAAGCCCTGTGCGAAATGCAGACGGGCGGATACATGGGATGCCATTGTGTTTTCCTCCGTTTCACGATATCCGATGAATTGAACATCAAATCATCGAACGAGTTGATTATTCCATAGGCATCGGACGATGTCAACTTAACTGAAAAGCAAAACCAGGATTTTCTTGAATTTTACCGATGGAGTTGGTATAATCCTTGCGGTCTAAAGGAGGATTTCCATGGAAAAAGCAAATGTCGTCATCATCGGCGGCGGGATCAGCGGATTGATGGCCGCGACGAGGCTCATTCAAACCCGTCCTGAATTGAAGGTCGTTCTCTTGGAAAAAGGATTCGATATCGATACCCGTACCTGTCCCATCGTGACCGGCAAGGTCCCCACCTGCATCCGCTGCAATTCCTGCGGGATCATGGAAGGGTTGGCCGGCGCCGGTGCCTATTCCGACGGGAAATACGTCATATCCACCGAATACGGGGGATGGCTGACGGATTTCATGGAAAAACCCGAAGTCATGAAGTATATCGAACAAGCCGACGCGATCCTGGTTGAAAACGGGGCGACGACGGAACGCTTCAACCCGAGCAATGAATTGAAAACCTTGTGCCTCCAGCACGATCTACATATGCAGCAAGCCCAATTGAAACATCTCGGGACCGATGCGAACTTTTCCACGATGAAAAACATGGTGGATGCCCTGCGGGGTAAGGTCGACATACGTACCCGCAGCACGGTGACGGACGTGGACGGGGATCACAAGATCGTCACCTACATCCACAATAAGGAAGAAATCAAACTCGAAGCCGACGTCGTCATTTTCGCGGTCGGACGCGCGGGAAGCAATTTCTTCTCGAAGTGGTGCCAGCGTCACGGCATCAAACTTTCAAACAACCAAGTGGACATCGGCGTACGCGTCGAACTCCCCTATGAAGTCTGGAAACATTTCTCCAGCGTCATCTACGAACCCAAGATCTGGTTCCGCTCCAAGAAATACGGCGATGTCACCCGCATGTTCTGCTTCAACGAACGCGGCCAGGTCGTCATGGAAAACACCAACGACATCCTGACGGTCAACGGACATGCCTATAAGGACGAGGCGAAGAAGTCGCCCAACAGCAACTTCGCGCTCCTATCGACCATCAAATTCACCACGCCCTTCAACGAGCCCATCGATTATGCCCGCCATGTGGCGCGGCTGGGTAACCTCATCAGCGGAGGCAGCGTGTTGGTCCAACGCTTCGGCGATCTGATCGTCGGACGCCGTACGGATGAAAAGCGTTTGTCCTCTTCCACCGTCGTCCCGACCTTGAAGGCCGTCCCGGGGGATCTCTCCCTCTGCATGCCCAAGCGCCAGCTCGACAACATCATCGAGACCCTGTACGCCTTGGACGAAATCGCACCGGGGACCGCCAACCACGACACCCTCTTGTACGGCGTGGAATGCAAGTATTATTCCGCCCGTCCCGAATGCGTCGATTTCGAACTGACCAAGTACCCGGGATGCTATGCGATCGGGGATGGCGCGGGATTCACGCGTTCCCTCTCCCAAGCGGCCGCAAACGGGCTCTATGTCGCCGATCTATTACTGAAGAAGGACGATTTCACGAAATAACCTTTGACATAACACGGTGATATTGTTATCTTTAGAAGTGTAACAGGACACACCCATCGTATGTCCTGTCTTTCTTTTTTACACAGTACCTTAAGGAGGATCCACCATGATAAGAGCGGTCGTAGGCGCCAACTGGGGCGATGAAGGCAAGGGTAAGTTAACCGATGTCTTCGCAGCCGAATCTGACATCGTCGTACGTTTCCAAGGCGGCAACAATGCCGGTCACACCATCATCAACGAATACGGGAAGTTCGCACTGCATATGCTGCCTTCCGGCGTATTCTACGGGCACACCGTCAACATCATCGGCAACGGGGTCGCGCTGAACATCGACGCCCTGGTCAAAGAGCTCAACGCCATCGTCGAAAAAGGCGTACCGATGCCCAAGATCCTGGTCAGCGACCGGGCGCAGATCGTCATGTCCTACCACATCCTCTTCGATAAACTGGAAGAAGAACGTTTGGGTAAGGCGCAGTTCGGATCCACGAAATCCGGCATCGCCCCCTTCTATTCCGACAAATACGCGAAGATCGGCTTTCAAATCTCCGAACTCTTCGACGAACAATGGCTCAGCGACAAACTCGAGAGGGTCTTGGCCCAGAAGAACACCTTGTTGGTCCACCTCTACAACCACCAACCTCTTATCAAGGAAGACATCCTGGCCGAACTGATCCATTACCGCAGCGTCATCGCACCGTACGTGACGGACACCTTCAAATACTTCCAGGAAGCCTTCGACGACAACAAGCGCATCCTGCTTGAAGGACAACTCGGCGCATTGCGCGACCCGGATTTCGGAATCTACCCCTACTCGACCTCTTCGAGCACCTTGGCCCTCTACGGGCCCATCGGTGCCGGGCTTCCCCGCCATATCGATGAAACCTGGGCGGTCACCAAAGCTTATTCCTCCTGTGTCGGGGCCGGACCCTTCGTCAGCGAAATCTTCGACGACACCGCCCATCAACTCAGAATACGCGGTGGCGATGCCGGGGAATACGGCGCGACCACCGGTCGTCCCCGCCGCATGGGCTGGTTCGATGCCGTGGCCACAAGATATGGCTGCCAAGTACAAGGCGCGACGCACCTTGTCCTGACGAACTTGGACGTATTGGGGTATTTGGATAAAATCCCGGTCTGCGTCGCCTATGAAACCGACGGGAAACGCCGGGAACACTTCCCCAACATCACCCGCTTGGAACACTCGGTGCCGATCCTGGAATACGTGGACGGATGGAACTGCGACATCTCGCACATCCGTAACTACGACGAACTCCCCGAGAACTGTAAGAAATACGTCGACCGTTTGGAAGAGCTGGTCGGCGTAAAGATCGCCTTGGTCTCCAACGGACCCAAGCGCGAACAAATCATGACGCGTAAATAATCCGAAAGACAAAAGAGTTCGACGCCGCGAGGCATCGAACTCTTTTTTTAGTAGTGTAATCCGTAGCCGAAATCGAAGAGGACGTTGTCCAGATCGCGGTCGCCCGCCATCGAACTGGTGTTGGAGGTATCGCTGGTCTTGGGCCAAGTGACCGGCAGCTTCCCCGTGAAATCCAGATCCCCGTACAGGACATCCGTGATCCCCTGCGCTTCGCTGCCATAGAGCCATGTCATGACCAAGGCGTCCCAATCGTCGATTTCGTCGCCCACCACCCTCGGCCGGCCGGAATTGAGCAGCACGACGACAGGTTTCTTGGTTGTGCGTGCGAATTCGATCGCCGCCGCGTTGTCCGGATGCATCGTGTTGCCCGAAAGTCCCAGGTCGGACGCATCGCCGACCCCTTCCGCGTAGGGGGTTTCACTGAGTACGACCACGACGACATCCGCTTGGTCGACCTGCGCGACATCGGTGAAGATGGTCGCGCCGTTTTCATTTGCGACCGACTCGAAAGCTTCTTTCAAGGTCGTGGCTTGAGGCAATTTCGAATCGTTCATTTCACCCTGCCAACTCACCGTCCATCCGCCCGAAGCCAAGCCCGCGTTGTCCGCGCCGGGTCCGATCAGAAGGATGTTTGAGGATTTGGCTAAAGGAAGGACGTTGTTGTTCTTGAGCAGGACCAAGGACTTCGAAACGGCTTCCCTGGCCAGTGCGCGATGTTCTTCGGAATTGAAGTCGGATGCCTTCCCTTGCGGAAAGGTCGCATCGATCAGACCGAGTTGTTCTTTGACGTATTGGATGCGGGAGAACGCATCGTCGATGCGTTCTTCGGCGATATCGCCGTTCTTCACGGCCCGCAACATCGTGGTATAGACATTGTTCCAGTTATTGGGTTCCATCAAGAGGTCGACCCCGGCGTTGACGGCCGACACCAATTGCATATAGAGCGACCCTTCGAGTTGATGGATGGCTTCCCAATCGCTAACCACCAAGCCCTTGAAGTTCAGTTCATCTTTGAGGACATCGTTGATCCAATAGTCGTTGGCGTGCATTTTCAGCCCGTCGATGCTGCTGAAGGAAATCATGACGCTCAATACGTTGCCTTGCGCGATCGCGCTAAGGTAGGGATAAAGGTGGATGGCGCGCAAAGTGGCTTCGTCCAGTTGCGCATCCCCCTGGTCGATCTTATAGGATCCGCTAGAGGTACCAAACACCGTCCCCCCGTCGGCCAGATAATGTTTCGCGGTCGCCGCGATCCCGGTGGACTGGATCCCCTGGATGAACGCCGTCCCCAACTCCGAGACCAGTTGCGGGTTCTCGGAGTAGCTTTCATACGTCCTTCCCCAGCGGATGTCCTGTACGACCGCCAGACAGGGGGCGAAATTCCAATGGACGCCGGTGGCCAGGAGTTCCTTGCCGACGGCGATGCCGATCTTCTTGATCAGTTCGGGGTCGTTGGTCGCCCCGAGACCGATGTTATGGGGGAAAATCGTCGCACCCTGGGCGTTGTTATGGCCGTGTACGGCGTCGACGCCGTAGACCACGGGGATCGTCGATGCTTCCTGATACGAAGCGATCAGATCGATCCACCCTTGCGGGGTATTGGACGAAGGAACCGACCCTCCGCCGCTTAGGACCGAGCCGAGTTGATAGGTTTCTTGTTCACTCTTGGAGAGCGAGTATCGCTCCGCCTGGATCATCTGGGCGACTTTCTCTTCGATCGTCGGTTTATTGTCATCGGGTTTCGGATCGGTTTTGACGCATCCGCCCAACACCAACCCCACCACTAAAATCAAAACGAGCAGTTTATGAATCGTCATTCGTCAGTACCTTTGTCTCCCCTTTTATTCGCCGGTGATCCCGGTCTTTTCGATGCCTTCCACAAACTGCTTCTGCACGAACAGATACATGATCATCATCGGCGCCATCGTGATCAAGGTCGCCGCCATCTTGAAGGATTCGTTGATTCTGAACTGGCCGCCCGGGGCGCCTGAAGCGCCGGGGACGTTGGCCGACATCTTTTCGAAGATCGAATCGAACAAGCCCAATTGCAGGGGCATGAGTTTCAGCGCGGAGCGCAGGAAGGTCGCCGTGATGTAGCTTTCGTTATAATTCCAGACGAAGGAAAACAAGAAGACGGTCGCGATCGTCGGGACCGACATCTTCAGGATGATATGGTAGAACACCTGCCATGAGGAAGCGCCGTCGATTTTCGCGGCTTCATCCAGCACGACCGGGATCATCTTGAAGAAGTTGAAGAAAATCAGGATGAGGATGGCGGAGTAGACGCCCTGACCCGCGATCGCCATCAGGAGTTGCGGGAACACCGTCCCGATCATTTTGATGCCGGTCATGTTTTGCGCCGTGATGAACATCATCCAGCGCGGGATCAAGACGACGGGGACCGGGATGATGAAGGACATCAACACCATCGCGAACCAGAAGTTCTTGAATTTGAATTGATAGCGGGCGAAGGCGAAACCGGTCATCGCGGAGATGAAGGTCTGGGCCAAGGCGAGCGTACCGGAATACCACAGCGAGTTCAGGATCGTATTGGGCATACTGAGGACGCTCCAGGCGACCCGCAGGTTGGTGATGGACCAGTTCTGGGGGACCCAGTCGATCTCGGGGTTGATGATGTCGGCCGACGACATGAAGGTCATCGAAATCATACGCAGCAGAGGATACAGGAAGACATAGGCGATCGCGACCAGAAGGATGTAGACGGCGATACGGTAGACCAAGCCGTCGGAGATGTTATACCCCAACAGTTTGCGTTTCAGTTTGCTTGTGTTGACTTTCGGTCGTTCAAGTTTAAGCTTCATCGTCAGTCGCCTCCTTTCCTTTTTTAAAGAATCGATCCATCGATGCCCTGAACTTATCCGATTTGAGTTGTTTGCGCCGTTTCTCGGCTTGTTCCTCACGGATATTGACCACATAGACATCCTTGGACGGATCACGCAGGATGAAGAACATCGCACCGATCAGTACCAGGACCACCAGACTGTAGATCCAGGCATAGGACGATGCGACCCCCAAGCCGCCGACCGTATCGAAGATCGCGGTCTGGATCATCCCGTAGACCGGGTTGATCGGAAACATCCCCAATTGGACGACCGTGAAGATCGAAGCCACCAAGAGGATGGGACGGATGATGGGGATGGTGATCTTCCACAGGATCTGCCACGAGGTCGCGCCGTCGATCTGGGCGGCCTCGAACAACTGCGGGTTGATCTTCTGTAGACCGTTGAGGAACAAGACGATGGGAATCCCCGTAAACCACAACACGATCGCGAAATTATTGAAGAGGAAGGCGATGACGTCCGCCAAGGCGGGGCTGTAGCTTTCCATGATCTGATAGATGAAGATGCGTCGGACGTTGCCGATCTGCACGTTGCCCGAATTCATCAACTGGTTCATGACCGAACCGGAGATGACGATGACCGGGAGGAAGTAGATGATCCGAAACGCGGTCCGAAAACGGAACTTCCCGTTAAGCAGGATCGCCAGGATGAAGGAGATGATCAGGATGGTCGGCACGTAGACGATCTCGCTCAGGAAGAACTGGATCAGCGCCGGGGTGAAGTTGGGGTTGCGTAAAAGCGCGGTCACGTAGTTGTCGATGCCGTTGAAGGCGGTCGTCCATCCCAATACGTTCAAACTGACTTTATGGAAGCTGAGATAGATCGTATACAGGAACGGGAAGAGCGTGAAGATCAGGAATCCGATCATCCACGGAAAGAAGAAGACATAGCCGGTACGGGACTGTTGTTTTTGGAAAGAACGACTCGGTTTATTTTTCCGCTGTTTCATGTCTTTCCCTCCTAGTCCAAGGTACGCGCGGAAAGCGCGGGTACGAGGATCCCTTCATATGTGATCGCATGGTCGGTATAGTTGATTAGAACGTGTTTGCCGTTGTCGTAGGTATTCAGAATCACGCCGTTCTCGACCACGGTACGGTCGATCCACTCGGCGGAGGCGACTTCCTTGAGGACGTCGTTGACCTTGTCGTAGATTTCCTTGATCAAGGCTTTGTATTGGATGTATTCCGTCGAATAATAACGGGCGGAATTGGTGAGGGTCAACTGATAGGAAGGATCCTGCGTCAAGACGAAGGAAGGCGAGAGGTTGAAGTCGATCATCCGCAGGACATCCTTGGTTGTATAGAAGGAGAAGTTGGAATAGGGGGCGTACATTTCCATATTGTTGTTGATGACCAGTTGAAGGAAAGGCACGGTGTCCGTTTCCACCAAAAACTGACTGGAGAACACGGGGGTTTCAAGGAAACGGTCGATGTAGCCCCAGAGATAGTCGTTGGGCGAGGTCGCCGCGACCTTGAGGTCGGGGTTCAGCTTTTCAAACGCCGCTACGTTGATTTCCATGGTCTTGTGGATCTCCGAACTCGTCTTGCTGTATTCGCTCAACAGGGTCCGGGGGATCCCTTCGATCGTCAAGGATCCGACGTTCATTTTTTCCAGTTTCCTGGTTTGCGTCAGTAACCATTGCGCGCTCTTGGACGGTCGGGCATACCCGAATACCGTGACCGGGAAATCATCCCTGAGGCGGTATTCCATATACCAGCCGTTCATGTGTTTCGCGGCATTGTTGAGGAAACTCACCTGGTCGCGATGGATGGTGACGTAGTCCTGGGAGAAGGAAACGTCGTATCCCAGTTCTTTCGCAGTGTTGATCAACGCCTTGAAGTCGCCGGACGACCCGATTTCGTTGGACCA
This sequence comes from Erysipelotrichaceae bacterium, assembly GCA_003520745.1. Classification (GTDB taxonomy): domain Bacteria; phylum Bacillota_I; class Bacilli_A; order Erysipelotrichales; family Erysipelotrichaceae; genus GWE2-51-13. The sequence goes on from DOUE01000015.1 coordinate 70,413, forward strand.
ATCCGTTTCAAACGGATCACCCGAGGTGATGCCGCCCTTCTGCCATCCCAGCAAGCCGCTGGTGACGTTCGCGATCCCGTTTTCCTTGACGTCGGCTAAAATCGCCTTGACTTCATCGGCGCTGGTCACCACGACGTCTTCCATCCCGAAGACGCTCTTCTTGATGTCCGCCATGACGAAATCCAAACGGACCGGCACATCGCCGCTACTGCGCGTGGTGGTCGGCAGACGATCGACCGATTTCAGGTAGTCGCGATAGGTCAACGCCATGCCGACGTAATCCGCGGGACGACCGTCCGAGCTTCCGTCGCCCGACAGGAAATCATAGCGCATCGAAAGGTCGAAGTGGTTGCGGTCCTTCATGAGCGTGAAGTAGCCGTCGCCTTGTTTATTGTAGATTTGGTGATAGAGCTTATTGTATTCGAAGCGCGGATAGGCGTAGGTATAGTACGTCATGTTTTCCTCGGGGGATACCGTGATTTCCATGTATTCCCCGCCTTGGGTCGCATAGGCCAAAAACGCCGCCTGGCGATTCCCGTGGGCGATCCCGAAAACCGGCATCAAGGGGTTCTTGATGGGGAGATAGGACGTTTCATGGGCGTAGTAATAGTCGGATTCGGTGGGGTCGGGTCCATAGACATCCCCGACATAGGGCGTTAGTCCGGTATTGCGGTCTTCGAAGCGGATGAGCGCCCCTGGACCGTCGGGAACCAAGACATACCCCGGGATCATTTCATTGGGGACTTCTTTCTTAAAGTCGTCCTTTTCCACGTCCCAATACAGTTTTTGACCGCCTGCCGCCCCCATGAACGGCGAAAGCTGGATCGCCGCCAAGGTGTCGATCCCTTCCCCGCCCAGTTCGTCGTCGCGGATTTCATATCGGATCCCCGCTTCGTCGAAATAGATGTGGACTTTGATGTCGATGCGCAACGAACCGAAACGGATGTCCAGTCGACGATGCGCCGGATCGTTGTTGACGGTGGCGAGCGTCGAGCTCGCCCCGCTGTCGGAAGCGGATGAAATCCGCTTGATGGAGTTGGAGACATCGTAGTATTCGATCGTGACCAAGGAATTCGCGATCCCCGTGAAGGTCGTGTTCAAGCGGTCTTCCAAGGGGGCGCAATCCACTTTCTGATCGTCGGGCACCAGATCGCACTGGTCTTCGAGGTATTTGTTGAACTCGATGTCCAGGCCGGTTTTCCAAACATAGCCGTTACGCTTATCCTGGATCGCGATGACATCGCGATCTTCCTTGAAGTAGTAGGTCAGGTTGTCCGTTTCATAAAGTTTCTCGAAATCGCTCGGTGAAACCAAGTCGTAAGTCACCGACTCGGGAGGGAGTTTCGTATCGTGGGAGGACGGGATGTATTCGGAAGCGGAAACCGCCGTCAGCATCAGCGCGAACAGCGCGGGTAGGATCCAGATTTTTCTACGCCGTGACATTTCGGATCACCTCCTTGATAATCGCTTCGAAGAACATGTAGACTTGTTCGGTCATGATGATGACGATCAAGAGGACGACCGCGATCACCAACATAAAGACGATCGTCATCAGGATGCTTTTCACGGATTCGCGCACCGTGTAGTTGTGCGTCTCCTGGATGCCCAGGTAGAGGTTCACGCCTGTCCAGACGAAGGCCGCCTGTTGGGCCGTCTGAAGCAGGAACAGCTCGTTGTAGGTCAGGATGTAGCTGAGGCCGATGATCAATACATAGATGACCAATACCGGACCTAGGCTATAGGCCACCATCTTCACCAACTGGACGAAGGAACCTTCGCCGTCGTTGATGGAGGAGACCAGGTAGTTGCAGAGGATTCCAAGGAAGAAGATCGAGAAGAACCCGATGATGACCGAATTCATGTCGATGTCTTCGATCGCGATGAACTGATAGATGAAGCCTTTCCCCAGCATGTACCAGAGGAAGACGGCGAAGAAGATCGCGTAGATCAGAAACGCACCCAGGAGCGACCCCCTGCGTTTGCGTTTCAGGTCGTAGAACGAATCGATGGGATGGCGCATGAAGGCGAAGACGAAGAGGACATCGTCGATGATCCGGACCGATTTCAATCGGTGGATCGTGTCTCGAACAGGTTTGAGGATGTCGTGTTTCTTGCGCCATTTCTTCGTGATGAACATCAAGAGCGAATACCCGATGATCAACGAGAAGATCGTCCCGAGATTGGCTTGCAGCCATTCGTTGCGGACTTCCCAGAACGCTTGGGAATAATAGTAGCGGTTCCCGGCGATTTCGAAGTGCACCATCGCCGATTCGTATTCCTGACGGTAGAGATAATTCATTCCGATCCCGTTGTGCGCCAAGACCGACATCTGGTTCAGACGCAGGACGTCTTCCCACAACATCGTGGCTTCTTCGTACTTGCCTTGGTTGAACAAGTCGATCGCGGAATAGACGCGGCTGGAATATTCGGTAGGTTTGAACGACTGGATGAAGGATTGTTCACCGTCGGTCGCCCAGATCCGACCCTGCGAGTCGACGTTGATCGAGGTCATGCTGCTGAAAAGACCGGCGATGTCGTATTGACCGTAAGCCGAGCCGAACATGAAGATGAATTGTCCGTCGTTGGTGTAGATGAAGATCATGCCGGATTTGGAGGCGGCGTAGATGATCCCTTTATCGTCGACCGTGATGTCGACCAGATCGTCGGGACCCCAGGTGTATTGTTCGCTGAACATGTCCTGACCGGCGGTGTTATGCTTCTTCACCCCGTGCAGGTTGGTCCCCATGGTCGTCGTATAGACGATCCCTTTGGGATCCAGATAGACGTTGGTGAACGTGGTCGGGACCCGACCCAACAGCAAAGCCTTCTGCTCTTCGGTATAGAAGATGTCCTGCAGCATCTGCACCAGGTTCAAACTGACTTTATTGGATGTGAAGTAGCCCAAAAACTCACCGGAATTGGAGAGTTGGATGATGCCGTTGTAGACGCCTTCGGAGAGGATGTAGAGGTTGCGCCGGTTGTCGACCGCGACGCGCATCGGTTTGTAGGTGGTGTCGGAGAAGGAAGCCGTGGTCGGCCGGCCGAAGGATTCGATCAGTTCGCCCGTGCTTGAGAAACGGAAGACTTTGGCGGCTGAAGGATCGGCGACGTAGATCTCGCCATCCCCGGTGACATAGACGCCGGTGGGGGTCTTCATGTCGGGATGGGTGATGTAGGTAACGACTTTGTCGGTGGCCGTGTCGTATTCGACGATGCGCTTATTATCGCGGTCCGCGATGAAAAGATGGTCGCGCGCATCCATGAAGGCGTCTTGGGGCGCCTTCAAGCCGAGGTTGGTGACCGTCCGCTCGGGGAGGTACGCGTCCTGCGTCCAGACGATTTCATATTTTGCATTGAGCGTACGCGTCCGCGAGGTCGCGGAGGAGGCGAAGACGGAAGTCGTGGATAGGATGAGGAAGAAGAGGACAAGTAAAACGGATAGGAGTTTCTTTTTCATGGTCCCCTCCTATTTGATGCCCGAATGGCTCATGGTGTTCATGACCTTCGATTGCAATAAGATGAAGATGATCAGATTCGGCAGGAACATGATCAGACCGGCCGCGGCGGCCATGCCGACCCCGGCGATCGCGTTGGACGCGTTGGTCAGGGAACTGAGATAGAACGCGAAGTTCTTCAGGGTTTCATCGGCGATGTAAAGGCTGGAGGCTTCGGTGGCGTTCCAGGATGCTTGGAAGGTTAGGATCCCGACGGTCGCCAACGCCGGTTTCACCAGCGGGATGACGATCTTGATCAAAATCTGCCAATCGTTGGCGCCGTCCAGGCGGGCGGCTTCGATGACCGCGTCGGGGACCTGGTCCATGAACTGTTTCACTAGGAACAGGCCGACCGGCATCGCCAAGGCAGGCAGGATATGGGCGAGGAAATTATCGGTCAAACCCGTTTGCTTGATGATGAGGTAGCGCGGGATCGCGACGGCGATCGGGACGAACATCAAGGCGATCTGATTGACGCTGAACAGCCAGTTCTTCGACTTGAATTTCTTCTTGGACAAGACATAGGCCGCGCCGGCCGTCACCAGCATCGATGCGAAGACGGTGATCGTGGTCGCCACGATGGAATTGAAGAGATAGCGGGTCATCGGTACGCCGGTCGTGGAGGATGTGCGCCAAAGGTCGATGAAGTTCTTGAGGGTCGGTTTCAGGACGAAGAAGCGCGGCGGGAACATGAAGAGTTCGTCCAGCGGCTTGAACGCCTGGTTGACGATGTAGACGACCGGCAGCACCATGAAAAGCGCCATCGGGACAAGGAAAGCGTAGAATTTAAGCTGCGATTTATCGAAGCGTTTGGGATTGATTTTCGTGCCTTGGAATGCCATGGTTCTTTCCTCCTAATCCCGGTCGGAAAACAGGCGGTACGCCAGTTTCGAGAAGCCCCACACCATCAGGAGCAATGCGACGGAAATCGCCGCGGCATAGCCCATTTCATAGCGTTGGAAGCCATAGTCTTCGATATGGTTGATGATGAGTTGGCCGGCGTATTGCGGGGTCGGGTTGCTGCCGGAGAGCGCGACGCCGATCCAGCCGCTGTTGAACGCCCCGACGATCGCCATGACCGCCCCGAACAACATCTGCGAATGCATGGAAGGGATCGTGATGTAGATGACTTCCTGGAACTTGTTCTTGATGCCGTCGATGTAGGCGGCTTCGTAGAGTTCTTCGTTGGTGTTCAGGATCCCGGCCAACATCGCCAAGAACCCGATCCCCATCGCGCTCCACAGACCGACGATGATCATGATGTTCATCAGGTAGGCGGGGTCTTGCAGGAACTGGACGGGCTTGGTGATCCATCCCCATTGGATCAGCAAGGCGTTGATATAGCCCGATTCGCTGCCTGAGAAGAGCGTACGCCAGACGACGGAGATGAAGACACCCCCGACCATCGACGGCGTATATAGAGCCAGGGCGAGGACGGTACGGGCTTTGGATTGGATCTGCGCCAACATCCACGCAAGGATGAACGAGAGGAAGTATCCTCCCGGCCCGACCAACAACGCATACTTGAAGGTGTTGGGTAAGACGTATTTCAGGAAGATTTCGTCCTGGGTTAAAAGCGTGATGTAATTGAGCAAGCCTTGGAATTCAGGGGCTTGGATGGAGTTGAAATAGGTCAAGGAGAGACCGATCGCGATGGCGACCGGGATCGCCACGAAGAGCGAGAACATCAAGGCGTAAGGAAGCAGAAGCAAGAAGACGGAAAGCGCGTCGCTCAAGGTCCCGTTTTCACGTTTACGCCGGATGCTTGATTTCAATTGGTTGAACTTTCCCACGATCATTCCCCTTTCGCCGCTTCGATCTGCTCGATGATCCACGCCACGTCATGGACGATGTATTCTTTCAGGACGTTGCCGTCTTTATCCAGGAATCCGAATTCGATCATCTTGCGGCGGATTTCACGGTCGATCGTCTGTTTCTGACGGTCGATGGCGACCCGTACCGGCGTACCGTCGAAGACGGTCGTGTTCCAGATGTCCGACATCCCGCGTTCCAGCATGTATTGCCCCGGCGTACGCGGTACGTCGTTGAGCCAACGGACTTGTTCGAGGATGACGGATTTATCGTCGTATTCGATCGGAGAATTGGCGACCGCTTCCAGGTTCGCGCTCAACCAGACGTATTCCGGCCCGTAGGTCGATTGCAGGTTGTAGGCGAAGGAGGTCTGCGTTTCGGTTTCCATCCACCATTTCAGGAACGTCCAGCTTTCGTCGGGCTTGTCGGTGTTGGAAAACACCATGCCCGAGGTTCCGTTGACGATGTCCCAACGTACGACCTCCCCTTCCTCGTTGACGGTTCCGGGATAAGGCGCCAGCGCCCATTGCCCGGCCAGTTCGGGGGCGGCGTTTTTGATTTGAAGGTAGGTCGCGAAATCCGCGATCCCGATCGGCAAGGTACCGTAGCGGAAGGAATTATAGAAGGACGGGACTTGTTCGGGGATCGAGTACGTGGTGAAGAGTTCGCTGAGGAATTTCACCCCCGCGACCGCCTCGGGCGAATCGATGCCGCTTCGCAGCCCGGTGTTGTCATAGAGCGAACCGCCGTATTGATAGATGAACGGGCTGGTCTGATAGAACCATTTCAAGCTTCCGCCGCCCGCGGTCAGATAGTAGAAGTTCATGCCGTATCGTTGCAGTTCGGGGAGCAGATCCAACACATCCCGCCAGGTGTCGGGGACGCTCAGATCCAAGCCGTCGAAGATGTCGGTACGGTAGATCAAGGTATGGAAGTCCAAGGTTTCAGGCAGCGCGTAGGCATCGTCCTGATAGATGTAGGGAATCAGACTCCCCGGCGTCATGCGTCCGGCGACTTCCCAGTAATCGTCGAAATCGGATAATTTATACGCGGCGCCGCGGATCGCGAAATCGAAAGGCATATAGGAAGGCAATCCCAAGGCGATGTCGGGCGATTGGTTGGCGGCGTTGGCCAGGATGAGTTTATTGACATCCGGCATGACCGAGATCTTGACTTTGATGCCGTTCTTCGCCGTGAAATCCGCATCGACCAATTTCTGCATCGTGTCGACGTAGGTGATCGAACGGTTGACCCAGACATTGAGGACCTTGGGGTCGTTCTTCGCGACGTATTTCTTTGAGGTGAAAGAAGAAACGAAGGAGATGACGCCGGCTTGGACGGATTCGATGAATCCCGCTTCCGCCACCATCGAGGTCTTCTTATTCCCGATCGCGATTTCATCCAACGACATCGACTGGTCGGCCAATTCGGTCAGGCTATTCCCGATCATTTCGGTGACCGAACCGGTCTGGCTGTAGAGATCGTCGAGATACAACGGAAGTTCATCGGGGATTTCGCGCATCTGACGGATTTTATAGAGGGCTTTTTGGAGGTAGGATAGTGTCGACGATTCCATCCCGTTGGGGGCGTAGACCGAAGTCTCGGCCAAGATGGTTTCGATCAGGATTTCATACGCTTCAAGATATCCCGCGGTCTCGGGCAAAAAATTCGTCAGTTTCCATGTGCGGTTACGGTCGATGTCCTTCCCCGTGATTTTACGGATATCCAGGGCGAACTGGTTGATGTGGTCGATCAAGAGTTGAAGCGAACCCAACGATTCCTGTAAAGGCGCCGACTCGGCGCGCAATGTCAAGGTATGCTTGCCTTTTTCAAGTTTGAAGTAGAACGGGTCGCCGTTTTCGTCGCTTAGCGTCTCGATCGCCCATTTCCCTGTCCCGGTCATGGGGAACGCATAGGCCGATACTTCCCTGAAGGGGATTTCGCCGTCGATCGCGACGGAGCGGAATACGGCGAAATCCGATTTTTCGTTCATATAATGGACGGATAAATGGTAATAGCCGTCGGCCGGGACATCGATTTCGTAATCGAGGGCCTGGCCGGATTTCTTCCACGAAACACCGGCGATGATGTTGAGGCGTTTATCCACCGGATCGAACGGGGCGACCGATGCGGAAGCATAGGAACTCATGCGCACAAACGAAGAGTTCTTACCGGCGTAGTGGATCGCATCGATCCTCTGTTCGAACTCCCCTGCCGGATTGATGGCGGGCTTCACGGACGCGTAGGTCGGGTAAGACCAGGGTTGAATGGCGTTCAACCCGCGCAACGAGACCGGGTCGGATGAGATGTTGGTGATCTTCACCGTGTTCATTCCCGCGTTTAAAGCGAAACTCAAGGGTTCCACGGTGGAATAGGTATTGTTGTAGAAGGTGACGTTGCGATAATCCAGATCCGCCAATTGGTTGGGTAAGGATTCATCGCCATAACTATCCAGCGCGAAGTCCTTGCTTAGGTCGCGCCATTGGATCGGAATGTCGATGGTCAAAGCCTCGCGGAACGGGACTTCCCCGTTGACTTCGATCTTCAGGATCGGGTTCAGCAAGGTTCCTTCGGCGATTTTCAACAACGCGCTGAAATGGACGCGCACAGCATCCTCGGTCGTGAACGTGTACGTCACGGATTCCATGGCGCCCAGATCGACCTGCGTTTGTTCGCCGACCCCGTTGATCGCCGTGCTTAAGTCGGCGATTTCTTTGTCGCGCCAATAATCGATATGCAGGGAAATCGGCTGGTTGAGACTTCCGCTCAGTAGATCATAGGCCGCCTGTGACGCCTCACGACTGGGCGTCGTATTCGAATTGGGGGTCGCGCAGGCGGTTAACCCGGTCAGGATCATCAGCGTGCTGAGAAAGATGAGTGCGATGCGTTTCATAGGATTCCTCCGTTTCATAGAATTTCGGATTCATGATATTGACGAAATCTAATCGCCGAACGTCGGCAAGTATTTTTGATTCGCTGAAAGATACTCCTCGAGCAAGTCTCGGGCGACGGTCAAATCGTCGACCATCGGATCCAGCGCCATCGCCTCAAGCAATGCTTTTTTATCTTGGTTCACGACGGCGGCGACGACTTTCTCCGCAAGGAAAATCTCCCTACGGCACCATTCGGCCACCGGATCCGGCAATTTCCCGACCCCGATGCCATGGATGCCATGTGCATCGATCAATGCCGGGACTTCGACGATCGCGCCTTCCGGCAGATTCGTAATGTACCCACGGTTAGGCAGGTTCACCGCCTGGTCATAGAGAGGCTTGCCGGTCAACATCGCGACGATCAATTGTTCGGCACGCTCGCTGTGGGCGTGACGCAGTTCTTCGATCGACCCTTCGCCACGCGACAAACGCTCGATTTTTTCCCACATCCCTTCACGGTCCTGGCTTGCCTGATCCAAGGGATACATTTGGATATCGAAGCGTTCCCAGGATTTTCGCTGGACATTGTGGGTGAACGGCAGGTATTCCAGCATGTGGCAATCCCCGGAGACCGGCAATTCGCCGAAAACCGACAGGATTTCACGCGTATAAGGCTCGAACTCGAAATGCGAGTCCAAGAATCTTTGTTTAAGTTCAGGGAGAACTTCTTCTCCGCTTTGGCGATCTTTTATGCTTAAGATCCAGGTGAAGTGGTTGATGCCCGCGGCACGGACGTCATAACGTTCCTTACCGAGCTGTGCCATCTTGCCATAGGTCGACCAATCCTGCTGCCAGGTAAAGGTATAATCGTCCGGGATGTCGAATCCGCAATCTTCTTTGAAGAACTTCGCAAGCATGACATAGGCGAAATCGATCGCATGGCAGATCCCCACGATTTTGAGTTTCGTGAAACGTGCCGCCGCGATGCACATCCGCGGCACCGGGTTGGTGAAATTCAGGACCCATGCCTCGGGGCATAGGCGTTCGATATCCTTAAGGATCGGCAAGATCAGTTCGACGTTGCGGGCGGTGTGGATCAGCGCCCCCGGTCCCCCGTTTTCACCATAGTGACGGATCCCACGCTTCAACGCGATCTCCACGTCGCTCTTCCAACAGGCTTCCCGGTCGATCGCGACGGATAGGATGACATACTCGGCACCCTCTAAAACATCATCGCGGTCAATGGCCGAAACGATTTCCATCCCCGCTTGCCATTCTTGGTTCATTCGCCGGGCAAGTCGTGTGATCTGGTCCAAACCGACCGGATTCACATCAACCAAACACAAGGTGCTCCCCTTCAGTTCTTCGGTTCTAAGAATCGCTCCGAGATTAACCAGACCGAACGATGCGCTACCGGCACCGATCACCACGATCTTCGTTTTTCGCATACCGAATCCCTCCTCTCTCTATTCTATCAAAGCGCTTACAATAATTCAAGAAAACGTTTTCGTTCTGGATAAAAAAAAGAAGGGGGACATCATGCGATGTCCCCCGCAATCTTAGGATTTATTTAAAATCGGAGTCTTCGAATCCGTAGAAGGTCTTCAATCCATTCTTCAAGGATGCGGAAGCATCTTCGAAGCGTTGGTTGATCGCGGTGTTCCAATCGGAAAGTTTGGATTTGACGGAGTCCGCCCAGTTGGCATCGGTACGACGTGCGCCGGCGACTTCCGGATTCCAGATGTTATCCCATTCGTAGATGATCGGACGGCTTGCGCCTTCGAAATCATACGTCCAAGGATAGGCTTTGTCGGAGACGGCCCAGAACTGACCGGCTTCCCAAATCTTCAAGACTTCATGGAAGCCCGGCATGACGGCTGCGTCTTTGAAACGGGTATGGTTAGGCGCGGAGTACCAGATTTCCATCTGTTCGTCGAATTCATCGCCGGTAACCAACGGTAGGGAGTCGTTCATCGCGGTCTTCAGGATTTCGCCGTCGAGGAATTCTTGATCGGCGCGGGCCTGCCAGGAACGGGTGTCCCCTGCCCAGAAGGATGCGAAGGTGTAAGCGAGTTTGACTTGTTCTTTTTCTTCGGCGGTGCATTCGGCGTTACCGTCGATCATGCAGTAGTTGGTGACGGCCATCGGGTCGAGGACGACGCCGACGGTATTGGGTTGATAGTCGGTGGAAGGACGCGGGTAGATATCCCAGTCCGTGGATTTACAGGCAGCCCAGTGGGAAGGATCCGGATTGGCGCAATCGCCCATCATCCAGGGATCTCCTCCGTTGGTGAGGATCTTGTTTTCCATGAAGAATTTGTGCGACCACCACCAGTTGGCGTTCATCACTTCGTCGGAAACCAATCCGAGGTCGCGTTGTGTCCAAATCGCGGATTTCGACCATTCGGGGACGAAGTCCAACAACGCTTTGATTTCATCGGAATCGAGGTCGACATAGTCGCCCGTTCCCTTATAGTTGAACATCATTTCTTCGAAAGAGGTGGTACCGGTGCGGATGAAGTTCATTTCGGTGTCCATCGCGCCCCAGAAGTTTTCGTTGTCGGCTTCGTTGATGAAGTCGGTGTATTCTTCGATGGTCCAATTGACGCCCGGCACGTCGATGTTGTTTTCTTCGGCCAAGGCTTTATTGACGTAGACGCCCCACGGTTGCAGGAACTGCGGGATACCGGCTTGGAAGCCGTAGTAGTTCATCATGCCCATGACGGACTTGTTGAAGGATTTATAAAGAGGATCGTCTTTGAATTGGGAGAGGTCGGCGACCAAACCCTTCGCGACGTCACCGACCAAGTCGGTCGAAGCGTAGACATCGGGGTAACGGCCGTGTTCGGCTTTGAAGTTTTCTAATTCTTGAGCCCAGCTTGTCCCGTTGTCGTTGGGTCCGCCGCTCTTGGCATAGACGTTGATCTTAACATTCGGATAAATAGCGTTAAAGGCTTTGGCAACGGCATAGGCGGCAGCCTGGTTTTGACCCTTAAGGTCTTCCGGTGCAAGGTCCTTGTGCCCGATGTCTTCCGCGAACGTTCCATCCCCCGACCAAAGCATAACGGAGATTTCGCCTTCGATCTTGGTGTCCAGTTTCTTGTAGCTGGAACAGGCCGTCAACATGGAAGCCATCAGGAATACGGCCAACGATAATGTAATGATTCTTTTCATTGTGTCCCTCCTGTGGATTACTTCTGAGTTCATCTTAGCATACTCCGAAAACGGTTTCAACTGTTTTATAAACCGTTTTCGTAAAATCTTTCGGAATTTGTAAGCGTTACCATGGTTTTTATCGTATCGCTTGACGATGACGGTGGTTTTGCTGTAAAATTTGCAGATTTTGGTGGGTTCCGATGAAATCTTTTCAGCGTTTTATGTGCTTAAACGTTGTTTGATTTCTTCGTATTCCGCATCGCTCCAGTTGAATTCGTGGCGCAGCACATGCAGCCAGCGTTTCAAGGGCGGTTCGGTTTCCCACCAATGCGGCATACGGGTTTTTGCGACCAGTTCGTCGATCTTGGCTTTTTCCGTCGGATACTTGATCCACATGTTGTAGGGGAAATCAAGCGTCAGCGGCGGACGTACGAGGTCGGTCGACGGGATGAAGAGTCCATGGGTGAGACGGATGTCGCGGCTGGAGGTCCCGAGCAGGATCGAGAACTTCCCTTCCTCCACCGCAAATCGATGAAGCGGCTCGCAGTAATAGGCGAAGTCGCGCTGTTCAAGGATGAACGTCAAGGTGCGGGTTTCCTGCGGTTGAAGGAAGACTTTCGCGAACCGTTTCAGTTCTTTCTTCGCTTTGACTTCGTAGGATTCCTCATCGTGAAGATAGAGTTGCACCACTTCCCCGCCAAATCGGTCACTGACATTGGTGATGTCGACGTGTACGACGATTTTCCCGTCACTAAGGTAGCGGTCGTCGACATGCAGATTCGTCAGTGCGAAGGTTGAATAGCTCAAACCGTGGCCGAAAGGATAGGCGACCGGAAGTTCACGGGTATCGTAATGGCGATATCCCGTCAAGATCCCTTCCTGATAGACGACTTCGTCCTTGATGCCGGGGAAGTTGAGGTAGGCCGGGGTGTGTTCGATTTGGATCGGGAAGGTCTCGCTGAGTTTCCCCGAGGGGTTCGCTTTCCCAAACAGGATGTCGGCGATCGCTTGACCGGAAGCCGATCCCAAAAACCAAGCCTCGACGATCGCGCGGGAAGACGCCTCGATCGCTCGTGTCGCGACGGCAGCGCCGTTGTTGAGGACGACGACCAGGTTCGGATTGACTTTCGCCACTTCTTCGATCAGACGACGGTGTCCGTCGGGCAGTTCGATCGTCCAGCGGTCATAACCTTCGGATTCCATTCTCGACGTCGTTCCGGCGAAAAGAACGACCTTGTCCGCGTTTTTTGCAACTTCGAGCGCTTCGCGCAGTAAATCATCGCTGGTTTCTTCTTCGTCGTATCCGCCGGCATAACTGACATCCGCATAGTAACGTAGCGCTTCGAGCGGTTTTTCGACTTTATAGGCAAGACAGTAGGAACTTCCGCCGCCGTTATAACGGACTTTGTCATCGGCGAATCGCCCGATGACCCCGAGTTTGATCCCGGGTTCTAGCGGAAGGATGCCGTCGTTCTTCAAGAGGACGATGGCTTCACCGGCCACCTGTTGGGCGAAGGCATGGTTCTTATCCAGATCCAAGGCATAGGTTTTCTTGTTGTCTTGGACACGTTGGATCAAACGCAGGCAGTTGCGCACATGGTCGTCCAAGGTTTCCATCGTGATTTCCTGTTTTTCGACCGCGTTGCGTAAGCGGTCGTCGATTTCCACTTTCCCGGGCATTTGGATGTCCAGGCCATGTTTGATGGATTCGATCTTGTCGTTGACCGCCCCCCAGTCGGAGACGACGATCCCGTCATAGCCCCATTCCTTACGTAGGATGTCGATCAGGATCTCGGGGTTTTCACATCCGTACTTGCCGTTGATCCGGTTGTAGGAAGCCATGATCGTCCACGGGTTGGCTTCTTTGACGGCCATTTCAAACGGAAGCAGGTAGATTTCGCGCATGGTGCGTTCGTCGACCTTGGAACTGATGAACAGGCGGCTGGTCTCTTGTTCGTTGGCGATGAAGTGTTTCATCGAGGTTCCGACCCCCGTGCTTTGGACCCCTTGGATGAAGGAAGTCGCCATGACACCGGTTAAGTAGGGATCCTCGGAATAATATTCGAAATTACGGCCGGCCAACGGCGAGCGCTTCCCGTTGCTTCCGGGACCCAGCAAAACGTCGACACCATAGTGCCGGCATTCTTCGCCGATCACGCGGCCGACGTTGCGGATCAATTCGGGGTTGAAGGTCGCCGCCATCGCCGAGGCACAGGGGAAATTGGTGGCGGGATCCAATTCCGGTTCGCCTTCCTTGACGTTCTCGCGGTGGACACGGATGCCATGGGGGCCGTCACAGACCCGCACGCCTGGGACTCCCAAACGTTCGACACCGTAGAAATGCCACCCGTCGCTACCTCCAAGCATCAACAACTTCTCTTCCAACGTCATTTTTATGAGGATCGATTCGATGTCCATGGGTTCTCCTTATTGATAGATACGGATGGATTGGATCTGCAGGGTTTGCGGGAAGATGGAATCATCGATTTCACCGCCGAAGCCGCCGCCGATCGCGAGGTTGAGGATGAGGTAGTACGGCTTGTCGAAAGGCCAGGAATCCGCATAGTCTTTCTTATAAAAACAAGCTTGTTGTTTTCCATCGACTTCGAACGCGATCTTTTCGGCATCCCAATCCAACACATAATCGTGGAACGACGTGGTCACGTCGTCGATCTTTTCAACATGTGTGATCTGCGTCTTGTCGCGATGGTTGTATTTCTTCGTATGCAGACTGAAATGGACGATGTCCTGCGTACGACCGACATGTTCCATGATGTCGATTTCGCCGATCGCCGGCCACCCTTCATCCCCTTCCTTGACCCCCAACATCCAAATCGCCGGCCAGGTCCCTTTGCCTGCAGGCATCTTCGCCCGGATTTCGAATCGTCCGTACTGCCACGTCTTCTTGCCGCGCGTCAAAATGCGGCCGGAACTGTAATGACTCCCGTCGATTTCTTCCTTATGCGCCGTGATTTTCAATCCATCCTCTTCGATCCGTACGTTTTTATCGGACCGGGTATAATATTGGGACTCGTTGTTCCCCCAGCTTCCTGCACCGATATCATAGGACCAGACTTCTTCATTCAGTTTCGTACCCGAAACAAACGTTTCTTCAAACACCAAGGTTCTTTCCATTTGATTTCCTCCTTCGAAATCGTTTTCGCCCTCATTATATCATGTCGTGTAAGCGCTTCAAGTAGTAAAGTAAACGTTTTCGCTTAAAGTTCATCAAAAAGGAACCCGCAGGTTCCTTTTCTTGATTTCGTCTGTTTAATCGATCTTGGAGGTCGAATCCCGCACGATCAGTTTCGTCGGGATGACGATCTTTTCTTCCACGGTTTCGTTGTTCATGCGTTTGATGAGGGTTTCGGCCAAGATCTTCCCGATCGTCTTGCGGTCTTGTTTGAGGGTGGTGAGGGCGGGATGGACATGGGCGGCAAGCTCGATGTCGTCGAACCCGACGACGGAGATGTCTTTGCCGACGACCAAATTGTGTTCGCTGATGCATCGTACCACGCCCAGTGCCGACAAGTCGCAGACGACGAAGACGGCGGTGGGGAGTTGTGGCAGTTGCAGGAGTCGGTTCATGCAATCGTAGCCGGATTGCGCGTCGTATTCCCCGGCTTCCACGACCAGGCTTTCATCATAGGGCAGACCGGCTTCCGCCAATCCCTGGCGATAGCCGTCCAGGCGTTCTTGCCCCGCGATCGAGGAGAGCGGACCGGCGATGTGGGCGATGCGGCGATGGCCGAGTTCGACCAGATGGCGTACCGCTAAGAGGCTTCCCTGACGGTTGTCGGAATAGACCAGAGGGATCGATTTATAGGGGACGTCGGTGGTGACACACTTGATGTCGCTGTCCAAGAGGGCGCGCAAGCCTTCGTCGGTGATATCCGCGGTGACCACGAACACGCCGTCGACGTTGCGCACTTGGCAACGTTTCAGATATCCGATGTCTTTCCCCGAGATGAAGACGACGTCGTAGCCCAAGGATTCGACCTTGCGTTTGAACGCTTCCAAAACACCGGAGAAGTAATTATGCTCCAGACCGATATGAAGATGCTCGGAATAGACGATGCCGATCAGCCAGCTTCGTTTGGTACTCAGCGCGCGTGCGCTGGAGTTCGGGATGTAGCCGACTTCTTCGACGATCTTCAGAATCCGGATTTTCGTCGCTTCGCTGACTTCGGAATAATTGTTGAGAACTTTTGAAACGGTGGCGGTTGAAACGCCGGCCATTTTCGCAATATCGCGAATATCGACCATGAAACCACTCCCCTTTTGTGCTATTACGATAACATCATAACATAAAGAAGGATTTCACGAAAAGGTTTTCGAAAGAATTGGTATTTTTTTCCATGTTACCAAAAAAAGCGTAATTAATGAAGAAGTCAACGATTTGTAGA